>JAEESD010000094.1 GCA_016286145.1 Bacteroidales bacterium | reverse complement strand
ATACTATCTGCCGGACGGCCAGGTAGTTGTTGAAAACAGCTTCGAAAAGGCCCTCAAAGCCGCTAAGGCAATTGATCCGAACATCAAGCCCGAAGACCTCAGGCAAGACGAAGACGTGCTGGATACCTGGTTCAGCAGCTGGCTGTGGCCTATTTCGGTATTCGATCCCGAGATGCCCGGTAACCCTGACCATAAACCCAACGCAGACCTTGCGTATTACTACCCGACCAGCGATCTTGTAACCGGCCCGGATATCATTTTCTTCTGGGTGGCCAGGATGATCATGGCCGGAAATGAGTTCATGAACGACAGGCCGTTTGATAACATATACTTTACCGGTATAGTTCGCGACAAGCTTGGACGCAAGATGAGCAAGACCCTTGGAAACAGCCCCGACCCGCTGGATCTTATCGCCAAATACGGCGCGGATGCAGTTCGCCTGGGCATGCTCCTTTGTTCTTCCGCCGGAAACGACATCCTTTATGATGAGTCGCAGGTGGAGCAGGGCCGTAACTTCTGCGGCAAGATATGGAACTCCTACCGCCTCGTAAGCGGCTGGAGCGTAGACGAAAAGGCGGAGCAGAAGGAGTCTTCCCGTCTTGCGGTTAAATGGTTCGACAATCTCCTCTCGAAGACTATCGAGGCGGTAGAGGATCACTATTCGAAGTTCCGTATTTCAGACGCCCTGATGACCCTTTACAAGCTCTTCTGGGATCAGTATTGCTCCTGGTATCTCGAGCTCGTAAAGCCCGCCTACGGGGAGCCTATAGACGGCCGTACCTACGAAGCTACTATCGAGTTCTTCGAGAAGCTTCTGAAGCTCATACACCCCATTATGCCTTTCATCACCGAGGAACTCTGGCAGGCTATGGCAGAGCGCCGTCCCGGCGAAACCATCATGTTCGAGCGTACCCCCGTCGCCGGACCCTATGACGAGCAGTTCCTCAAGGACTTCGAACTCGTACAGGAAGCCGTGATGGGTCTTCGCGCAGTAAGGGCTCAGAAGCAAATCCCTCCTAAGGAGCCCCTTAAACTCTTTGTAGAGGGTAACCTCAGGGAAGAGTTGATTCCTATCCTCGAGAAGCTTTCCAACCTCAGCGAGGTAGTCTCCGGAGCTCCCGATGGAACTTGCGTTTCTTTCATAGTCGGTACCGTAAAGATGAGCGTTCTGCTGGAAGGCTTTGTCAATGCCGACGAAGAGAAAGCCAAGATCGAGGCCGAACTCGAACATCAAAAGGGCTTCCTCGAGTCTGTAAGGAAGAAACTTTCTAACGCCTCGTTCGTAGAACACGCACCCGCCAAGGTGGTTGAGATGGAGAGGAAGAAAGAGGCCGACGCAACAGCGCGTATCGCCGCCCTTGAGGAGTCGCTTAAAGCATTGAACAACAATTAATTATAATACAATATGTTAATTAATCCTTTACTTTTCCAAACCCTCGGTATCTGGGAGATTCTCATCATTGCCCTCGTGATTCTTCTTCTCGTCGGAGGCAGAAAAATCCCCGAGCTTATGAAGGGTCTCGGAAAGGGAGTCAGCAGCTTCAAGAAGGGAATGAAGGAGGGCGAGCAGCCCGACGACCAGGACCAGCCTGAAGAGAAGAAATAAATGATCTCTCTGGACGATGTGACTGTCGCTTATGGAAGTTTTGTCCTCCTGGACAAAATCAACTTCCATATAAGCGAGAGTGACAAGATAGGCCTTACGGGTAAGAACGGTGCGGGAAAGAGCACCATCATGAAGCTTATCTGCGGCCTTCAGTCGCCTTCCTCGGGCCACATCGACAAACCCAATCACATCTCGATCGGTTATCTGCCCCAGATAATGGAGCATAACCGCGGCCGTACCGTCCTGGAGGAGGCTATGAGCGCCTTCGACGAGGAAAACAGGATGGAGGCCGAAATCGAGGAAATCACAGCCGAACTGGGCAGGCGCACGGACTATGAGTCCGAAGAGTATCTCGAGCTCACCTCCCGCCTTTCGGATCTCAACGACAGACTGTCAACCTCCCACAGCGAGCCTCCGGAAATCCAGGCCCGCCGTACTCTGGTCGGCCTTGGCTTCCGCGAAAGGGAACTGGGCCGCCTTACGGAGACCTTTTCGCAGGGCTGGAATATGAGAATCGAGCTGGCGAAGATCCTGCTTCGCCGCCCGGACGTCCTGCTGCTCGACGAGCCCACCAACCACCTCGATATCGAGTCGATAGAGTGGCTGGAAGATTACCTCGCCTCGCGCAAGGGCTCCCTGATGCTGGTTTCCCACGACCGCCGCTTCCTCGACCGCATCACCAACCGGACCATCGAGATCGTCCTCGGCCATGCCCAGGACTATAAGGTCCCGTACAGCAAGTATCTCGAACTGCGGGCCGAACGGATGGCCCAGCAGACAGCGGCCTACGAGAACCAGCAGCGGATGATCGAGAAGACGGAGGATTTCATCAACAAGTTCCGCTACAAGCCTACCAAGTCCAATCAGGTCCAGTCGCGAATCAAGGCCCTGGACAAGCTGGACCGCATCGAAATCGACGAGACGGACAACGCTACGCTTACTGTCAAGTTCCCGCCGGCCCCGCGCTCGGGCGATGTCGTCTACAAGGCGACAGAGCTAACTGCGGGCTACCCTCAGAAGGTCGTTTTCCGCGGCGCCGACATCGAAATCAAGCGCGGCGAGAAGGTGGCCCTGGTCGGGCGCAACGGCGAGGGTAAGACAACCCTTATGAGAGTGATCATGGGCCAGCTGGACCCGATGGAAGGGGAGTCGAAGATAGGCCATAACGTCAGCATCGGCTATTTCGCCCAGAATCAGGAAGACGTCCTGGACAAGACTCTGACGGTATTCGAGACGCTCGACCGCATCGCGGTAGGCGATATCCGGACCAAGCTTCGCGACATTCTCGCGCAGTTCCTCTTCCGGGGCGAGGACATCGACAAGCGGGTCAACGTCCTGAGCGGCGGCGAGAGAGCCCGGCTCGGGATGGCCAAACTGATGCTCGAGAACCACAACCTGCTTGCCCTGGACGAGCCCACTAACCACATGGACATTAAGTCCAAGGACATCCTCAAGCAGGCCCTGAAGGCCTTCGATGGCACCCTCCTTATCGTCTCCCACGACCGTGACTTCCTCGACGGCCTTGTAGACAAGTTCTACGAGTTCGAGGACGGCGTCGTGAAAGAACATCTCGAAACGGTCACCCAGTTCCTCGAGAAGCGTAAGCTGGAAACTCTGCAGGAACTCGACCGCAAGACGGCGGCGAGCGCGCCCGTAGGGGCCGCCAAACCGGCTCCCAAGCTCTCCGAGCCCAAGAAGCCGGCCCTCTCCTACGAGCAGCAAAAGGCCGCCTCCCGCGAAGAACGCCGCAAGAAGGAGCGTATCAAATACCTCGAATCTGAAATATCAAAGGCGGAGTCTCGCCAAAAAGAAATCGAATCCATCCTCTCGGCCCCTCCGGCCGACGCGGACATCATCGAACTGACGCGCGAATACCTCGAACTCAAACGCGCCCTCGACGACCTCACAGAAGAGTGGGGAACCCTGATTTAAGCCCAGCGAGCATCTTAGCGTAGATGACGCCCGAAGGGCGGAATCTAGTCAGCTAAGATGTAGCGTCGGACGAAGTCCAGCGCGCTCGCGGAGAAGCGCTCGATGTTGCGTTTGCGGTCGTTGTGGTACTGGAAACGCTTGGTAATAGTGCCATGGGGCCCGCTGACGGCGATCCAGACGGTGCCTTCGGGGTTGCGCTCGTCGCCTCCTGGGCCGGCGAGGCCGGTGGTGGAGACGGAGTAGGTGCTGCCAGTTACGCGGCGTACGCCTTCGGCCATCGCGGCAGCGACTTCGCTGCTGACTACGCCATTGGCGGAAATAGTCTCTGAGGGCACTCCAAGCACCTTTTCCTTGACCGGGATGGCATAGGAGATGACGCTTCCCAGATAGTACTCAGAGGAGCCCGGAACGGTAGTCAGTAGGTGAGAAATCATACCTCCGGTGCAGGATTCGGCGGCGCTGAGGGTCTTTCCGCTGCCTCTGAGCAGATCTCCGATAACTTCCTGAAGGGCGCAATCCTTCTCGGCGTAGATGTTATCGCCAAGGATTTCGCGAAGCCCGATGAGGAGTTTTTCAACCTTTTCAGCGTCTTTTTCGCGCTGTCCTCCATAGACTGAAAGACGGAGCCGGATGCCGGTTGCTGTGTTGGGAAGGTAAGCTAGATGGACATCCTTCGGAAGGGCGTCTTCCCAGGGCTCGATGAACTTCGATAGGGCAGACTCAGCAAAGCCGTAAACCATTAATGTCTTGTGATATATACTCTCTGTATTAAAGTGTTTCTTTATGTCTGCGAGAACCTCGTCGAGAGCTCCTAAAGCTTCGTGGGGAACGCCCGGAAGGGAGTAAAGACGGTGTCCGTCCGGCCTTTCGAAGACCATTATCGGGGCGGTTCCGTTGTGATTAAGAATCACCTCGCAACACTCCGGGACTTCAGCTTGACGGAGATTGATATCAAGCACGTCGAGACCCCTGGAGTGGAGTATATCATATACTATTTTAAGCTGCTCCTGGTCGGTTTTCCAGGCCTTACAGCCGAAAAGCTCGGCCAGAGCGGGCTTTGTAATATCGTCTTTGGTAGGCCCAAGGCCACCAGTAGAGATAACTATGTCGTTGGAATCAAGTTCGCGGGATAGGGAAGTGATGATTTCGTCGTGGTCATCGGCAATACTGACCATCCGGGTGACCTTAATTCCGATCTCACCCAGTTTGCGTGAAATATTTGAAGAATTAGTATCGACGATCTGACCAATGAGAATTTCGTCGCCTATCGTACAGATTGAAGCTGTTATCATAAAACAAAGATAACGTTTTAACCGTTATCCTGTACAAGCTCCTGGAAGGTTCCGTCGTCGAAGAAAACCAAAATTCTAGATATAACTCTCTGCGACTTAGAAGATTGCAATCTCTTATTTGAAGTAGATACTTTAGGTTGAGCCATCTTTATCACCGCTGGAATCTCCGCTTCCGGCACATCGTTTTCTTCCTCCTCAAAATCGAATAAATCGCCCTCCTGGACTACTGGAGCGTGGTTTTTATACATTTTTCCCTTGCCGGTAATAAGCCATTCTATATTGAGAGCAGGGTAGCAGGACGCCATTTTCTCAATCAGATCGAAACTGGGCTTATTTCTACCGGAAAGAATATGGGAAATACTTCCGCGCGCAACTCCGATAGTGTCTGCGAGCTCGGATTGCGTGATATTTTCGGCGTTGATAAATTGTTGCAAACGTAAATTCATAGCCTCAACTAACGTGTTACAAAAGTAAATAACAAAAATCACATTTCAAAGCGATTCAGGTACACTTTTCCAGCCCCTGCAGAAATACGCCATTTTGGCAACCTATTTATTTCTTCAGTTTGAAATAGCTAAAACACTGGGTATAGGAGAATTAATCTTTGATATTATGGGCGGGGAAGTGGCGATTTCGCGCTTTTTTCTTATATCTACTCTAATCGCCCGTATTTTACCTCTACTTTTAAATCATCAAAATTCGCTAAAACGCTGGGTTTGACCGCTTTATGTATCCTTAGAACCTAGTATTAGCAAAACTGATAACCCATTTCGGCCGCCGGGGTGCACCGCTATCCCCATTTTTGTAAACTTTTCAATTGTGAAACGTTACAAATTTTTCAGATTTACATTTCGCGACAAATTATTTCGCAAATTGTGTGTCGTCTCTTCCTTCCAAAATTCACTCGTTCGTCGTATCTTTGCATTAATAATTTGGATTCTGCCTGTGAGCTTTTCTTCGATGAGTCGGAGAAGCGGATTAGCGCTCCGAGGCCCGTGGCCGCCCGTGGCCACGTGAACGGGAGGGGCCCGCAAGCGAAGCGCTGCGGGAGGGATGAGCGAAGCGAAGGCTTTCGGAGTGCGATCCGCTTAGACGACAAGTGCATCAATCAGTTTACTGAGGAGAATGATTCCTGAGATTCATATAGAAGACTATAATTATCCTCTTCCGGATGAGAGGATAGCGAAGTATCCCCTTCCCCGAAGGGATGCCTCCAAACTCCTTATTTATAAAG
>JAEESD010000011.1 GCA_016286145.1 Bacteroidales bacterium | reverse complement strand
CTGGGGGCGCGGGGCCAACGACGACAAAGGCCAACTGTTTATGCACATAAAGGCCTTCGAGTATCAGGTCCGTACCGGCCAGCTTCGTCACAACGTGAAGTTCATCTTCGAGGGCGAGGAGGAAATCGGCAGCCCGAGCCTTCCCGACTGGATGCGCGAACATAAAGACCTGCTGAAAGCAGACATCTGCCTCGTTTCTGATACGACGATGATCAGCGAAAAGGTCCCCAGCATCAACTGCGGAATGCGCGGCCTCAGCTATCTCGAGGTCAAGGTCACAGGGCCCAATAAGGACCTCCACAGCGGCCATTACGGCGGCGCGGTCGCCAACCCTATCACGGTCCTCTGCGAGATGATCGCCCAGCTCCACGACGCAGACCAGAAGGTCGCTGTCCCGGGCTTCTACGATAAGGTAGTCGAGCTCTCGAAGGCAGACCGTGAGCTTCTCGCAAAGGCCCCGTTCGACCTAGACGAGTACAAGGAGTTCCTCGGAATAGACGAGGTTCGCGGCGAAAAGGGCTATACTACCCTCGAGCGCACCGGCATCCGCCCGTGCCTCGACGTGTGCGGCATCTGGGGCGGATATACTGGCGAGGGCGCCAAGACCGTCCTTCCCAGCGAAGCCCATGCAAAAATCTCGATGCGCCTGGTTCCCAACCAGCTCAGCCGCGAGATTACGCCCCTTTTCCGCAAGTATTTCGAGAGCATCGCCCCGAAGGATGTCCATGTCGAAGTGAAGGAGTGCGAAGGCGGCGACGGCTTCCTCATCCCCATCGGCTCGGACGCTTACAAAGCCGCCTCGCGGGCTATCGGCGAAGTCTATGGAATCGAACCTGTCCCCAGCCGCGGCGGCGGCTCAATCGCCGTCCTCGCCGAGATGCAGCAGATCCTCGGGATTGACCCGCTCCTGATGGGCTTCGGCCTTGAGCGCGACACTATCCACTCCCCTAACGAGAGCTACCTCCTGAAGCAGTTCTTCGGAGGAATGGAGTCAATCGCGCTGTTCTATAAGTACTATTAGTGACTGATTTTGCAGCAATAGATTTCGAGACGGCGAACGAGCAGCCCTCGAGCGTGTGCAGCGTAGGAGTTGTTATCGTGCGCGGCGGGCAGATCGTCGACTCGTTCTACAGCCTCATCCACCCGGAGCCGGAGTACTACAAATGGTTCTGCCAGCAGGTCCACGGACTATGCGAAGAAGACACCTGGGATGCTCCGGCATTTCCTTATGTCTGGGAAAAGATAGCGCCTCTGATTGAAGGACTTCCGCTGGTAGCCCACAATAGCCGTTTCGACGAAGGCTGCCTCAAAGCCGCCTTCAAGGTCTATCAAATGGACTATCCAGATTACCAGTTCTTCGACACTCTGGCCGCCTCCCGGCGCCACTTCGGCTGCGCTCTCCCCAACCACCAGCTTCAGACTGTATCCACCGCCTGCGGCTTCGACCTTCAGAACCATCACCACGCCCTCGCAGACGCCGAAGCCTGCGCCCACATCGCGCTGAAGTTGCTATAAAGGGATTTCTGCTTTGGAACTCTATATACACCAACCAAACGCCCTCGCAAGCCTCCCATCGTTGTCGGCGAAATGGCCGCCATCTTCCCAGACGAGGGTGCAGTTCTCGGAGCCGAGCTGGGACTGAAGCAGGATCACCTCCGGCTTCTCAGACCCGTAGAGTTTATAAACCATTACTTGCGGATAAAGCGACTTTCGCTTTCAGGAGTTTCAGCACTATTGTAGCGCTCGACAGTCATATGAAGGTCGTATTTCTCGCGAAGATCGGCGATAGTTTTCATCATAGGAGAAGCATGATGAGCATCAATCGCTTCTTGATTCGCCCAACTGTCGATAAGAAGGATAGTCTCCGGATCATCCAACGACTGGAAATACTCATACCTCAGGTTGCCCTCTTCTGCCCTGATGGCATCTACAGTACCGCTCGAGATCATTTCTTCGGCAAATGCCCTCGCGCTTCCGTTAGTACCGGTATACCTAAGATTCACTGTGATAGACATAGCTTTTTCCTGTTTAGGGGCGCACGCCTGCAATGCAAACGCCATCGCCAACAAAAGAATTACGACTCTTTTCATATAATTACGATCTGCTGACGGTCTTGCTGCCGAGGTTAAGGCGAATCTTTGTCATCGAGTTGCCCTTGTAATAGATCATCGCAAGGGTTGAGTCGTTCTCGAAATAGAAGTTCTTCAGATACCATCTGGTCCGGCGGTCCCTACAAACAGGCAGGGACCAGACCAGCATATAAGTACCGGTTGAAGTGTTGCGAAGAATAAGGCTGGTATAGCCGCGAACATCGACTGCCGCGCACTCATACTTGCCGGAGCGCTCCTTGCGGGCTTTTGCGAAAGCAGCAACCAGCGAACTCTCGGCAGGGACGCTGCCAATCTCAAATTTCTTGGCGGAACTCATCGCATTGGGATTGCGCTCCAGCCACCACTCAAGGGTCTTGTCGGTAATGTAATCCTCTTCCGGGAGTACAACCAGACGGGCATCAGCCGCAGCCAAAGCGGCCATATACCTTACTGCAGGAGTATCGTCAAGCATATTCTGATTCGAGACTCCCTCGATACGGAATGATCCGTCCTCAGCCGCCTGAAGGTTTTTCCCGGTAAAGATTAGCGACTCGGCCGTTCCCTGCTCCAGGGCAACCATCGACTGGACATATTCCTTACCTCCTGAAAAGCTGTTCAGATAAGAGAAATAGCAGTACTGCACGCCTTCTAGAGTAACCAAAGAAAGGCTGTCGACAGGAGTCGTAACAGAGCCTTCCTGACGCTCGAGATACACAGACATCTGTTTGCCTCGGTTGTCCTTCACAACGGCCGTGGAATCGGTATACTCGAGCTGGGCTGAGTATGCCTTAGAAACTTGTTTGGCCGCACCGCATCCGCCGAGGATGAGCACGACCAAACCAAGAATCGGAAGTAAACCGCGTCTCATTACTTAAGCTCGCGGAACTTCTCGGATGTAATCTTCTTAGCCTTAAGAGTGATGGTCTCCTTGATCTTGGCAAGAACTTTCTGGTCCTCGACCTGCTCTGCAAGGCGGTCGATCTGCTTGCGATCGTTGAGAACATTCTTCACGGCCTCTGCGATCATATCCTCAGGAACATTGCCGATACCGTACATCGCGTACTGGTATGTAACGAAAGCCTTGGCGGCCTCCTCGATATCCTGCTGGGTAATCTCGAAGCCGAACTTCTTCATAAGGCTGCCGCGGACGAGCTGCCACTTGAAGTCCTCGAGGAATGCCGGGAATTCCTTCTCGAGCTGCTCCTCGGTAACCTTACCTTCGTTGGCGTGGAGAAGCCAGCGGCGAAGGAAAGCCTCGGGAAGTTCAACTGCGGCCTTATTGACATAGAAGTCGCGCAGGTCTTTGTTCAGACGCCAGGCAGCCTCATCCTTGTTAGAGGCCTCAAGACGCTCCTCGACTTCCTTGGAGATCTCTTCGTCTGTCTTCTCCTGCTTCTGGCCTTCGTAGTATTTCTTCATAGAGGCGACCATATCCTCCTTCTCCTTTGCGGAAGAGGTGATAGTGTAGTTGGTAACAGTGTCTTCCTTTACGACCTCTACGTTAACCTCGGGAGAGAGGGCGATGTCGAATACGAAAACGAAATCGTTTCCGCTCTGCCAGTCGATCTCGGGCTGATTCTCGCTGCCGAGAGGCTCACCGAGGATATGGAGTTTCTCATCGTCTATATACTTGCCCAGAGACTCACCTACTACCTGATTTACTGCGTCTGCGAGGACCTGGCCTCCGTAGACCTTCTGGATCAGGGACATAGGGACATTACCCTTACGGAATCCCTTGAAATCGGCGTTACGCCTTACTTCTGCAAGTTTCTTCCTTTCAATCTCGGCATAATCTGCCGCTTCAACATTCATTGTAAGCTCGATATTGAGCTTGTCTACCTGTTTCTTTGTAATTTTCATATATCGTATGTAGTTATTTTTTTCTTCTGGTAGGGTACTTGATCCTTTCGTGATGGATCTGGGCTATGTAGCTCTTGATTACCTGCTTAGCCGTAGTAAGTTCCTTGACGGTGATATCTGCTTCCTGAAGCTGGCCGTCGTCTATCTTATCCTGGATAAGTCTTTCTACGAGATTGGAGATGGACTCGGGAGAGTAATCCCTGAGGGTTCTTGAGGCCGCCTCTATCGTATCGCATATCATCAGGATAACCTGTTCCTTGGTATGGGGTTTACGGCCGGGATAACAGAATTCTGATTTCTGAGAGGGATCTCCGCCTTCTTTGAGGAATTTATCGTAGAAATATGATACGCAGTTTGTTCCGTGGTGGGTCAGGATGAAATCAGAGACTACTGTAGGGAGATGGTGGTCGTGGGCCAGCTCCATACCGTCTGTTACGTGTCTGATAATATCCTGGGCGCTCTGAAGAGGGCTGAGCTCGGAATGATACTTAGCTTCATCCGAGGTAATAAGCGACTCGTTCTCAACGAAGCAGAGCGGATTGTTCATCTTTCCGATGTCGTGGTACAGAGCTCCGACCTTCACCAGGGACTCGTCTGCTCCTATCGCACGGGCTATCGACTGAGCGAGGGCCGAAACCTGCAGGGAGTGCTGGAAGGTTCCGGGAGCCTTTTTCTCAAGCTCGCGGAGAAGGTCGTTGGAATTCTCCGCCAGCTCCTCGAGACGGGAAGTCGAAACCAGGTTGAAGATTCTCTCCATCAGATAGATGATGGGATAGGCCGCAATCTGGAGGAATGCTGCGATAAAGAGGAAGATGAGATCCTTCGGGAAGTTCATCGACACCAGGCCGGAAAGGCTGCAGGCGAAGTACACAAGGGCGCTTACGGCGAAGGTGACGATCGCAAGGAAGAACTGCTTGACTCCACGCGAGAAATTGTTGAACACGTAGAGCGTAACTGTTCCGGAAGCGACATACATCAGGAACAATGCCTGTCCGCTAGGGGCAAACAGCAGCAGCGGGAGCAGGGATACGATGTAGACGGGATAAATCACCCTGGTCCTGAAGAATGCCTTCAGGTAAAGAGCGAAGACCGGGAACGGGACCAGCAGCAACCATCTGGGCCAGAACCTGATGAATATCATCTGGAGCGCCGCCATAAAGGCGAACAGCGTAAGGATATACAGATATCTGTTGTAGTCCTTGAAGACCAGAGGGTTAGAGAAATGAATCGCGAAATAGAAGCAGACCAGGATAGCCAGACTCAGGAGGATGTTGGCAAGCCATATCTGCCAGTTGTTTCCGCCGGACAGAACGCTGCTTTCGTACTCCTTCTTGTAGGAATCCAGAACCTGGACCAATTCCTCGGTAACTATATCTCCCTTATTGATAATGACATCGCCAGCGCGGACAAAGCCTACTGTCTCCGAGACGCTGTTGTCTGCCTGACTGTCCACAAGCGAAGTCAGCTGCTCGTCAAAGACGAGATTCGGGACTATCAGATCGTAGACTCCGCAGGCCATCAGCGCGGAATCGACGGGAACCTCGGGGAACGAGGCACTCACGGCCGAAAGCAAGGCATCACGGGCGCCCGCAAGGCCATAGACCTCCGCTGCCGGGACTTTCTGGGCCCGCTTATCGCGCTGGACGTAGATAATCTCGCACCCTTCAAGCACCTGCTGCCCCGCTTCGGAAACGACTCCCTTGGAGAAGATGGTCCTGAGCGAAGAAACGACTGCGTGTTCGAGCTCTGGGTGTTGGAGGTAATCCAGGCCGGAAGCCTTAGCAAGGTTCTCAGCTGTAACTTTTTCGGAGAGCTTGAAATAAGGGACACTTACGGATGTATTCCTCAGAGCCTCCTCGGCCTTCTGGGCCTCGGTCTTCATAATGGGGAAATCGAGCCTTGCGCGGCAGGTCTCATACTGCCACACCGAGCCCTTCCTGTACTCATAACTCCATTTAGCCGTCCTTGGAGCGAATGCTATAAGAACAGCCAGGAGGATGATGAGGGGCGAGAAGACCTTGAGTCTGAAGGAAACTTTCATCCGTTTATGCGTCGATGTTTGCGTAGTGTGCGTTTTCCTCGATGAACTGGCGGCGAGGCGGGACATCGTCTCCCATCAACATCGAGAATGTACGCTCGGCCTGAGCGGCGTTCTCGATGGTGATCTGGCGCAGACGCCTCTTCTCCGGGTTCATAGTCGTATCCCAGAGCTGTTCGTCGGACATTTCACCAAGACCTTTGTAGCGCTGAACCGTATAACCCTTGTCGGAGCCCTTTCCAAGGCTCAGAGCGGCCTGTTCGCGCTGCTCTTCTGTCCAGCAGTAGATCTCTTCCTTGCCCTTCTTTACGAGGTAAAGCGGCGGAGTAGCAAGATAGACGTAGCCGTTCTTGATGAGATCGAACATATAGCGGAAGAAGAAAGTAAGGATAAGGCAAGCGATGTGTGAGCCGTCGACATCAGCATCGGTCATAATGATGACTTTGTGATAACGGAGCTTGCTGAGGTCCATATGCTTCTCGCCGGTTTCGTCTTCCTGGGCTACGGTAACGCCGAGGGCGGTGTAGATATTCTGGATTTCCTGGCTGTCGAACGCACGGTCTACGGCCGCCTTCTCAACATTGAGGATCTTACCGCGGAGCGGGAGGATAGCCTGGGTCTTACGGTCGCGGCCCTGCTTTGCGGTACCGCCTGCGGAATCTCCCTCAACGAGGAAGAGCTCACACTTCTCAGGATCCCTCTCCGAGCAGTCTGCAAGCTTACCGGGCATTCCGGCGCCTCCGAGATAAGTCTTTCTCTGAACCATCTCGCGCGCCTTGCGGGCTGCGTTACGGGCGGTAGCTGCAAGAACGATCTTCTCGATGATAGTCCTCGCGATCTTCGGATTCTCCTCGAGGAAGTTGCTCATTGCGGCATCTGTAGCCTGAGAAACAGCGGAAGTAACTTCGGTATTACCCAGTTTAGTCTTTGTCTGACCCTCAAACTGAGGCTCGGCTACCTTAACGGAGATAACTGCTGTAAGGCCCTCGCGGAAATCTTCCGGAGCGAGCGGATCCTTAAGCTTCGCAAGGAGGTTGTTCTTCTCCGCATAGGACTTAAGCGAACGGGAAAGACCCATCTTGAAGCCCTGGAGGTGTGTTCCGCCTTCGATAGTGTTGATATTGTTGACGTAAGAATAAATCTTCTCGCTGTATCCGGTATTGTACTGGAGAGCGATATCGATCGGTATGATCTTATCCGACGAGATGCCTACAGGTTCGGGCATCAGGGTGTCGGCGCCGGCATCCAGATAGCCGATGAACTCCTTGAGTCCGAGCTCCGAGAAGAAGGACTCCGAGCGGAAGATCTGCTTTCCGGTAGGTTTTGAATTGCCGTTTTCGTCTATTACGTACTCGTCTACAAGCTCACGCTCGTCTGTAAGGGTGATAGTGATACCCTTATTGAGGTAAGAGAGCTCGCGAAGACGCGCCGCAAGGGTGTCGTATTTGTAGACGATAGTCTGGGTGAAGATAGTGCTGTCCGGATGGAAGGTAATGATGGTACCAGTATCTTCTGCCTCCCCTACTACCTCAACCTGAGAAGTAGGTTTACCCTTGCTGTAGGTCTGCTTGAAGATCTTTCCCTCACGGTGAACCTCAGCTATGAGGAGGTCGGAAAGAGCGTTGACGCAGCTGACACCTACGCCGTGGAGTCCTCCGGATACTTTATAACTGTTCTTATTGAACTTACCACCTGCGTGGAGAACGGTGAGAACGACCTCGAGAGCCGAACGCTTCTCCTTTTCGTGCATGCCCGTAGGGATGCCTCGGCCGTTGTCGACCACCCTGATCGAATTGTCGGGGAGAATACTCACATCGATTCTGTCGCAGAATCCGGCCATCGCCTCGTCGATACAGTTGTCGACAACTTCGTATACGAGGTGATGCAGTCCCCTTTCGGAAACGTCTCCGATATACATTGAGGGTCTTTTGCGTACTGCCTCAAGACCTTCGAGGACCTGGATACTGTTCGCGGAATACTGTTCTTCCGCTTTCTTCATCTCTTCTGAATCTACCATCTTGTTTTGCTTATTAAAAAGTGCGCGAATTTACTAAAAATTATCTGAAATTGAGGCAAAGGCCGGCGGTTACGTGTACACCGTGTTCAGCAATGAACGGGACCTTTTCTATAGTCTGATTGAGGAGGTTGCCTCCGCGTGCCCAGAAGGACAGGACGGGGCTGAACTTGTACTCGGCATAGACGCCGAGATCATACCACGCCGGGAGCGTGTAGGTAACGGGGGTCGCAGCAGACGAGGTCATCTGACGGCCGAGCGCCATTTCGAGCGAGGCACCCAGATACAGGCGCCTGCGCAGATTGAAGATAGCGCTAAGGTCCGAGGAGAACTCCGGCAGGTCGAAGACATCTGTAAGGTGGCCGATGTCGGTTTTCCTGTAATGGAGGCCGGCCTCGAACTCGAGCGCGCGCAGATCCAGCACGGCCGAGAAGTCTCCGTAGGTCATACCATAGTCCTTGAACTTGACCACGGCGGAGTTCGCGAGGTTGTTGATACCGTCCAGCGGGGAGTCCGCAAGCGCTGCGTGGCCGAAGCGGAGATCATACTCGAACAGCGAACTGATGCTGCCGGTCATTCCCACAAAGGCGTTGTATTTCTCGCGGGAGAACTTGAGGTCGTCGTAGGACTCGGCGGCATCGTAGTGGAAATGATGGTTCCTTCTCTTAAGCCTGGAGTAGGAGTTGAGTTCGTCGCCTCCGGTAACCCCGGCGAAGAGGTCGAGTTTGTCGCCTATCATCTTGATATCCACCTTGACGTGGGGATAGATGTGGAGCTTGTTGTTGGGCTCGGTTCCGACCGATCTGCTGATGAAGGAGAACTTCGCGCCGGTAGTGAAGTGGAACTTCCAGAGGTCGAAGTCTACCCTGGGGGTCGTAGAGATATTGTACACGGCGGAGCTGAGCAGGCCGTAATAGCCCGTATAGCCGGTAATGAAGTCCATCGCGAAGCTGGCAGGCAGGTTCGAAACGGGGGCGAGAGTACCCTTGATGAGGAACTTGCTCTCCTTCAGAGAAGCCACCGAATTATCGACCGCCATATTGTAGCGGGCCTCGACATCGTAGGCCATAAAGTTCTCGGCCCATTCGGTGGAGGTGATACGGATCTGACCTCCTATGTCGTGATATGTGCCGGAGGTAATGATATTGTCCCTCACATAAAGGCCATTGTAGGCCACATTGAACATTAGGTCGGTCTTTGCGAGCCTGAGAGTTCCCTGGATACCGCCGAGCTCGGAGAAGTCCATTCCGGAATAGGTGCTGGTACCATCCCACCTGATAGTATTGTCGAACTGACGGTAAGGGCCGTAGTAACCGTGGAAATTCTGATACGCGGTAATTGCGAACTTCCCTTTCGTACGGGGCGAAAGGACTGCAGTAGCTACCGGATGCAGCGTATATCCCGCACCAAGGTTCAGGAAGAAGACTGAGCGTTTCTCGCGGGTCGTCTGCGGGATGAACATAATGTTGTAGGGAGTAAAGTCGTACGAACCCTTGTAGGGCTTCGCGAACACGTCGTAGTCGAAATTGAGGTCGAACTTGGCGACTGAATCCGGTACTGCGGGATCTACTCCGAGTTTGTTGTAATCGTCTACCGACGAGAGGAAGTCGTTGGTAACCTCAACACTGGGGTTGATAGTCTGGGCCGAGGCAAAGATACTTGCGAAGGCCGACACTGCGGCGATTATGATATGTTTTTTCATCATTAGAGAGTTGCTAGTTTGTGTTCGACTGTATCGAGGATGTCATCGCCCGGCTCGGTAGGAGTATATCCGTCGCGGACGCTTTCGTAGGTAACCACCGCCTGCTCGATGTTGCCCCTTTCTACGAAGGAGTCTCCGAGTACGATGAAGGCCTTGGCCAGCCAGTATGACTGGTCTCCCGCCTTCGCGGCGAAATCATAAACCTGATTCTCGACTTCGGTAAAGTTACCGGCATCGAAACTGGACTGAATAATGAGATATCTGGCCTCGGCGCCTTCTGCGGTAGAAGGTTCGCCGGCGAGTTTGCGGAGGATCTTGAAGGCTTCGTCGCGGCGGCTCATAACGAGATTTGACTTAGCCTGGATGTACTGGGATTCCCTGCGAAGTGCCTGATTGTCCGTACTGCCTTCAAGTTTCTTGGCGGCGGTGATAGCCTCGGAATACAGTCTTGCGCGATAGGCTGAGCGCATCTGGCCTGCAAGGGCATCTACCCTGCTGGAGAGCATATCTTTCTGAACGAGCAGGCTTGAGTATGCCGCGAAGGCATCCTCGAAGTGTTCGAGAGAAAGGGAGATCGAAGCGTAGTTGACCATCGCGAGCTCAGCGTATGAGCCGCTGAGGCCTTCGTCGATACTCTTGCGGTAATACTCGCAAGCCTTCTCTTTCTGGCCGAGGTTCTTGTAGGACTCGGCGAGATAGTAATACGCCGTAGGGACGTTCTTTGCATCCGGATACTGGCTGATGAAACGGACGAAGGAAGTAACAGCGCCGGAGTAGTTTCCTGCGAGGAACACCTGCTCGGCAGTATTGTAATAGAGCTGCATCCTGTCTGCCTCGCTGGTACCGGTGCTGAGGTTATTGGCCTCAAGGTATTCGATATACTTCTCGGGCTGTTTCTTGGCGTTGTAGATAGACTGGATAGAGAGCAGAGCGTCGTTTGAATACTCTGTCCCGGGCATCTCTGACACTACAGACTTGTAACACTCGAGAGCTTCGTCGAACTGGGAGTTGTTTCTCAGGACCATTCCCTTACCCATCCTGGCCTTCGCAATAAACTCTTTGTCAGTAGTATTGTCTTCGAGAGTTTCAAAGGCACTGATGGAAAGTTTGGAATCACCTATTTCGTTGTAGGCCCTTCCAAGCTCGTACATAGCCTGATTGTAATACTTGCTGCCGGGAACGGCGCTCTTGACCATCGAGAGGGCCTTGACTTTCCTGGCTTTGTCCCCCACCAGACCGTAGGCAACTCCCTGATGATAATACGGGTAAATGTCTGTAGCTGAGGGGAACTCGGTTATGTAGGCCTGATAGGCGGCCGCGGCGCCTGCGTAGTCCTTGCGGGCGAAATCGCAGTCCGCACGGCGCAGCATGGCGTCCGCCCTGGCATACGAATCCTTACTCTTGATGTAAGTGTCGAACCACTTCGCAGCTCCGGCGTAGTCGCCCTGCTTGAAGTAAGTGTAAGCTATTCCGTAAGGGATGAGTTTTCCTTCCTGACGGCCGTCCAGAGCCGAGAGATTATACAGAGCAGTGTAGATTTTCAGGGCCTCGGGATAAGCTTCGGTCTTGAAGTAGGTCTCCGCGAGAGTGTAACGGCAGAGCTGGTTGAACCTGTCGCTCTTAGGGAAATAGTAGGCGGATGCGGCCTTGAGGTAGCGGACGGCATCTTTGTTGGCCCCGCCCCTGAGGAGCTGCTCGGCCCTCAGGTAGTTAGCCTTGACATAGTTTATTTTCTGGACATCCGTAAGTTCGTCGATATTGTCGTAGGCCTCGACCGCGGCGGCGTAGTCGTGTTTACGAAGCGAAGACATTGCGAGGTAATCGTAGATCATCTCCCCCTTCCTGGAAGTATTGTACTTGGCGATATAGTCCGTAAAGACCGAATCGTTTCCGTCCAGGTCGAAGGCCAGTTTTGCATAGTTGAAGAATGCGTCTTCCTTGATTACATCGTCGTAGTCTTTTTCGCTGGCTTCCTTGAAGCAACCCATCGCCTTGACTTTGTTTTTCAGCTTGATGTAGGAGTGTCCCAGCTGATAGGAAGCGATCTGGCCGATAGAGTCTGTCCTGTCAGTCATCTGCTCGAAATACCTGACGGCATTTGTATAATCTCCGAGAGCGTAATAGACCGAGCCGGCGTGGAAGGTATCGGAATTCGATCCGGAATTGATTCTCTCCCAACTGAGGTATTCCTTTGCTTTGCCGGCATCTCCGGCTACGAGATAGGACTCGGAAAGGAGCCTTGAAAGATGCTGCCTGCTTTCGGGAGTCAGCTCAGGGAAAATCCTCTCGCCGTTTGTGACTACGTAATTGTAGTCCTTCATCATAAAGTGACAGTCTACCAGGTAGAATTCGCTGAGCAGCTTGAAGCGCTCGTCTGTCTTAGTCAGCTCGAACCAGGAAGCGGCCTTCTCGAACTCGCTCTTTCCGTAGGCTATGCTTCCCAGGGCAAAACGGGAAGGGTTAAGGTACTGAGACTCACGCGAGGTACATTCCTGGAAACACTCCGCAGCTTCGTCCATCTTACCTACATTGTAAGCGGCGAAGCCCTTCTTGTACCAGTACTCGCTGACTTCCGCCCTCGAAAGGCGGGCCCTGCTGACCTTCGCGAACTCTTCGCTCGCTTTCTGATACTCCCCTTCATCGAAGAGAAGCAGCGCATACTCGAAGTGTACGGCGGAGTTGATCATAGTCTTCGGATGGGCGGCATCCAATGCTTCGACCCTGCGTCCGCAATTGCGGCTGCGCAGTTTTACCGCACACAGAAGCGCATAGTCTTCGCAGAGATTGTCGCCGGCCTGCTGCTCGAACAGGGCCATCGCCCTTTCGAACATACCGTGGCGGTACATATCGAGTGCTGTTTTATATGCCTTAGTATCCCTAGAAAGGGCGGCAGGCATACTCAGGAGAGTAAGGATTGCAGCCAATACAACTGCTTTACGGAGCGGGAAAACCCTCATATGCTAGAGTAATATTTTATTAACGTTTACAATCTTACAAATTTACTAAATTTCTCGCTATATTTGTAGTGTTTCACTACAAAAATTTCATTTTTTGATGGCCCAGGAAAACGAAGCTCTGATCACCCTCAGAAAAGCCCACATCAAAGGCGGAGACGAGACCGTCCTTTACGACGTAGATATGGATATTTATCCCGGAGATTTTGTCTACATAGTCGGTAAGGTAGGCTCCGGAAAAACCTCCATCATCAAGACTTTCATAGCGGATTATCCCCTCGACAAGGGAAAGTGCTACGTCTGCGGATACAAGGTCCACAATATGAGGACCAGGGACATCCCCCAGCTCCGCAGAAAATGCGGGGTCGTTTTCCAGGATTTTATGCTCCTTACAGACAGAAGCGTCCACGACAACCTTGAGTTCGTCCTTACCGCGACCGGCTGGAAGAAAGGCCCCGCGACCGAAAAGCGCATAGAGGAGGTCCTGGCCGAAGTCGGCCTCGAACCCAAAGGCCACAAAATGCCCCACCAGCTCTCCGGAGGCGAGCAGCAGCGCGTCGCGATCGCCCGCGCCATCCTCAACTGGCCGGAGGTCATCCTTGCCGACGAGCCGACCGGCAACCTCGATTCCGAGACGGCAGACGGCATTATGAAACTCTTCCGCAAGCTCAACGAGGGCTTCGGTACCGCCGTCGTTATCGTAACTCACGACCGCACCATCTTCGAAAACTATCCCGGCAGGGTCTTCGTCTGCGCCGACGAACACTGTACCGAACTCAACCGTGAACAGGGCGCCATCGACCTCAGCATCACCGTATGACCCGCAAAGCCCGCTATGAAGCGATAGTCCGCTGGTTCGAACAGAACGCCCCGAACGCCCAGTCGGAGCTCGATTTCCAAAGCCCGTTCCAGCTCATCTGCGCCGTTATCCTTTCGGCCCAATGTACGGACAAGCGGGTAAACATAGTCACCCCCGCCCTTTTCGAGCGTTTCCCGGACCCCCAGACGCTTGCCGCCGCGACTCCGGCCGAAGTCTATGAGGTCGTTAGATCCGTCTCCTACCCCAACTCGAAGGCTGCCCATCTCGTGGGCATGGCCCAGCGCCTCATAAGCGTCTACGGCGGCGAGGTCCCGTCCGATATCGACGAGCTGATGACGCTGCCAGGCGTGGGACGCAAGACGGCGAATGTCGTGGCCTCGATAGTCTACGATAAGCCGGTGATCGCTGTGGACACCCACGTCTTCCGGGTCTCCCACCGGCTCGGCCTTTCCGATGGCAAGACGCCCGAAGCGGTAGAACGCGACCTCGAGGCCCATATCCCGGCCCAGCTCCGGCCCGTCGCCCATCACTGGCTCATACTCCACGGCCGCTACATATGCACGGCACGCACCCCCCGTTGCGAAGAGTGCGCTCTGCGTCAGTGGTGTAAATCGTATTCCAAGGGCTAGCTGCAGAACTGCGCCTTCAGGGCGGCTATCTTCTCGTCTGCGTCTGCTCCCTTGGCTCCGAAATAGAACTTGATCTTAGGCTCGGTTCCGGACGGGCGTACGCTGACTACGTCTCCCGCCTCGTCGAAGAACTGAAGGACGTTGGACTTAGGCTGGCCGGTCTTCTCAGGCTCAAGATAATCGATAACCTTAGTAACCGGGCTTCCACACAGCTCCTTCGGAGGATCTGCGCGCAGGCCTGCCATAATCGCGGCTATCTCTTCGGCGCCGGACTTGCCCTTACGGACAACCGAGACCAGGCCTTCCTTGCGATAGCCATATTCCTTGTAGATCTTCTGCATCAGCTGATACAGGGTAAGGCCCTGCTCTGCAGCCCAGGCCGCGGCCTCTGCCACCATCGCCGAAGCGATCTGGGCATCCTTGTCGCGGACGAACTGGCCTACGTTGAAACCGTAGCTCTCCTCGCCTCCGCAGACAAACTCGCCGTCTTTTTCGTGGCGCTTTACGATCTCGGCAATGTACTTGAAGCCTGTCAGAACATTGTATACGGGGATACCGAAGCCCTCGCAGATCTCGCGGATAAGTTCGGTAGTAACGATAGTCTTGACTACGTATTTTCCGGGTCCGAGAGTACCGAGTTCCTTACGGCGATTAAGGATATAGTAAGTCATCAGGGAGGCTGTCTGGTTGCCGTTGAAGAGCACCATCTTTCCTTCGTCGTCCCTTACGGCAATACCCATTCGGTCGGCATCAGGATCGGTCGCGATAACGATATCTGCTCCGGTCTGATCAGCCTTCTCGATAGCCATCTTGAGGGCTGAGGGCTCCTCCGGGTTCGGAGACATTACGGTAGGGAAATTACCGTCGCTGACATCCTGCTCCGGGACGTGGATTACATTCTCAAAGCCGAGCCTCTTGAGGGTCTCGGGGACGAGGCGTACACCGCAGCCGTGCAGAGGCGTGTAGACGAACTTGAAGCCGCTGTGTTTCCTGCAAATTTCGGGGCTCAGAGTAAGCGAAAGGATATCGCGAAGGTAGCATTCATCCTCCGCTGCTCCCATCATCTCAATCTTCCCTGCTCCGGCGCCCGCGGCGAACTTCACCTGAGAAGGACTTGTAATCTTCGCAACCTCGGCTACGATGTCCTTATCTACGGGAGAAGTAATCTGTCCGCCGTCAGACCAGAAAACTTTGTAACCATTGTATTCCTTAGGGTTGTGCGACGCTGTTACCATCACGCCTGCGGTAGCGCCCTTAAGGCGGATGCTGTAGCTCAGCTCAGGAGTCGGGCGGATGTCGTCGAACAGAAATACGTGAAGGCCGTTTGCGCTCAGGACATCTGCGGTAATCTTCGCGAATTCGCGGCTGTTGTTACGGCTGTCAAATGAGATGCAAACCTTGATATCCTCACCCTTTACGTTCTGGAGAATGTAGTTTGCAAGACCCTGGGTAGCCATTCCTACCGTGTATTTGTTCATCCTGTTGGTTCCGACTCCCATTATGCCGCGAAGGCCGCCGGTTCCGAATTCCAGATTACGATAAAAAGCATCCTCCAGAGCGACAGGATCGCTGTCCATCAAAGCCTTTACTTCCTTACGGGTTTGCTCGTCGAACTCTTCCGAGAGCCAGGACTGAGCGGTGGTTTTGTAATCAGACATATTATTGGTTTTAGTTTAACTTTCTTTAATCTTTCAAATTTAAGTATTTTTGTATGAAATGAAAAAGTCATTTGCGCAAATAGTGGAGGCGGAGCGGAAGGAAGCGATTGAGAGGGTGTTGTCGAAGGTGCCCGAATGGACGGGCGCGGAGTTGACCGTACCCTCCAAGCTGACTTCGGAGCAGTGTTCCTCGTCGGCGACGGCGCTCTATAAGGCAAGGCTGATCGGAGATTGTAAGGCAGTAGCGGATTTGACGGGAGGATTGGGAGTTGACAGCTGGGCTTTTGCGCAAAGGGCGGAGAAAGTGTATCACAACGAGCTGAATCCGGAATTGTCGGAGGCGGTGAGATCAAATTTTGCGGCGCTGGGCCTCGGAAATGTAGAGTTCAGCGCGGAGGATGCGGCTCAGCGGCTGGAGAGTTTGCCGGAGGTGGACGCTATCTATCTTGATCCGTCGAGAAGGGACGGGGCTGGGAAAAAGGTGTTTTTGGTAGAGGACTGCAGGCCCGATGTGTTGGCGCTGCTTCCAAAGCTTTTAGAGAAGGCTCCCCTGCTTCTAGTTAAACTCTCTCCGATGGCGGATATTACGATGCTTCGCGAGCGTTTCGGCCCTAAGCTCAGGGAGTTACACGTTGTAAGTCTAAAGGGAGAAGTGAAAGAATTGCTGCTGATTCTTACCCGCGAAGACAATAACGAGACCAGGATAATCGCTACTGATCTTCAATCGAAACTGGTTTTCTATCCAGAGGAGGAATCGCAGGCCCTGGTAAGCTATCTGAAGGACGTTTCAGAGCTCGAAGGCGGGCTTCTGTATGAGCCGGATCCTTCGATAACAAAAGCCGGAGCATTCAGGCTGCCCTGCGAGCGTTGGGGCCTTAAAAAACTCGGTCGCTTCACCCACCTCTATCTAGCCCCGGAAAAACGGGCGTTCGGGAAGTATTTCACCGTCCTGGACATATTTGACTGGGGTCGTGAGGGTTTCAAGGCCTGCGCCTCGAAATACCCTGAAGCCGAGGTTTCTGCCCGTAACGTTCCCATCAGCTCGGACGAACTTCGAAGCAGGCTGAAAGTGCGCTCTGCCGCAGACTTTCATATCTTCGGCGTTACGCTGGACCTGCCAGAGGGACCGGTAAGAAAGCTTATTGCTTCAAAGAGAGATTTCTAGTCCAGAATTCCTTATCTGCTTCGTTGTCGTGGGCTGTCTGCTCTCCGCGGTAGCCGTGCATTCCGTCGGGATAAAGCATCAGGTCGAACTGCTTTGAGCAGCGCTGGAGGGAGTCGACCAGTAGAAGAGTGTTCTGGAGGTGGACGTTGTCATCGCCGGTTCCGTGGGTCAGCTTAAGCCTTGAGCGGGAAGGATCGTAGTTGCGGACATAGTTAAGAACGCGCGCCTTCTTGTAGCCTTCCGGATTGCGCTGGGGAGTATCCATAAAACGCTCGGTATAGTGTGTGTCGTAGAGCTCCCAGTCGTAGACTCCCCCGCCCGCGACTCCGCAGCGGAAAAGCTCAGGATGACACATGACCAACATCGCGGTCATAGTCCCTCCGAACGAGAAACCTTCGATTCCGATGCGCTCGGAATCAACATAAGGCAGATTCCCCAGCCATCGGGCCCAGGTACACGCGTCCTCGACTGGCACGCTCACGACGTCGCGGTAGACGAGGTCCGTGCCCTTACGGCCGGTATGGCCGGCTGAGCGGGTATCCACTATCGCCCGGATTACTCCAGTCTCCCAGAACCAGCGGACCATGGGGCTGGGCCTGCGCTTGCTGTCGCGGACGTACGGGTTGTCCGGCCCGCCGTAGATCTCCATCACGACCGGGTATTTCTTCGAAGGGTCGAAGTCTCTGGGCAGGGCGATAGCGGCCGGCACTTTCTGGCCGTCGGACATCTCGGCGTAGACTATCTCGAACTGAGGTCCGTCCGGGGCCGCGGCCAGTTCAGGCCGGCCGTTTTCGGGCACAGACAGCGCCTTGCGCAGGTCGATGGTGTATGGGACCCAATCCGTATTGATGGTGGAATAGTAGACTTTTGCCTTCTTCTTGCGAAGGTCGAGGTCCTCTACCCTTACGGCCGAATCGGGGTCGGAAAGGAGTTTGATGCGTCCCTTGCGGTCTACTGAATACAGGCAGGGATGGACGTCCGAATCGCGGTAGGAGGTGAAATAGACGGTGCCTTTGTCCTCGGCAAGCAGCGAGATGCGCCAGTTGACGCCGGAGGTCAGGCGTTTGAGAGTCTTGCCGTCGTAGGAAAGGAAGTAAATCTGCTGCCAGCCCGTCTCGAAGGCCCTGGCCATATAGAGTCCTTCGCGGGTGAAGATCATATCCTGCATCCAGTCCAGCCAGGTCGGGCAGGTCTCGTGATAGATGAGGGTTTTGGAGCCGTTGGAGGCATCGACCGCAAAGAGTTCGAGTTCCTGCTGAACTCGCGGCTCTCTTTGGACGAAGAGTTTCTTGCTGTCATCGCCCCAGAACGGGGTTCCGAAATACTGGTCTGCCTGAGGATCAAAGTCAGCCCAGACTATATCCTGAGGCTTATTCAGATCGACAATTCCTACCTTTACGTTTGGATTAGGATCGCCGGCAAGCGGGTAGCGGGTTTCGCTAAGGCTCCCTCCCTTCCCGCCGTAGGGCGAGTAGATCGGGAACATCTTTACCACCGAATTGTCGAAACGGTAGAAAGCCAATTTGCGGGAGTCGGGGCTCCACCAGAAAGCCTTGTAACGGGAGGGGCGCCCGAAGATCTCTTCGTAGTAGACCCACGAAGCGTAGCCGTTCAGAATAACGTCGCTGCCGTCTTCGGTAAGGCGAATGGCCTGCCCGCCCGCGGACGGACGGACAAAAAGATCACCTCCGGAGGTGTAGGCCACCATCGAAGAGTCCGGAGAATATGTAGGATTCGTCTCCTCGGCGAGCGCGCCGGTGTAGACCAGAGCTGCCGCAAACAGCAATATCAAACGTTTCATTTCACGAAAAATCTGTCTGGGAAATTGACCAGGTATACTTTTTCCACGGCCCTGGTCAGTGCCGTGTACAACCATTTAAGATCATCGGGGGTCTGCTCTTCCATCCAGAACGGGCAGTCGATGAAAACACATTTCCACTGTCCGCCCTGGGATTTGTGGCAGGTTACAGCCTGGGCGTATTTTAGCTGGAGGGCGTTGAAGTAGGGATCTTCGCGTACCGCTTCCCAGCGCTTTTTCTTTGATGCTATATCCTGATAATCTTCGTTGACTCCCTGATAAAGAGCATTCTGCTGATCGTAGGTAAGGGATGCGGATTCAGATTCGAGGGTATCCAGACACACTTTCGCCGTTACCTGTTCATCTCCGTAATCTGGGAAACGGAGGGTGGCCTCGGCAAAATGAAGCCCGTAGCGGTCCTCGAAGCCTCTTATACGTACGAGCTCCGCTATATCACCGTTGGCTATGTATCCCATCGTGGAGTCTTCCTCGAGGAACTGATAGCAGTTCTTTACTATCATCAGTTTGTCTCCGCGAAGCAGCCTTTCTTCCTTGAACTGGACTGTACTGCGTATGCCAAGATTGTATCTGATAGCCCTTTTGTTTGAGCGGCAGAGGATGATGGTTTCGTCTTCGCCGTAATGGTCGTAGGCCCAGCCTATCTTTTCGATAAGCTCTTCCCCGCCGATGCGCTCTATATCCGAGTAGCCGTTCAGGTTCAGTTTTACTTTTCCGGCGGCAAGATTACAGCGCAGCTCGGTCGCATTCATCAGTATTCCGGAACTCTGGGCCTGCCGGACTACCGTAGTCAGGGTCGTGAACCTTACGCCCCCGAAGCCGGCCATATAATCGGGCGACAGGGCGGGACTCTCGTCCATCCCCACCGGAGGCAGCTGAGCCGCATCTCCAATAAGAATCAAACGGTTATCCAGCCCGGCCCTTACGAAATTTACCAGGTCCTCAAGGAGATTGCCGGTTCCGAACATTCCCTGGCTGGGAGACTCGCCGGCATCAATACCTATCAGTGAGGCTTCGTCTACTACGTAGAGGGTTCCCTTGGCCTTGTTCGGGGAAAGGGAGAACTGGCCGTAGCCGTCTGACCCTACGCTTTTTTGTCTGTATATAGCTTTGTGGATAGTCTGGGCCGGGGCTCCGGCAAAAGATGAAAGTACCTTTGCCGCCCTTCCGGTAGGTGCGAGCAGGACCGAGGTAACACCGAGTTCGCGAAGGGAGCCTATTACGGCGGCGATAGCGGAAGTCTTACCCGTTCCGGCATAGCCGTTTACGACCAGGATATCACCCTCGTCGGAGGTAAGGAACTCACCCGTCTGACGGAACAGTTTTTCCTGACATGGAGTCGGGTCGTAGCCGAAATGGCGCAGGAATTCACCCTGAAGAAAAGCCGCACGGTCCTTCATCGCTACCTCCTGTGGCGGTCGAATATCATCGCCACTACCGCGACTATAGGATACAGTTCAACACGGCCGAGGAACATATCGAAGGCGAAGAGGAACTTGGCGCTGTTTGAAAGGGCTCCATAGTTACCCATCGAGCCTATCTCTCCTATCGCAGGGCCTACGTTGCTCAGCGATGCGATGGAACCGGAGAAAGCGCTTTGAGCGCCGACTCCCAGACACAGGGCTATGATTATCGAAACAACCAGCATCACTGCGTAGAATGCTATGTAAAGCAGATACTGAGTAACTTCCTCTTCGTGGAGCACCCTCGATCCGACCTTGACTTCGTTGACAAGATTCGGGTGAAGGGTCTTTCCTATCTGGCGTCCGATGGTTTTAAAGAGAATGAACACACGGTCTGCCTTGACACCGCCGGAGGTCGAACCCGCACAACCACACATCACGGCCATCGCCATCAGAAGGATGTTGGTCCACATCGGGAACACGGAGTTATCGGCAATCGCAAAGCCGGTAGTAGTAACAGTACTGATAGTCTGGAAGGCTCCGCACCAGAGCGCACGGCTGAAAGTAGGGATAGTGCCGCTGAACTTAAGCGACAGACCGGTAATTATCGAAACGCAGAAGACCGCGATCAGATAGAACTTCAGTACCGGGTTGTTCAGAGGTTTAAGCGAACGGTTGACTACCGCCAGGAACAGAAGGCCGAAATGCAGCGAAGAAAGCAGCATGAAGACCATCGTGAGGCCCTCGATAAGAGTAGAATGGAAGCCAAGAATCGAGGCGTTTTTAGTACTGAAGCCGCCGGTGGCGCTGACGCTGAAAGCCTGACATACGGCATCCAGAGGCTGCATTCCCGCGATAAGATAGCTCACGAAGGAGAGCACGAAGATGCCGAGATAGACATAGGTAAAGATGAAGACCGTCTTTCCCGAACGGGCCGAATAGCTCGATTTCGAGAGCGAAGACAGTTCCATATTCGTAAGACGCGAGCGGACCGGGCTTGCAGAGGGGATCAACAGAAGGAGGAAGACGGTAACTCCCAAACCTCCGATGAAGTGTGTTGCGGCGCGCCAGAAAAGAAGGCTCGGCGGCAGCGATTCTACGTCCGTGATTACGGTAGCGCCGGTGGCCGTGAAGCCCGATACGCTCTCGAACCACGCATTGGCAAGCGTAAAGGGGTCGCCCCAAAGGGCGTAAGGCAGCATACCGAAGATGAAGGACAGCAACCACGAAATTACGATTATCATATAGCCGTCCTTAATCGTAATAGGCTGGGTTCCTCGTACGAAAATCAGGGGGAAAACACCGGAAATGAGAGTAATGAGGAAACTGATGAAAAGGCCGGTCTGAGCCCCGTCCTTAGTCGACCACGACACGAACAGGGAGAGCAACATGAACAACGCACTCACGAGGAGAGCGTAGCCCACATTTCTACTGATTGCCTTTAGGTTCATTCTTCAGATCCACTATCCTTTTACGGAGAGTCTGGTTCTCGGAGGTAAGTTCCGCGATACCGTCGTTGATTTCCTTGAGCTGGTCGTCTCCGTCGAAGGTGACGTTGTATTTTTTATTGAAAGAGCGGTAAGCGCTCAGTCCGGCGACCATCCTGTAAGTAGGGGCTACATAGTAAGAAAGCAGGAACAGCAGCAACATCACAACCAGGAGCAGACCCACTCCTACAGCTACTATACCTGGAATAATACTTCTGTACAGGCTGCTGTCCATATTTTCGGAGTTGGAGCGGAGGTCATCATAGATAGCAAGGCTGAGGTTGTCAATATCTCCGCGCAGCCTCCAGAAACGGGGCTGGAGACGGTTGAAGTACCAGTCTCTGGTATTGATGAAGTCTGCCTTGATGACATAGCCCAACTCCAGCGAAGTCAACATATAGGCTGAATAGGCATATTTGACCGAGTCTGCGAGTTCGGAAGTTCCGCTGAAAGCGGCGCTCAGACTGTCACACTTCTGCATAAAGGACTGGGCGTCGAAATCCGGAAGCTCCGTAACGGAACCGTCTCCGATTGCGGCGAGCATTGCAAGGTTGTACTCCTCCGCCGCTTCGCCGAGGCGCCGGGCGTCGTTGATGCTGTTTATGTCTTTTGCGATGAGATCGGAAACGTATGAACTCATCTTGCTGTATTCCAACACCGAGATGACACTGGAAAGAAGCAGGACGACTGCAATCGCGCCGAGGCTGAGAATCAGCTTACCGCGCATTCCAATCCGGGTTCCTTTTATTATTTTTCTTACTTTCCCCCTCGCCATTTTTAAATAATTTCAAAAAATTTTTAAACAACCTCCAAATATACGCATTTTATTTTATAAATTTGTAAGCATAAGAACATTATAAACCAATGACAGCACGACTAGTTACGGCAGACAGCAAGAATGCGCAGATTAAAAAAGACATCCTGCGCCTCTGCATCGAAAACGGAACCTACAGCATTTCCGACTTCAGCCGGGATCTGGATACCAGCGTCCCTACTGTCACTAAAATAATCTCGGAAATGATTGCCGACGGACTCCTTCAGGACGAAGGAAAAGTCGGGACCAAGGGCGGACGCCGCCCCAGTACTTACGGCTTGAACCCGGAAGCGGGATATTTTGTGGGCGTTGATGTCGCACGCCAACACTTCCACATCGCAATCTGCGATTTCAAAGGCAACCTCATACGTTTCATCCAGGACATACCCTTCGTCCTTGAGGCCAACGCGGAGTCTTTCAGGAATATCTGCCAGAGAATCAAGGAAGAAGTATCGGGAGCAAACATCCTCTGGAACGACGTACTTGGTGTCGGAGTATCGCTTTCCGGAAGGGTCAACCCTGAGAAGGGCTATTCCCTTACCTACTTCGTCAGCGACGACATCCCGATGAAAGACCTCTTCGAGCAGCAGCTCGGAGTTCCGATCACTATTGAGAACGACTCGCGCGCGATGACCTATGGAGAATATATGAATCTCGGGCTCAAGCGGGAAAAAGACGTTATCTTCGTCAACCTCAGCTGGGGTCTTGGGATGGGTATGATACTCGAAGGAAAGCTCTTCTACGGAAAATCCGGATTCTCCGGAGAAATAGGCCACTTCCCCGTTCTTACCAACAACCTTATCTGCCGCTGCGGCAAGGTAGGTTGCCTCGAGACCGGAGCTTCGGGCAGCGCGCTCCACAGAATGATAATCGAGCGCCTGAAGGAAGGACGCAAGTCTTCCCTCGCCCCTATCTTTGAGAAGTACGGAGACCTTCACCTCAAAGACATCCTGAAGGCAGTCGAAGAAGAAGACGTTCTAGCTATTGAGGGTATTGAGGAGGTAGGTGCTACCCTTGGCCGTGGACTCGCCGGAGTGATCAACATCTTCAATCCAGGGCTCGTTATCATTGGCGGCCGCCTTATAGTCGGAAAAGACTACCTGATGCTGCCCGTCAAAACCGCAGTCAACCGTTTCTCCCTCTCGAAAGTCAGTTCAGACACAAAATTCAAGTTCTCAAAGCTCGGTACCCAGGCCGCCGGAATCGGCAACTGCCTGCTGAGCCGCGACAAACTCCTCGGACTCATCTAACATATGACAGAGAAGCTTTTTCTTAAATGGGCAGCTCCACTTTCGGCGGTGCTGCTGCTTTGCTCGTGTAATTCCAAGTACGTTCTTACAGAAAGGACAGAGGACGGCAACAAGGTCCGTCTGGAAGCCGTCAGCGACAATATAATAAGGGTGCGGACTGTCCCCAGGGGCGCTCGTTTCTCCTGCTCTAAGAGCCTTAGCGTACTGCCCTACAAGCCTCTTAAGACTGTAACCATCACCCGCTCGAGCGGATCCAGCAGCCTTTCTACCGGCAGGATTACAGCTACCATCGACAACTATACCGGCAAGGTATCTTTCACGGATTCTCTAGGGAATCTGATCCTCGCCGAAAACGGCCGCAGCTTCACCCCCATCAAGGTCGAAGACACTAAGGGCTATACAGTCCGCCAGACCTTCGTCCCCCAGGACGAGGGCTTCTACGGACTGGGCCAGCATCAGGCAGATGAATGGGACTACAAAGGCCGCAACGAGGAACTCTACCAGTACAACACTAAAATCAGCGTTCCCTTCGTGGTTTCATCCAGGCGCTATGGTATCCTCTGGGACAGTTACAGTTTCTGCCGCTGGGGAGATCCCAGGCCCTACGCCCAGCTGGGCGAGGTGTTCACCCTGCGCGACAAGGACGGCGTAGCAGGAGCCCTGACCGGAACCTATATCCCCGCCCGGGGCGAGATACTTGTGCGCAGGGAAACCTCCCTCGCCCAGGAATACCTCCGTACCCCGCAGTGTGACCGCGTAATGAATGCCCCCGAAGGCTTCGAATTCGACGGATCGCGCGTCACATACGAAGGCTCGCTCGAGCCCTCGGAGAGCGGCATCTTCCGCTTCTACCTCTACTATGCCGGCTATGTAACCGTCTATGCCGGAGGCAAGCAGATCACGCCCGAAATCTGGCGCACGGCCTGGAACCCCAACGGCCGGAAGTTCGAGCTCAGGATGGAGGCCGGCAAGCCCGTTCCAATCCGTATCGAATGGATCCCGGACGGAAGCGTGAGTTACTGCGCCCTGCGCGCCCTATCCCCCGTAGACCCGGCTGCCCAGAGCGCGATGTCGTGGTGGGGCGAGATGCAGGACCAGATAGACTACTACTTCATCAAGGGAGATAATATTGACCAGGTGATCAGCGGCTACCGAACCCTTACCGGCAAGGCCCAGATAATGCCCAGATGGGCTATGGGGTACTGGCAGAGCCGTGAGCGCTACAGCAATCAGTTCGAACTGGTATCTACCTTGAGGGAATTCCGCCGCAGGGGCATCCCCGTTGACAACATAGCCCAGGACTGGCAGTACTGGGACGATGACCAGTGGGGGAGCCACGAGTTCAACGTGGACCGCTATCCCCGGCCCGCCGCAATGGTGGACTCCGTCCACGCAATGGGCGGCCGCTTTATGATAAGCGTCTGGCCAAAGTTCTACACCAACACTGAGCATTTCAAGGAGTTCGACCAGAATGGATGGATGTACCAGGTTCCCGTAAAGGACAATGTCATTGACTGGCTGGGCCATCAGCAGTCCTTCTATGACGCCTACGCCCCGGGCGCCCGCAAACTCTTCTGGGACCAGATGTATGACCACCTCTATCCCATTGGCGTGGATGCCTGGTGGATGGACGCCAGCGAGCCCAACATCCACGACTGCACCGATATGGACTACCGCAAGGCAATGTCCGGCCCCACCGCGCTGGGCCCTTCCGCGCAGTATTTCAACGCATACTCCCTGATGAACGCCCAGGCCATCTACGAGGGCCAGCGCAGCGTTGACCCTGACACCCGCGTCTTCCTCCTCACCAGAAACGGCTTTGCCGGGCTCCAGCGCTACTCCACCGCCTCCTGGAGCGGAGACATAGGTACCCGTTGGGAAGAAATGAAAACCCAGATCACCGCCGGCCTTAACTACTCCCTGAGCGGTATCCCGTTCTGGGGGCAGGACATAGGCGGCTTCAGCGTGGAGAACCGCTACTCCAGCGCCCAGCGCATCTTTGACCGCACCGGCCAGGAGAACGAAGACCTCCGGGAATGGCGTGAGCTCCAGGCCCGCTGGCACCAGTGGGGCGTCTTCTGCCCGCTGTACCGAGCTCACGGCCAGTTCCCTTACCGCGAGCCCTGGAACATAGCCCCGGAAGGCCATCCCGCCTATGAAACCATAGTGGCACAGGACAGGCTCAGGTACAAGCTGATGCCGTACATCTATACCCTGGATTCCCGCGTCTGGTTCGATGACTATACCATCATGCGCGGTCTGGTAATGGACTTCACCGACGATCCGGTGGCGCGCAATATCGACGACGAGTTCATGTTCGGCGATGCCTTCCTCGTGTGCCCCGTGTATGAGTATCAAGCGCGCAGCCGCGAAGTCTACCTCCCCGAAGGGGGCTGGTACGACTTCAGCAGCGGCCGCTACTACGACGGCGGCTCCAGCTTCATCGCCGCCGCCCCGTTCGACCATATCCCCGTATATGTCCGCGCCGGAAGCATTATCCCTACGGGACCGGATATCGAATACACCGCCCAGGAGCAGGACGGCAGCCTCCATATCATGGTTTACGGCGGCAAGGACGCCTCATTTACCCTGTACGAGGACGACGGTCTGACCTATGCGTACGAGAAGGGAGAATACTCCAACATTCCCATGAAATGGGACGACAGTACGCGAACCCTCACCATCGGAGCCCGCACGGGTTCGTTCAAGGGAATGAAGGAAACCAGAAGGATCACTGCCGCGCTCAAAATGCCCGTGCCTACCCATGATATCCTGGCATCCGTCGATTACGACGGTACTGAAACCACCATCAAATTCTGACAGATGAAGAGATTAGCCTTCATAACAGTCATTTTAGCGTTAGCTTGCGCCTGTTCGCACAAGGCGGAAAGCCCGCGCGTCGTCGAAGACTTCAACTTCGACTGGCGCTTCACCCTGGGTGACGACCCTCTGGCCTCCGGCACGAGGGACGTCCTTATGTACGACTGGGCATCGCCCGGCTTCGACGACAGCGAATGGAGACAGCTTCATCTTCCGCACGACTGGTCAATCGAAGGCGAATTCTCTCCGAACAATCCTTCCGGCACCAGCGGAGGCGCCCTTCCGGGCGGCGTAGGCTGGTACCGCAAGCATTTCAAGACGCCTGAAGGCGTCGGAAACGGCAGCAAAATCGTATCCGTCGAGTTCGACGGAGTGTTCATGAACAGCACCGTATTCGTGAACGGCCATCCTGTGGGCACGCGCCCTTACGGCTACAGTTCATTCTCATACGACATCACTTCATACCTCAACCCCGAGGGCGAGGACAATGTCATTGCGGTGCGCTGCGACAATGCCGAGCAGCCCAACTCCCGCTGGTACGCCGGCTGCGGTATCTACCGCAATGTCCGCTTGGTCACCACCGGAGCCATCCACGTCGCCTGGAGCGGGACGTTCGTCAATACTCCGTCCATCACCGCATCCAATGCGACAGTGGCGGTGGAGGTTACCCTTGAGAATCCTGCAGCCATAAGCATGCAGGACTTCAGCAATGCGACCGTAACGAACCTTATCCGCAACGACCGCGGAGGAGTGGTCGCCCGAGGCGAGGTTCTGTCCGACCCTTCCGGGGTCGTTCATGACACGATGACCATCGTCAAACCCCACCTCTGGGACATCGAGGACACATATCAATATACCCTGGAGACTACCGTCAAGGTCGATGAAGTGATAACGGACGTCTATACCACCCGCTTCGGAATAAGGACCGCGGTATTGGACGCCGATAAAGGACTCATCCTCAACGGCCGTCCCGTCAAACTCCTGGGAGTCTGCCTTCACCACGACATGGGCTGCATAGGGACGGCCGTGCATTTCCGAGCGCTCCAGCGCGAGCTCGAGATACTCAAGAGCTTCGGCGTGAACGCCATCCGCACTTCGCACAACCCTCCCGCGCCGGAGCTCCTTCAGCTTGCCGACGACATGGGTTTCCTCGTCCTCGACGAGGCCTTCGACATGTGGCGCAAGCGCAAGACCCGCTACGACTACGCACGTTTCTACGACGAGTGGCACGAGATCGACCTGGGCGACTTCATCCGCCGCGACCGCAACCATCCGAGCGTGTTCATGTGGAGCCTCGCCAACGAGATCGCCGAGCAGGGCGACTCGCAGGACGACAATCTCCAGAACCTTTCACC
>JAEESD010000093.1 GCA_016286145.1 Bacteroidales bacterium | reverse complement strand
GGAAATCAGATACTTGGTCCGGAAGGCTATACCATCCCGAAGGGGTGTGTCTTTCGAGACGTCTTACGGACTAAGTATCTGATTTCATTTTAAATTATTCATTAGGATACATCAAATCAAAACCATCTTTAAAGGCCTGGAGGGTCTCGGTGAGATCGGGTGAGAGGGCGTAGTAGTTGGAGGTAAGGCTTCCGCTGTAGTCGTTGGCGCTGAACCAGACCGCGCCCTTGATGGGCTGAAGGTAAGGGAAACTAGCGCGCTGAAGGAAGTCGCTGAACATTCCGCGAACCCATTCCGCCTGCTGGACCTTGTTGCGCTTCTCCTCTCCGGAGGCCGCTCCGCCGGCCCCGCAGCCGAATTCGCTGATAACCCACGGCATCTGGCTGAAAACGGCGGCACTCTTCGCGTACAGCTGGCTGTAGTGCTCGCGGAAAGACTGCAGAGGCAGTGAGTTGGCATCTTCATAAGCTGTTAAGCCCAGAATCTGGACATAATCGTTGCCGGGATAATATGCAAGATCTTCGCTCCAATAGCTCTGAGGACAGGACACCGCTACCGGATTCCATATCCAGATGCAGTTGTCTACTCCTTCCCTCTCGAAAAGTTTATAAAGGTAGATCCAGGAGTCTATAAACATCTCCGGATCACACATATTTATCATACCGCAGTAGCTGGTCCAGTCTGTATTCATCTCGTTGTTCAGACGGAAGAGCACGGGGCGTCCATAGGCCTTCAGGCCGCGAGCCAACTCAGTAAGGAAGTCATCGTATTTACCGCGGAGGATATCGAACAGAGGAGATGTCTTCGATGAGGTAGAAGACGAGTTTACGTTGTTGTTGTTTATAGTATACTGGTACGTAAACTGAAGCACCGGCTTGCCGTTGAAACCGTTTCCGCCCGCAAACTCAGTGACATTCTCTATAGGGAACTTATTGGGAGAGGTCCCCCACGCCAGATGGGTGTAGGTAGGCATAATCTCGAAGGTATGGCCAAATGCCTCCTCGAGACGGGCCTTTTCCGAGCGAAGTCCGTTAGTATTAGTCGAATAGTGGCTCGAAGTAGAGTGGACCATACTGTAGGTAAACACTCCGAAATCCAGGGTCTCCTGAGTCAGGAGCTTATTGTAGTACGCCTTAGTCTCTTCGCTCCACTTCGGGTTCGGACGAGCTTCCTGCGCAGGCAGGTAGTTCTTCGAACGGCCGTAGGGATTGATTACCCTGAAAGATTTCAGTATAGTATTGAAATACTTTACATCGGCCTCATCCTTACACTTATAGAGCAGGAAGCCGAACTTGTACCACTGCCCTACCGGCCTTATCAGCGCAATCTTGTAGTAAGGTTTTTCGAGCCCGACGGCATTGATCGAATAGATATTGACGCTGTAGCCTTCGACTATAGTCTCATCCTTAATGACATTTAGCGCAAGGCGCTCAAGTCCGTTCTGGTTGACATATCCCAGCTGGCAGATATAGCGGTCCAGCCACTCCCCAGTATAAACCCCATAATAGTGTTCCGTAGCAGGATAGGGAGTTACGTGTTCGAGAGTCACTCGAAGACTCACTTTGTCCGAAACAAATTTCTGGGCATATTTAGCCAGAGTGAAATCCGGCTTCAGACCGAGTTCCAGAGGGATCGAAAGCGCATAGCCGTCGCTTTCGCTGACAAAACGCATATAGTCTGGAGTATAGAACTCGTAGCGCAGATCGTTCGAAGAGGTACGCATCGAATTCTTATAGTCTTTCTGATACTCTCCATCGCGAAGGAAGCGCCCTGCCAGGACCATACTGTCTGCGGCTATCGTCCCCTCGTCCATAAACGAGTCCTTGAACATACGGGCAAGGACGGCCGTGTCTGTAATGAACGTCCCATCCAGCTCGAACGGGAGCGGGTTAACCTCGGTCGAATCTACCGGCTCGGGCTCGGGCTCCGGGGTGGGATCGGGCACGACGGGCGTCTTACACGAAGCCAGCGCGAGCGCTAAAACGAATATCCAGCTAAACTTACGCATTGTTCTTTTCGTGTTCTGCCACCAATTCATCGGTAAACTTACGCGAGCGCTCGTAGCCGTCGCGAGGGGCCTTCCACATCGACGCGAAAATCAGCGCGCCGACTACGCCGAAGGCGATAAAGGTCACGAACACCCAGTGCCAGCCGAACAGGTCGGCGATCTTGCCCACGACTATCGCAGACAGGGCCGAACCTACGTAGCCGAAGATGCCGGCAAGGCCGTTCGCCGTGGCTGAGGCCTCCTTAGTCGCCTGGTTGGCCGAGCCGATTCCGATCAGGGCCTGCGGGCCATAGATGCAGAAGCCGCTCATCGCAAGAACGACGGTCGAAAGCACGACGGGCATATCTACCAGCGCGAACAGCGCGAGGAAAACGACCGCCCCGACCATCGAGAACAGGCACATACGGTGCGACTTGCCCTTGAAAATATGGTCCGAAGCCCAGCCGGCGAAGATGGTTCCCACGATCGCGGAGAGCTCGAACAGCGCTACGGACCATGCCGCGCCCTTGATGTTCATACCGCGGTCTTCGGTCAGGAACTTCGGGCCCCAGTCGAGAACGCCCATTCGCAGGACATAGACGAAGATATTGGCGGTTGCAAGGATCCATACCCATTTGTTGTGGAAGACCATATGGGCCAGGAACTTTTTATGGGCGCCGGGGATCTTTTCGGTCTTTTCCTTACCCGTCTCAGTTCCCTTAATCTCGGGCAGGCCCACGCTCTGCGGGGTGTCCTTAAGGGCGGCGATGCAAAGGATAGCGGCGCCGACTGCGATGATGGCCGGGATTATGAAGCACATTCGCCATGCGCCGTAGTGTCCGGCGTAGCTCATAATTCGGGCGGTCTGATCGGCAACGGCGAGGTTGTCCCAGCCCTTGATGCTGCCCGCGAGGTTATTCGCGATACGGCTCACGATCTCCGGGTTGCCGCTCATATCCGAGCCCAGGCCGGTCATAATCATACCGCAGATGATCACGGCGAGGAAGCTGCCGATAGAGTGGGAGGTATTCCAGATGCTCATCTTGGTCGAGAGCTCGCCAGGCGCGATCCACTGAGGGAGCATTCGCGCGCAAGGCGGGTAGCCGAAGCCCTGGAAATACTGGTTCAGGACTATCGTGATGCCCATCACGAGGACGAGCATATTTACGAACTGAGGGCCTTCGTGGACGCCGGTAATGAGGTAGCTGAGGTCCACTCCGAAACCGAAGCAGAAGTTTGCGGCGGCGCAGAGAAGAAGGCCGATTGCCATGAAGAGTTTCGTGCTGACTTTCTCGACTATGAAGCCGTTGATAAAGCGGCTGAGGCCGTAGATCAGCGAGCCGATGGCGATGATGATACCGAAACTCGTGTTGCTGATGCCGTATTCGGCGGTAAGGCCGGGCATAGCGATGGAAAAGTTCTTGCGGACGAAATAGAAAATCGAGTAGACTATCATCGAGACGATGATGGTCCACCACTGCCAGAACTTGAAGGATTTATTAGTTTGCATTTAGTGTTTGAGTTTTTTCAAAGTCCATTGCCTGGGCAAGGATATTTATAGGATTGAAGGTAGGAACCTTCGTAAACTGCTCAATCTGCCATTTGCAGGTTTCGCAGTCTGTAATTACAGTTTCAGGAGCCGCCGCCTTGATATCTTCGAAAAGAGTCTGGCCGATTTCCTTTGAGAATTCGTAGTTCTCTTTCTTGAAGCCGAAGGTTCCGGAAATACCGCAGCAATGCTGCTCCAAAACGGTAAGTTCCAGGCCGGGAATCATCCTGAGAAGCTGGATCGAGTACTGTTCCCATCCCATCTTCTGCATATGACAGGGGATGTGATAGAGAGCCTTCATCTTGAAGTCTTCCCTGAAGGCGAGCCTGATCTCCCCTGCTTCGATCTTATCGAAGAGCCACTTCGTAGTAAGAATAATCTTCTCGCGCTGGCTGGAGTTATCGAGTCCCAGAACGTGTTCGTATTCGTCGCGCATAGTGAAGGTACAGGTACTGGAGGTAGTCAGGACCTCGGTATCTGCCTTTCCTATAGACTCGAGATTAACCTTAGCCTGTTTAGTCGCCTGATCTCCAAAGCCGTTGGCGATAAGGGCGACTCCGCAACACTTCTCCTTTTCGAGAAGTTTGACTCCATAGCCGCAGGCGTTCATCAGTTTTACAAAGTCCTTTCCGAGCTGAGGGTAGTTGTAGTTTACGTAGCAGCCGTGGAAGTAGTGGATCTGACGGGGGAACTGCTCCTGCTCGGCGGCGTGGCGCTTAAACCAGGAGACGAATTTCTTGGAGGAATATTTCGGGAAGGTACGGTGTTCGGTAATTCCGAGGACGCCGTCCATCACGGATTTTGTAACCCCAAGGCCGAGCACGGGGTTCACGACCGGGGCGAACGGGGAGGCCAGCGAGCCTACGAAATCGGTCGAGGCGAGCATCCGGTCGCGAAGGGGGTGCGAGGGCTTGCCGTACTTGAGCCTGTTCACGGCGATAATGTCTGCCACCTTCACTCCGGAAGGGCATACCACCTCGCAGCGCTTGCAGTTCAGGCAATACTTAAGGGCGGCGTCGAAGAACTCGGGGTCCCTGAGGCGATAGCGTTCGCCGTCGGGCCCGGCCTGCTTCGGACCGGGATATTGCGGATTCACCGCATACATAGGGCACACTTCAGTACAGAGATTACACTTGAGACACATCTCAAGGTTTGCCGGGCTAATATTCGTTTCCTGCATATCTCTTATCTTTTACGTGCTATAATATCTCCGTAGGCAGTTAGATTGCCTATCGGCTTACCATCTTTCAGGACCAGGTTCGGAGCCGCAGTCTTAATTCCAAAGAACTCGAAGGGCTGAGGAGCGAAGAAATCATCGCTGCACCATTTTTCCGGATCTTTGTCGAATTCTACATCCGCTCCGAAAATAGGCTCCCAGACATGGTCCATGTCCGAACGCAGTCCGCCGGAGATGAAACGTCCGGAAGCGAGGACATAGGCCTCAGCCTCAAGCGGGGTATTTCCAAGATTCTCGGTATACAGACGCTCTATTGAACCGTCTTCGCCGTATACGACCTTACTTACGCGGTCGTTCTGGAGCAAAGTACCTCCGGCCTGGAGAAACTTTTGACGCGCCTCAGGCGCTCCTATAATACCGCCCGGAGCTATCAGGCAGACGGATTTCTGTTGTATTCTCCAGTAAAGTCCGCACTCGGCGTCGCGAGGATCTCCGCCTATAATAATAACGTCGAATTTCATTTGCAGACCTCCTTATAAAGATTTCTCATGTGTTCCGCTTCCCTCATCTGATCTCCCCAACACACGGGCTTGATTCCTTTCCAACGCTCACGAAGGAAATCCTTTGCAAGCTCAGTTTCGAGGGCGGGATTACCCAGCTCTTCCGCGAGGACCTTTGCTGCCCTTAGGACGCAGAACGAACTCTGGCAGGTTCCCATTCCTACACGGGTCCTGCGCCTAAGGTCGTCCAGAGTCCTTACTCCGAGTTCCCGAACTGCGTAAGCTATCTCACCGCGGGTTACGTGTTCACATTCGCAGATTTCTTCGGTGTTCTTGAAATCCATCGCGCCTACCAGTCCGCCGTGGCGGCCGAAGGCTGCTTTCTGGCCCACCGACCAGTTCTTTTTCGGAAGCCTTTCGGCCTCTTTTTCGGATCCGGGCAGAGGCTTTACTGCCGTCTCGCAAGGCTTCTCCAGACCGAGCTTCCTACAGATAAGGTCCGTAGTCATTTCGGCCATGAGCCTATAGGTAGTAAGCTTTCCGCCGGTGATGCTGATAAAGCCCCGGATACCGTCGCGGGTGGAGTGATCCAGAAGGACTATTCCGCGGCTTACGTTGCGGCCGGAAGGGTCGCTGTCGTCTGCGACCAGGGGCCGGACGCCCGCATACGCGCGGATGATACGCGTACTGGCAAGCGAAGGTACCAACTTGCTTCCCTCAGTAAGAAGTATCTCCACTTCCCTGCGGGTTACCTTCATATCGTCACATTCCTCAAAAGGAACTTTATCGGAAGTAGTACCGATTACGCTTACTACATCTCCCGGAACGAGAATATCTGCGTTAGCCGGCTTACGGCAGCGGTTAATGACCATCTTAGCCGCTCTGTGGCCAAAAACGAGCAGAGCGCCCTTCGAAGGAAGCATTCCGATATGG
>JAEESD010000092.1 GCA_016286145.1 Bacteroidales bacterium | reverse complement strand
CGTTCTCGACGAGCAGATCCGCAGCTCAGTCTCTGATATCGAGAAGTACTTCATGCATCCCGAGTTCAAGTGTATCCTCGAGAGCGTCACCCCCGACGGCGGACTTATCGACACCTGCGAGGGCCGTACGATCAATCCCGGCCATGGTATCGAGACCGCATGGTTCCTGATGAACGCCTCCGAGGTGATGGGCGAGCCTCATTACAAGGATCTCGGACTTACCATCTTCGACTGGCAGTACAAATGGGGATGGGACGAGGAGTTCGGCGGAGTCATCAACTTCCGCGACTGCAAGAATTTCCCTCCTCAGGACTACTCCCAGGATATGAAGTTCTGGTGGCCTCAGTGCGAGACTATCATCGCCGCCCTGTTCGCATATAAGATGACAAAGGACGAGAAGTTCCTTGAGATCCACAAGAAAGCCCACGAGTGGTCAGTCAAACACCTCGTAGATCCTGAGTACGGCGAGTGGTACGGCTATCTCCATCGCGACGGTACAGTCGCCCAGCCCGCCAAGGGTAACCTCTTCAAGGGTCCCTTCCACATCCCCCGTATGCTCACCATCTGCCAGGTCCTGATCGATCAGATTCTGGCGTAGGTTTATAGCTATTAGTTGAATAAAGGGTGCCTCTTTCGGGGCACCCTTTGTTTGTTTGATTGTCCGTAGTTTAACAGGTGATTATTTACACCAAGCAGATTGTTAGATGTTGGGATCGTGACGGGTTACGAAGCCGGAGGCTCTTGCGTGAAATGCAACTTCCTACTAGTTAATGCATTACGCAAAATACCCCACCGAAAAACCGGCGGGGTATTTTGTGCAAATTGCTGATCTACAGCGCTTTACATTTCACGCTAGATTATTCGCAGACGGGACGGATCTGGTAGCCGTAGTAGCGATCTGACATAGCGCCCAGTGAGTTTTCGCTGCTTGTTATGGTCAAATAGTTGGCATATCTATGGTCGGATGTATAGACTGTCGCAGACCAATAATAGCCAGTGGTTCCGACACCCGAGGGTGAAGTAGCAGAATTCATACCTGCGGCCGGGAGGAAAATACTGTTGCTTTCGTAGCCGGACTTGTTGCTGGTAACAAGATACCCAGCGATACCAGTACTATTGTAATCGGCATACCAGGTCCAGGTGCAATTGTTTATTAGTTCATTCCATTTGGTTGATGTTGGAACTCGCCAGTTTCCTCCAAGGGCCGCGAAGGCTGCATCGTCTTCGAGTTGTAGGGTGGCAAGACCGTCTGTTCCGTTATACTTGGTTGGTGATGTGTAGGGTTTCCAAACATAATAACTTGTTCCATAATTGTCCTTGGTCCTTATCTCACCCCAGGAGTAATATCCACCATCATAGGCTGCAGGTGCTGATGCGCCAAGATTGGACTTCGCCCACTTTACTGAAAGACCGAGGTCAACATACAAAGTGGAAACATCCTGAACAGACCAGTTGTCGCCACCTGTCACGCTCAATGCAGGGAAGTTGTACATCTTGCCAGTGCTGAGCGACTTGCTCTTTCGCGAAAGCGTATAAATATTTGTCGCGCTTGATACTACGAAATCATAGTCGATAGCGGAAGAAGACTCACGGTAACCCGCGAAAATACCTCCATCGCTGTCAGCAACTCCGTAGAGACGTGCTCCGTAAGAAAGATCCTGAGTACTAAAAGTTCCTGCAGATATATCGACATTCACACAAGCTCTGGGGCAGATTCCGTTGCAAGCAAAGGTATAATCGCCAACGTTGGCTTCGATTCCTGCAATGTGGAACTGGATCATTCCAGGCGCCTTGTTTAATGAGAAACTGGCCGATACTTTTGTGCCGGACAGTGTATAACTCATGCCCTGACAGTAGTTGTAGAACTGATATATCGGTTCTCCACCGCTAGTAAATGAGAACTTGTTATCCGCGTAAGAGATTTCAGCCGCTACTGGGAAGTATATGGCATAGAGTTTTTTTTCTGCCAGGCCGCTAAGGTCTGAATCGGTAATTGTTCCGCCCGGGCAAGAGGAATTCCATTTGGTGCCACTGCGGACCAACTTGAGGTATTTGGTTTCCAGGCCTTTGAAGAATACATAGACAATATCTCCGTCGACCCATCCAGTCTTGATGGCTTTGGTTTCTTCGATTTTGATGTCAAATGTTATCGGAGTACCGACAACTTCGACGGGAGTTTGATCCGGTTCTGTAGCATCCTTGATTGGATTGAGAGCCTGCTCTTTATTGCAGGAAAGGAGGCATAATGCCACACTGAATAATAGAATAATCTTTTTCATATAGCATTAAATGTCTTCTGAACCCCAGGAGGGATAGGTTATACTCATTCCAGTTTCGACTTCACTTGCAGCGATAATTCCCTGCATTTCTATCTCAATTACCTCGGTTTCGGGGGCGAGATAGTCATTATTATTTATAGTCTTCATATGCGCTTAGTCTATCCAAGTTATATCAAGGGTGTCGGTGAAGGCTTCGTCGGGGATGCCAATGACGATGTTGGTGGCTTGGGTCTGGACCTTGCCGTTGACGGTGGTGCGGAGGGTAATGCCGTTCCAGACGCAGAATTCGCCGGTGTTGCCCTCACTCTCGGTCATGATGCCGTAGGCGACGGCGCCGAAGGCCTTGCCCTCTTTAGTGTAGGTGCCGGTCCAGACGTCGCAGGGGAGACCGAGGATGGTGGTGGTGCCGGTCTTGGAGAAGCCGTAGTTCTGGAGCAGGCTGCTGCAGTCGTTGATCCACTCGTTGAAGAGGTTGTTCACGCTCTGCTGGCACTGGTAGTACATGGCATCTTCCCACTCCCCGGGATCGTCGACATAGCCGTAGTATTGACGTGCGCTTTCAGTTCCGCGGTCGTACCAGTAACTGTAGATAGTCCTGCCGACGGAATCCCAGCGGTATTTCTTATCCTTGCGTGAGTATACCAGAGTAGCGTTCTTGCTCTCATACTGGCCGAAGTAGTCGAGTTTAATAGCCCAGCCCTGAGTATTCATCTCGTCCCGGGTCACGTCTGAAGAGACTTGTTCAATACCTTCGTTAACGTCCTTCTCGAGTTCTTCAAGAAGGCCTTCGAGTGCGCTGCAGGAGGACATTCCAGGTACTCCTGCTAGGCAGATCAATGCTAAAAGAAACTTTTTCATATTGTAACAGATTAGATAATTCCGAGTGAGATTGCTTTACGGATTACTTCAACACTAGTGTCTGCGTCGAACTTGACGCGGATACATTTTCGGTACCACTTGATAGTGGGAAGACTCAGACAGAGGGTCTCCGCTATCTCGCTGCTGGTATGGCCGTCGGCGATCATGCGAAGTATCGTAAGCTCCTTGGTGGAAAGATTAGGTTTTCCTGCCTCCATATTGATTATTAATTAATTGACACAAATTTCGGCAATCCAATATCTAAAAACACTATTCTAAAGTATAGAATTCACTATACCAAAGTATAGAATTTATACCCTGCGACATGACTTTGACTTCTTTTTAGTAACTTCGCTTCTATGAAAAGACTCCTTCTGATTCTCGGCCTGCTGACCGTGGGCGCGACCGCCGCAATGGGCTACTCGGACCACCGTGGGCATAACCTCGACTCCCTGGAAAGGGTAGTTGCCGGTTGGACGCCGGAGCGGGTTGCGAAAGCCAGCGAGCAGCAGAGCGCGGACCTGGTCTTCGCCTACTACGGCCTGATGAACGGCTACCGCAACATCAACGCAGAGCGGTCGATGTTCTTCGGCCGGAAATGCTACGAACTCGCGCGCCGCTGGAACTGGCTCGGGAAGATGGAAGAGGGCCTGTCTGCCGTGGCACTGATGCACTATGCCGCCGGCCAGACAGACAGCGCGCTGGTCTACTACAATCGCGCGCTCGCGGTGATCGACCGGATGGCGGCGGGAGAGACTTCGTTCACCGACAACCGCCCGTACGCTGAGGACGTCATCGACGACGCCTATTCGGCGGTCTACGGGGCCATGGGCAATACCTACAACGTCATGGACTCGATTCCGCAGGCGATGGAGTACTACCGCCGCGCGGGCGAGATCTTCGAAAAGCACGGCTGGCTGGAGAGTTGCGCGATCCTGTGGGGCAACATGGGCGAGACCTGGCGCGAGCAGGGCAACCTCCGCGAGGCGAAGCCGTGCTACGACAAATGCCTGGAATTCGCCATGGCCTCGGGTGACTCGCTGCAGATATCGTTCGCCATGCTCGGGCTGGCTTCCTACTATCACCAGTGCGGCCGCAATTCGAAGGCCCTGCGCTATTACGAGCGGGCCTACTCATATTATTCGCAGCACGAAGACCAGGAATTCCGGGCCAGCCTCGAATCGCTCGGCGGCATCAGCGGCATCCTCGCTGGCCACAAACGCCTCTGGCGGGGACTCGCTATCGCCGGCGCATTGCTGGCTCTGCTGCTGTTGGCCATGCTGCTGGTCCTGCGGAAGATGGACCGTCTGCGCAAGGAAAAGGAAGGAGCCGATGCCGCGATCGAGCAAGCGCTGGAGGAGCAGTCCACGCCCGAGGAAGGGGAGTCTGTGCTGACCGAGCGGGAGAATCAGGTACTTCGCTTGATAGCGGAAGGCTTGACTTCGCCTCAGATCGCCGACAAGATATGCCTGAGCCTGCCTACTATTAAGTGGTACAGGAAGAAGCTGATGATTAAGCTCGATGCCGCAAATACCGCGGAACTCATTTCAAAGGCCAAAGAAAAGGGGCTGGTGTAAAAAATGTGATATCAAACAGTTGTTTTTGATATCATAATTGCTATATTTGCAGAAAAGTATTAGTGTTATGCAGACTGCAAATAGAGTACAGACGGTCCTGAGACTGGATAACTTTCTCTTTGAGAGAGCTAAAATGACTGCTGGCAGGCGCGGAATGTCTTTCAATAATTATGTTGAAAAACTGATTGAGAAAGACGCCGGGCTTGTGTTCCCTAAACTTCCGAAGGATTTTAAGGTGTCGGAAGAAATCAAATCTTTTGGTGTCCCTGGTGGGTTCGTAAGGCCTACTCAGGCAGAATTGGATTCAGACCCTAAACTTGCTTATCTAATTGAAAAGTACGCACTATGAAAGCATATTTAGATTCCAACGTAATATTAGATGTCCTTGATGAGAACAGAAAGTGCCACGAAGATTCAGGAAAAATTATCGAATTCGCAAAGGACTTCGGTAAACAACTTGAACTGGTCGTATCTGTTCAGAGTATGATTGACGCATATTATATTGTCCAGCGTCAAAAAATCGGCGCTACACAGTATCGCAATTTCGCCAATTGGTGTGTTAATCACATCAATGTAAGACCTATCGGGCTGGGTGAATACTATGAGGCGCTCGATTCTGATGAAAAGGACATCGAGGACTCATCGCAGATAGCCCTGGCTCAGAATGAGAATTGCGAAGTATTCATCACCTCAGATAAAGAGATATTAAAAAGGGAGAAGGATAATTACCTTCTCTATTTATCTCCTTTTGACTTCATCGCGCGGATGAGCGAAGCCTAGTAGTTCTTTTGGGCGTAGACAAAGTGTTCTTCAAAGCGGCGTGCGGCTTCGCGCGTCGCTTTTCTTCGCGGCATTAAGATGTCGAAGCCGTGGACCAGGCCCTCGAAAATGTCTATATCTGCCGGAATGCCGGCTTTGCGCAGGTTCTCGATATAGGTTTTCGTTTCGGCGAGGAAAGGCTCGGCCGTGCAGCAGAAGGTGTAGCAGGGCGGGAGGTTGCTGTAATCGGTTTCGCGCGCCGGGGCGGCGTACTTGGAGACATTGTCGGTTCCATAGGCGTCGCGAAGGTAGAGCTTCCAGGCGATATGGTTCTGAACCGTGTTCCATCCGGGGCTGAAGTTGTGGGCGGAGGTTTCGGTGTCGCGATCGTCGAGCATAGGGTAGATCGGGAACTGAGCGCCGATCTTAACCGTACCGCGGTCGCGCGCGAGAAGACACATCGCGACACACAGCCCTCCGCCCGCACTCTCTCCGCCGACAAATATCTGGTCCGCGCGGACACCGAACTCCTCAGTATGCTGGGCGACGTAAAGAAGCGCATCGTAGCAATCGTCTACCGCGGCAGGGAAGGGAGCTTCGATTGAGAGCCTATATGCTGGGGAAATTACTACCGTGTTGTATTTCTGGACACAAGCCCTCGGCCTGCCTATGTATTTAGGAAGAGAAGCCATTCCTGCGCGGTATCCTCCGCCGTGGATCCAGAACAGAGCTGTTCT
>JAEESD010000091.1 GCA_016286145.1 Bacteroidales bacterium | reverse complement strand
GATGTGTACCCTCCTCCAGTTTGCAGAGTACTACAACGATTTGGTGAATATCGGCGAGGTAGAGGCCAATCCCCTCTACGCCGATCCTTCCCTCCTCGGAAAGGGTACCAACTGGCAGGACGAAGTCTTCCGCACCGCTTTCCAGCATCAGCATCAGGTAAGCGCTACCGGCGGTACAGACAAGGTCCAGTACTATGTATCCGGTTCTTATATGAATCAGGAAGGAACCATCATCGGTTCTCAGTTCGACCGCTTCAGCGTACGTACCAACCTGGACGCCCAGCTCAAGGAGTGGTTCAAACTCGGAGTCAACGCCGCCTATTCCCGCACCCACGACAACCTTAAGCTTGCCGACGGTCAGGAAGGTGTCATCTTCTACTCCCTGTCCTCTCTTCCGGATATCCCCGTCTACGACATCGACGGCAACTATTCTACAGTAGTTCGCGAGGGATACAACACCAAGAACCCTGTCGCTCTTGCAATGTACAATGAGAACCTTCTCGAGCGCCAGAAACTCAACGGAGGTATCTACGCCGAGCTTACTCCCATCAAGCATTTCACCTTCCGCAGCGAAGTAGGTTTCGACATCAGCAGCTCTGAGGCAGACACCTACAAGCCGAAGATCTCCCTCGGAACCTTCCAGCAGGGCAGCAACCAGATCAGCCAGCAGCGCAACGGAAGTACCTACTGGTCCTGGAAGAACTACCTTACCTATAATAATACATTCGGTAAGCACAGCGTTACCGCGATGATCGGTCAGGAAGCTTGGGAATCCCGTTGGGACTACCTCAGGGCCGCCAGCTCGGATCTTCCTTCGGATGATATCCACAGCATCGGCCTTGCAACCAGCAAGTCTCCTACCATCGGCGGCGGCTTCGGATCGAGCGCAATGGCCTCCTTCTTTACCCGTGAGACCTACAACTACGACAACCGCTACCTCCTTACCTACACCTTCCGTTATGATGGTTCTTCGAACTTCGGTCCCGAGAACCGCTGGGCAGGATTCCACTCCCTCGCAGGAAGCTGGCGCTTCACAAATGAAGCTTTCTACCCTGCCGAGATGAAGGATATCCTCAGCGACGGTAAGATCCGTATCGGTTGGGGCCAGACCGGTAACTCCAACATCGGTTCAGGTGCCTGGGAGTCCGGAATGTCGAAGATGCCTTCCGCCCTCGGCGACAGCCAGCGTCCTTCGAACATCTCGAACACCTTCGTCCACTGGGAGAAGCAGGAGCAGACCAACCTCGGTATCGACCTCAACTTCCTCCAGAACCGCTTCAACCTTACTATCGACATGTACCAGAAGATCTCCCGCGACATGCTTATGTCGATGACTCTTCCTTCGTATATGGGTACTCAGGGTAACGGCTCATCGGCTCTCGCAGCTCCTAAGGGCAACTTCGGTTCCATCCGCAACCGCGGTCTTGAAATCACCCTCGACACTCACCCTATCGACAGAGAGTTCTTCTCCTGGGACAGCAACTTCCAGATTTCGTTCAACAAGAACAAACTCATCGCCCTCGACGGCAGCGCAAACGCTCAGCTCGTAGGTTACGGCCAGTGGAACGATATCGTCTCCGTTACTGAAATCGGCGAATCCCTGTATAACTTCTACGGATACAAGGTAGTCGGTGTCTACAAGGATATGGACGATATTCTCAATTCTCCTACACCCGAGAAGTTCCCCGAAATCAAGAAAGACGAGGCGGGCAATGATTACTACGCATTCGACCGCAATACTACCGTATGGCCCGGCGACCTCAAGTTCGAGGATGTCAACAAAGACAATAAGATCAACGAGCTCGACCGTACCAACATCGGTTCCCCGCTTCCTAAGTTCACCTTCGGATGGACCAACACCTTCCGTTTCGGCAACTTCGACCTCAGCGTCTTCCTCAACGGATCCTATGGCAACAAGGTTCTCAACTACAACCTTCTCGGACAGGGCTGGAACGGTCTCGTTCATATGAACAGCGTCTGGTACAACCAGCACATCAGCATTACCGACCGTGCTCGCCTCGAGATCATCGATCCCGACAAGGAGTACAAACCCGGCGAGTCCTGGCAGTGGGATGTCACCAATGTCCGCGTTTCCAACCCGAACACGAAGACCCCTCGCCCGACCATCGCCGATCCTAACGACAACGACCGCCTCAGCGACCGCTATGTCGAGGACGGTTCATATCTGCGCGTGAAGAACATCACCCTCGGCTACACTCTCCCGAAGAGCATGCTCGAGAAGATTCACTTCGACAACGTACGCGTCTATATGAATATCCAGAACCTCTACACGCTGACCAGATATCAGGGTTTCGATCCTGAGGTCGGTGCCTCCACTCAGGACTCAACAGGTCTTACCTTCGGTGTTGATAACGGACGTTATCCTTCGCCTATGACCTGCTCCTTCGGTGTAAATCTCACTTTCTAAAATGGAGGACAGTAAGATGAAAAATATATTCAAATACATCATTTGCGCAGCAGTCGTAGTTCTTTTCACCGTTTCCTGCGAGGACTTCCTCAACAGACCGGCTGAAGACCGTTATACTACAGCGCAGTACTATCAGAACGACGCTCAGGTCGAGCAGTCAGTCAACTATCTGTACAACTCCCCCTGGTACGACGTCATCCGCTTCTACATCTACGGATCCGAGACCATGTGTGGAAACGTATATCAGGGCAACAACGCCTACTCTACTCTTACGGTAAACGGTACGGACCAGGACCTCAAGAATATGTCCTACTCCCTCTGGGCAGTCAACGCTCAGTGTAACACCGTTATCCAGAACATCCTCAACAGCACGGGCTCTGCCAGCACCGCCGCCAAGAACAAAGCTATCGGCGAGGCTCTCGCGTGGAAGGCAATGACTTACTTCCTGCTTGTCCGTACCTTCGGAGATGTTCCTATTATCCACGACAACACCCAGGTCATCAGCGAAGCTTCCTACAACGAGCAGAACAAGGTCCTCAAGGCAGATGTCTACGAGTACATCGTTATGACTCTTGAAAAAGCAATGGAGCTTCTTCCCAAGGATCCCAATATCGGCAAGTACAACCGCATCGATTACTATGCGGCCGAGGGTCTCCTCTCGAAGGTATACCTCACCAAAGCCGGTCTTGGCGGATCAATCGCATCTGAAGAGGCAAAGGCAGACCTTATCAAGGCCAGGGATTACGCTCTCGATGTAATCGAGAACTCCGGCCGCAGCCTCACTCCCAATTATGAGGACGTATTCCGCCTCGAGCCCAGCATCTTCCAGGCAACCGGCGAGAACCTCTTCTCCTGGCAGTGGGCTTCCGGAACCGGTATCTGGACCGCTCAGAACTCTATCCAGAGCGATGTCAGTATGCTTGGTATCGACGAATTCGGAAATACCTGGGGAGACTGGAAAGGCCCCAGCGTAAACCTGATGGACCTCTTCGGAGTATCCGCCGACGTAGAACCTGTACTCAGGGTCGACAAGGATGACCGTCGCCACGCCACCATTATGATGTTCGGCGACCAGTATTCCCAGTATTGGAGGGATAAGGGCGGCTTCGATATGTACCGCTTCTACTTCGATCCCGACTACTACCCTACAGGACTTGAAGCCAACGGTTCCAACCACCAGTGGTGCTGCCAGACCGGCGGTATGTACGCAAAACACATCTACGGCTGCGGTTCCGACCACGAAGCCGCTCTCGGAATTTCCGCCGACCGTATGTGTTATCAGCTCCCTACACACATCCTTCGTCTGTCAGACATCTACCTCGTTCTGGCTGAAAGCTATTTCCTGCTGAACGACGAGCCTAATGCCCGCAAGTACGTTAATGATGTACGCAACCGCGCCCACGCTACGCCGTACACTACTGCTATCACTATCCAGGATATCTGGAAGGAGCGCCGTCTGGAACTCGCTCTCGAAGGCGACACCTGGTATGACTACGTACGCCGTTCTTACTACGATGTAGAAGGCTGTATCGCAGAGCTCAAGGCCCAGCGTCGCGGCCACTGGGACGGCATCACCGATGTCTACCATGACTATGTAGTAAAGGATGGAAACTATGTAGGCCCCGGAGCCAACACTTGGGATTCCAGCAAGATCAGCTACAACGGAACCAACGAAGAGCTGACCAACGTCACTCCTTCTATGTTCACCATCCCGTTCCCGACCGAGGATGTCGTCATGAACCCTAAGGTTGGTTCTGATGCCGAGCCGGTCCACGTCGATGTACGTGCTACTTTCAAGTATGACTTTTAATCTCTGAATCCATGAAAGCAATTACAAGATATATTGGTATTCTCATGGGTCTTGCCGTGCTTGCGTCCTGCACCGCGATCGATTACCCGGACCGCTACAAGGAAACCAAAGGTCTTCCTGAGGTAAGCTACATCCGTTACGCCGACCGCGACCTTATCATCAACCAGGCCAGCATGGAGGAAACCATCTGCATCGTGGGTAACAACCTTACAAGTGTCCACGACATCTACTTCAACGATCAGCCGGCAGTGCTCAACACCAGCTATATGACTGAACACGCCATCATCGTTGCAGTGCCCAAGAACCTCCCGACCGTTCAGGATGACAAGATTCACCTCGTCACCCGCGACAGCTCGGTAGTTCTGTACGATTTCATCGTTCTCCCTCCCGTCCCGAAGATCAACGCTCTTTCCAACGAATGGGCAAAACCCGGCGAGACAGTTACCGTAAGCGGATCATATCTCTTCGCTCCTCTTACCGTTCAGTTCCCCGGAACCGATCCTATCGACATTACATCTTCGACCGGCGATTCGTTCGACGTAGTCGTCCCTGCAGGCGCACAGCCCGGTAAGATCAAGGTCCAGACAGCATCCGGTCTTGCTCAGTCCATCTTTATGTATCAGGACAGCCGCGGAATGCTCTTCAACTTCGACACCGATCCTCACCCCACCAACCACGGTTGGCACGCTCAGGTCATCGAGACCGACGGAACAGCCCTTGACGGAAACTTCCTCCGCCTTGGAGCCCCCGGAGTAAAGCTCGATGCCGACGGCGGCTGGAACGACGGAAACTTCTCCTTCGAGTACTGGCCCGGCGACTGGGACGATCCTGTCTCTTATGCCGACAGCCCTCGTCTTACTAAGTTCGCAGACTTCAGCAAGTGGAGCAACATGGCTCTCAAGTTCGAGATGCTCATCCCTTCCGCAAATCCCTGGAAGTCAGGAGCTATGCAGCTGATTATCGGTGGAGTGGAACTCGTTACCGGCGGCGCTGCAGACGCAATAGACATCGACGGAAACAAGACCGCTGGCGCGAACAACAAGTTCATCAGCGGCGACGGTCTCCCGATGGCTCCCCGCGCCCTTTACAGGCCTTGGGAAGCAACGGGTTCCTATGATACAGGCGACAAGTGGGTTACCGTCACTGTCCCTTACACAAGCTTTGTTTATAACTCAGACGGCACTGCCAACTCTTATGAGGTCAACGCCCAGTCCTTCACTTCCCTTACCATCTTCGTATGGAGCGGCGGAGTTACAGGTACCGAGTGTGAGCCCATCATCAAGATTGACAACATCCGTGCGGTCCCCATCAAATAAAATGAAGCGCATATGAAAAAGATTTTCAAATATTCCCTCATCGTCGCTCTCTGCGCTGGAATGGCCGCATTTACCGGCTGCCAGGAGAAAGAGTTCGACGTGAACCCGCTGACTGAGGCTTTCACTTTCAGCGGAATGGCACCGAATCCGGTGATGCGCGGTGGTGAGCTCCGCATCTTCGGACGCAAGCTTGACGAGGTAAAGGAAGTCCGCTTTGCCGGAGACATTTCCGTTACTGAATTCGTCAAGGTAGGCAAGGGAGCTAAACTTGATACCCTTTATGTCATCGTTCCTCTCGAGGGACCCGAGGTAGGCAAAGTCTCCATCGTCTCCAAGAGCGATGAGGTAAAGAGCTCTCAGGCAGACCTTACCTTCTCTGAGCCTATCGAGATTTCCTCATTCTCCCCCGCTACCGTCCTCTCAGGCGATATCATCACCATCAAGGGCGAATATCTCTACGATGTAAAAGAGGTATTCTTCAGCGGCGAGAATGCATATGTCACCAAATTCGAGAGCCAGGATCGTCACGAACTGAAGGTCAAGGTTCCGGCAAACGCAATCACCGGCCCTATCATTCTGTCAGATGTCAACGAGGTAGAAGACGGAACTACCATTCCTAACCATATCTACACTCAGACCGATCTAGTCGTAGGCAATCCTACCGTCAACAAGGCGGCCAAGGCTACCTA
>JAEESD010000090.1 GCA_016286145.1 Bacteroidales bacterium | reverse complement strand
ATGAATGGGATCGTATCAACTTGCTGCCCTCCACGATGCGAAAGGAAATGAAGGAGAACCAGGACTCCCCTGAACTCAGGCGGATTCTGGTAGGCTATCTGGAACTGATATTGTCATATTGCCAACGCATCTATCAGAGGCAACTAAGCCAGAGCGAAAGCGGAGAGAGCGACATTCTCAAACGCTTCCACCACCTTCTTGTAGACTATTATTCGAATGATTTACAACATAGCAAGGGACTTCCTACCGTTTCATATTGCGCCTCAGAACTTGCCTATTCTGCCCGTTACTTCGGCGACATGATTCATCAGGCAACCGGCGGGACTGCTATAGGCTATATCCACAACTTCGTTATAGATCAGGCAAAATCCCTGCTGATGAAAGGACTCAGCGTAGGTGAAGTGGCAGACCTCCTTGGCTTTGAGTATCCCCACCATTTCAGCCGCCTTTTCAAGAAAGAAACCGGTATGACTCCATACGCATTTAGGAATGAGATGCAAGTCTAATAAGTATGAAAACGACTATCCTTAGTTTTGCGCTGTTTATCGCCGCGACATTTAACCTTAATGCCGGAATCTCCGGTATACAGGGCCCTCAAGGCAACATCTCCTATAAAGTAACCCTTCCGGACGGTTTTAACCCCGAGACGGATAGCTGTCCCGTAGTAATCCTGATGCACGGCATATTTTCCAGCAAGGACTATAACCCTATGCCGGCTATCGCTAGGGGCCTTGCCAAGGCCGGGATCGCTTCCATTCGTTTTGATTTCAACGGCCACGGCAAGAGCGAGGGAAAGCTGCAGGAAATGACGGTCGAAAAAGAGATCGCGGACGCGATGGCTGTTTACCAGTACGTCAAGACTCTCCCCTACGTTTCAAAAATCGGTTTTCTGGGGCATTCCCAGGGCGGAGTTATTGCTTCGATGACGGCTGGCAGGCTGGCCGCCCAAGGCCTGGAAGAGCCGGCGAGGATGGTCCTTCTTGCTCCGGGTGCCGTAATTAAAGAAGCCTGCCAGGCGGGTACTTTCTTCAATGCCCGCTTCGATCCGGCGAATCCCCCGGAGTATATCAAATGCTGGGGTTTCAAGAAGCTCGGATACGAGTATCTGACTACAACCCAGTTGCTGGATATCTATGGGACAGCTTCTGCCTATAAGGGACCCGTTCTTATCCTTCACGGAACCAAGGACACTATAGTCCCTATGTGGTGCAGCGAACGATATAAGGATATCTACGGCGAGAAAGCCAATCTGTCAGTCGTAGACGGAGAGAATCACACCATCAACCGCCGCAGGGGCGAGGTAGTCCGCCAGGTAGTGGACTTTTTCAAAGCGCTGTAAGCAGATGCAACACCTAGGAGAAATATTAGCGCTAACTACGGCCGTAATGTGGACCATCTCGACCTTGTTTACAGACAAGGCCATCCAGAGAATGGGTTCGATGTCGGCTAACGTCATCCGGCTCGTGATGGCCACCGCTATGCTCGCGCTTATACTCTGGGTGGGTATAGGCAGCCCGTATCCGGTATATGCAGACTGGGAAGTGTGGATCTGGCTTGGGGCGTCGGCCGTTATTGGCTATGTCTTTGGGGACTGGTGTCTTTTCAATTGCTATGTTTCGATTGGCGCGCGGCTGGGGCAGCTGTTTATGACCCTGGCTCCCCCGATCGCGGCTATCGCAGGCTGGCTGATCCTGGGCGAGAAGCTGAGCTGGAAATCGGGGCTCGCGATGGCCGTGACCCTGTCTGGAATTGCGCTATCGATCCTGAGCCGAGGCGAGGGTCATAGGCAGGTCCGTCTGAGCATCCCGCTCAAGGGCGTGTTGCTCGGGCTTGGGGCCAGTATAGGACAGGGCGTGGGGCTCGTTTTCAGCAAGGTGGGTATGGAGCATTATGCCGGGCTCGTTCCGGCCGATGCCCCGGCGGCGATGGAGACTCTCCTGCCCTTTGCCTCGACCATGATCCGGGCTATCTTCGGCACGGTCGGTTTCATCGTACTGATGCTGCTCGGCCGGAAGACGACCGAGCTGAAGCGGGCGGTTCGCGACCGTAAGGGTATGAGCTACGCGGTCCTTATGACCCTGCTGGGGCCGGTGATTGGTGTTTCGCTTTCGCTGATGGCGGTGCGCTATACCTCAGCCGGAATTGCCTCGACCCTTATCGGCCTTACGCCGGTCTTCATCCTTATCCCTTACGCGTTTATCTATCATCAGAAGATTAGGCTGCGCGAGGTGATAGGAGTCTTTGTAAGTATGACCGGTGTCGCGCTGTTTTTCCTATTGTAACAAACCTTAAGAAGATATGTTGTTATTCAGATGTGATTATGCCGAAGGAGCCCATCCGGATATCCTCAGACGGCTTACTGAAACCAATTTCGAGCAGTTGGACGGTTACGGCAGCGACCCGTACACGGAAAGCGCAAAGCGCAAGATCCTGCAGGCCTGCGGCTGCCCGGGCGGCGAGGTCTACCTGCTCGTAGGCGGGACCCAGACCAATTCGACCGTTATAGCGGCCTTGCTGCGCGATTACGAGGGCGCTGTAGCAGTCGAGACCGGCCATATCGGAGTCCACGAAGCCGGCGCGGTCGAGTATACCGGCCACAAAGTCCTGACTCTCCCCCAGCACCTCGGCAAGATGGACCCGGGCGAGCTGGAGGCCTACCTCTGCGCGGCCGAGGCAGACCCTAACCGCGACCATATGGTCTGGCCGGGCCTCGTCTATGTCTCGCAGTCTACCGAATACGGAACTATCTACACGCGCGAGGAGCTGGCAAAGCTCAAGGCGATTGCTAATCGCCACGGTCTGCCGCTGTTCGTAGACGGCGCCCGGCTTGGGTATGCCCTCGCCAGCCCGAAGTGTGACTTCGGGATCGCCGATATGAAAGACCTCTGCGACGTCTTTTATATCGGCGGGACAAAGGTCGGAGCCCTTTGTGGCGAGGCCGTTGTCTTCCCTGCCGGCGCTCCGAAACACTTCTTCACTACCGTAAAGCAACACGGCGCGCTGCTCGCTAAGGGCCGCCTTCTGGGAGTACAGTTCGACACCCTCTTTACCGACAATCTCTATGGGCGCATCGCAGCTAACGCTATAGAGCGCGCCCAGGAACTTATTGCCGTCCTGAAAGAAAAGGGCATTCCCTTCTTCCTCGAGTCCCCTACCAACCAGCAGTTCGTAATTCTGGAGAACTCCTATATGGAGCGTATCGGAAGGCAAGTCGGTTTCGATATCTGGCAGCCCTACGACGAGTCCCATACGGTAGTTCGCTTTGCTACCAGCTGGGCTACGACCCGGGACCAGATAGAAAAACTACGCGAAATACTATAAGAAAAGGCGGCCTTTCGGTCGCCTTTTTTATTGTTTGAATTTCGATTACTCGACAACGGCGCGGGCAATTGCGTCTTTGTAGTACTTCTGGTCCACGAATACATCTTCCTTGTAAGGATTGATGTGGCGCTTCTTCGCGATGCAGATGATCCAGCAAAGTGCGGCTGCATTGGTAAGGAGTGCAAGGGCGCTGATTACGATCATCATGGTAGGGTTGGCCTGGACGAGAGAAGGATCAACGGTTGTGCCTATTTCTGCGAGCTCGCCGCCTGCAACAGCATAAAGCTTCTCGATGGTCTGGACTCCCTCAGGATAGAGGACAGGGAGAGTAGCCCAGCTGAACCACTGCTGTCCGTTCTTGAAGGTCTCCTGGAAGAGCGGGAATACCTGAGCGAACATACACCAGATTGCGAGGGTGTTAGCACGGTTCTGGATCCAACCTCCGCGGTTCCACAGGAGAGCTGCGATGGTAGGAGCAAGAAGAAGGGCGATACCGCAATACCAGCTGTGTGTAGGCAGGCAGTTGTAGGTGTAGGCGAAGTTCCAGATGTCGTAGACAAGGATGTAGACCCAGGTCATATCGGCCCAAATCATATCTTTCTTGTCCTTGGAAGGCCATACGCTCCACCATGCGGTCATACAGAAGATGTTGATAAGACCGGCAACACCGTTCATTACGTTGTGCCATCCGCCGTACTGCCATACACCTTCGGAGGTGAGCCACCACTTGTTCCAGCCCATCACTGCAGACTCGAAGTCAGAAACGCAGGCGATGAGGATGTTGATAGCCACGATGATGAACGGGAAGGGCTTGAACCAGTGTTTTGCACCGATGCCCCACTTGTACTTGATCATCATAAAGCCGATACATCCGGCGGTTGCCGCATAGAGCTTGGCGTAGTGGAACCAGCCGGCCATGTAGACATGGGTCTGGTTCTCGATAGCCCACTGAGCTCCTGTACGGACGCCTATCCAGATTGCGAGGAAGTAGGCGGTCAGCGCAACGGGAATTGCCAGGAAGGTGACGATTCCGCCGAACTTTGTGCGGCGTGCGAATTCATTGAAAAGGATGAGGCCCAGAAGGACCACAATCAGCATACCCCACTGAGCGAGAGCATGCTCTCCATAAACTTGGAAAAACATAGATAAAAGGTTTGGTTATTAAGTAGTTGTTAAACTGTTTGTACTGCTTTACGTTCTTTGATAAGCGCATAGACTATCCAGGCTGCAGTAAGGGCAGCGGCCATCGGGACGCCGACGGTGAGGATTTCGCGCAGCATCAGGGCGGCCCCGTCGGTCTCGGTAAGGGCCGTGAAGAACGGGAACTTGAAGATGACCTCGCCGTTGATGATGTGGTCTACGATAAGCATAAGGGTGCCGCCCCAGAGCATCTTTTCAAGAGACGGGAGCTGGCGTCCAAGAGCGGTTGCGGGTTGTTTGTTAACCCTGCGGATAATTGTCACTACGACAGCCTCAGCTAGAGGAGCAATAAAACATGCCATATTACTTTGATTTGATTTGTATTTCTTTAATCTCTACCTCGTTGCCGCGGAGCAACCAAGTCCTGTCGCTGCCGCAGTTCGGGCAGAGTTTGCCGTGGGCTACTGTCCCATACTCGCTCTTACACGAGTCACACCAGCTCACGGCGGGAATAACGTTGATCTTGAGTTCCGACCCTTTCAGTAAGTCTTCCCTGTCGGCCGCCCAGCGCCACATATCCTGGAGATACTCCGGGACGATAGTCGAGACCTCGCCGATATCCATCACAACGGCGTCTATGTGGTCCACGGCGTTCTGAGCCGCCGCTTCCTTGACGTCCTTGATGATATAGAAGACTATTCCGAGTTCGTGCATTACTTCTTGCTGAAAAGGATCTTTCCGGTACGCTTGATCATATAAGGAAGGATACCGTCGAACTTATTTTCGGAGGTCCTCATTACGCTGGCCTCGGGGTGTTCACGATGCAGGTGGATAGCGTCGAACGCACACTTTGTAGTACAAACGCCGCAGCCGATGCAGCGGTTTTCGTCTACTACGGAAGCACCGCAGCTCAGACACCTTGCGGTCTCTTTCTTGACCTGCTCCTCGGTAAGGGTTCCGTGATACTCCTCGAACTTGCTCTTAGGCTTGTAATCCTCGGGAGCCTGACGGGAAGAATTGTCGTAAGACTCTACAAGGATATCCTGCTTGTTGAGCTCGATAAAATCGCGCCTATTGCGGCCGATTGTAAGGTGGCCGTGCTGGACAAAGCGATGGAGGCTCTCCGCCGCTTCCTTACCTGCTGCGATAGCGTCGATGGCGAATTTGGGTCCGGTAAAGACGTCGCCTCCGACGAAGATGTCGGGTTCTGCCGTCTGATAGGTCAGTTTGTCTGCGATCGGGTATACTCCGCGGAAGAATTCGACCTTAGTATCTTTGAGAAGGTCCTTGAGGACTACGGTCTGGCCGATAGCGAATATTACGAGGTCTGCATCGAGAGTGATGAGCTCGTTCTCGTCGTATTCGGGAGCAAATTTATGCTCTGAATTGAAGACCGAAGTACACTTCTTGAAGACGATGCCCTCGACCTTCTTCGAGCCGAGAACTTCCTTCGGGCCCCAGCCCGGATTGATTACCACTCCGTCTTCGCGAGCCTCCCCACGCTCTTCGAGAGATGCGGGCATAATGTCCTCTGTCTCAAGCGAAAGCATGGTCACTTCTGAAGCACCGCTTCTCATCGCAACGCGGGCTGCGTCGATGGCGACATTGCCTCCGCCGACTACTACGACCTTGCCTTTTACCTTCACTTTTCCGCAGTTTGCGTCATGGAGGAAGTCGATAGCGGTAGTAGTTCCCTTAAGTGTTTCGCCGGGGATTCCGGGCAGGCGTCCGCCCTGGCAGCCGATGGCGATATAGAAGCCCTTGTAGCCTTCCTTGCGGAGGTCGGCGATAGTGACATCCTTTCCCACTTC
>JAEESD010000010.1 GCA_016286145.1 Bacteroidales bacterium | reverse complement strand
CCGGACGCCATAGTCAGAGAACTCGTCCGTGGGCGGAATAATCTCGCCTCCGAGTTCGGTCGCGGCCCACTCAAGGTTATCGTCGTTTTCCGCATCTTCGTAGGTACAGGTCGAGTAGACGAGAACGCCTCCGGGGCGCAGCGCGGGCCAGACGTCGGCAAGAATCCTCTTCTGGCGGGCGGCGCAAAGCTGAACGTTCTGCTCGCTCCACTCCTCGACCGCGCGGGGGTCTTTACGGAACATACCCTCGCCAGAGCAAGGGACATCGGCAACGATAATATCGAACGCGCCAGCGAACTGGGCAAACGCGGCCGGGTCCACGGAGCTCACCATCACGTTAGGGTCGCCCCATATCGCAACGTTATCGCTCAGGATCCGGGCACGGTCACGCATCACCTCGTTCGAGACCAGTAGGAACTCGTCTCCAAGAGCCTCGCGGAGGGAGGCCGCCAGGTCTGTAGTCTTCCCGCCCGGGGCGGCGCACAGATCGAGCACTCGCAGACCTGGCTCCTTCAAGGCCGCGAGGGCCTTGCGGAAAACGTGGCCTACGTACATAGCGGAAGAGTCCTGGACATAGTAGCAGCCGGCGTGGAGCAGAGGGTCCAGGGTGAAGACAGGGCGATGGGGGAGGATACGGCCATGCGGGCTCCACGGGACCGGAGTTCCCTCCGGGCCGGCGCAACCCTTAGCCGGGTTCAGCCTGATTGCGGTGCTGAGCTCCTCCATCACACTTTAGCTTCACGGAAGACTTCGAGTATCGAAGGGTAGGTGTTTTTAAGGAAGGGAGGGAGGCTGGATTTAGCGACCCAGACGGCCTTGGAGATATCTTCCTCACGCTGGGGGATAAGCTCTACTGGTTTAGTGTAGAGCATATTGTACCACCAGGTATGTTTGAGATGCCAGATGCCGTTCCTGATATAGCAATGGTCGGTAATACAGATAAGATCGCGAAGGACGAGCTCATCTACTCCGGTCTCTTCCTGAACTTCGCGTATAGCAGTTACTTCGATATCCTCGCCCTCTTCGCGATGGCCTTTCGGGAGGTCCCACAGGCCGTTGCGGTTTATAAGAAGGAAATCGTCGCGGCGGTTGACGACCAGTCCTCCGGCGGCGTCTACATTCTTAAACTGGGCGCAAAGATCAGCATAAGCTGCGTCTGTATCTTCCGTGGGGATATAGATACGGGAGAGGGAGTCTGTCTGCTCGAACATATGGACCAGGGTCCCGATATCGATCCTTATTCCGGGGTGGAAAATAACTGCGTTCGGATCCGAGAGCGAATCGTCGCTCGGAGGGCATATGATGATGCAGCGCTTCTCGAAGTAGATTTTATGCATTTTGCTATATTTGCAGAACAAATATACGAAAATAAATGGCAGCTCAATATACAAGCAAACACGGAATAGTCGGCCGCTCCCAGGCCGAACTTTTTATGGCCTTCACGGATATGAGAAACTTCACCAGGATGGTGCCGCAGGATCAGCAGGTCTCCCTGGAGGCCGATTTCGATACCCTTACGGCCACCGCTCAGGGTATGAGTTTCAGAGCGCAGATAGTAGAGCGTGTTCCTTATACAAAGATAGTTGCTGAAGACAGGGACGCTCCGTTCCACTTCAGCATTACCTTCCATTTCGATGATGCCGGAGCAGGGAAGACGGATTTCTGGGTTGAGGTAGACGCCGAGCTCAACGGAATCCTGAAGATGATGCTTGGAAATAAGATTCAGGAGGCGCTGGACAAGATGGTAGACGGGATGGTAGACGCATCGGCTAGGTTTTAGCAACATATGAAGAGATACATTATTATAATAACAGCGCTGGCGGCGGCCTTCTCGGCGGCGGCTCAGACTACCGCTGAAGAATTCAACGAGAAATACACCCGCCTCATAAGCCGTCTGGGCTACGCCGGCGTTGGAATCGAAACTTACCTCGACAAATGGGAGGCCGCTTTCCCTGAAGACGGCCGGATGCTCGAGGCCCGCTGCAATTACTACCTCTGGAAGGGAGTGACCTCTCAGGTCGTCCCCAAAGACCAGTCAAAGTTTCTCGGCAATAAACCAATCATCGCTCTTCCCGATTCTACCGGAAAGAAAGTGAACTATTTCGAGGAGAACTTCTACGACGACGAGCTCTTCGGTCAGGCAATCTCCTGGCTCGAGAAGGCTATTGAACTGTATCCTCTCGATCTTATCTATCGCGCGGACAAAATAACCTGTCTTCTCGCCTACGAGAAGGAGTCTCCCGATATGGCTGTCGCTGAATTGGATAATCTTGTAGAACAGGAAAAGAAATCACACCCCGCCTGGGTCGTCTACGGCCAGCCTGTAGGCGAAGGCGATTTCTCCGAAATGATGTCTACCTACTGCGTAAGCCTCTGGAACATCGCAACTCCCCAGGCCTACGATGCATTCTTTAACCTCTCAACTAAACTCTCTAAACTCTATCCGAAAAACTCCAACTACATCGACAACATCGGCTCCTACTGGCTTGTAGCCAAGGACAACCCCAAGAAGGCGATGAAATTCTACAAAAAAGCCCTGAAGCTCAATCCCGACGACGAAGTCGCCAAAACCAACATTAAAATAATCGAAAAGCGCAAAGCTGCTAAAAAATAGCCTCGCGGCGGGTAGTGCCCCCTGCGGAACTTTTCATACGGGGGAAGCGTCCTTCCCCCTAACCCCCTTCGGCCTTTCCGCCTTTCCAACTTTGCTGACGCAAAGTCACGGCCCGGCCGGTCGGCTGATGCCAACTTCGTCGCTTCGCTCCTCTAGCTCTTACCAGATAAGCCGGAGGAGCGGGGACTCCCTCGAGCGGGCGTGGCCACCCGCGGCCACGGGGAGCGGGGAGGTGTCCGTTGATAGCGAGTTCGAGCGTAGCGAGTACGAAGATAGCAATGGAAGGGTCCGAGCGAGCAAGTCATTGACTTGCGAGACGAGTCCCGCGCGAGGGAGTCTCCGTCCGAAGGCGGGGTTGGTGTGTGATTTGGGCGTATTTACACACCAAGGGGTGATTTTGAGGGGGGTGGTGTGTGATTTGGGCGGTTTTACACACCAAGGCGCGCAAGGTGGGATAAAAAGGGCGAAAAAGGGTGAGATTAGAAGGATTCGAAGGCTGGGAGGGAGGTATTTGACTCGCAGCGGGATTCGATAGGGTCGGGGAGAGCGGGGAACATGTCGAAGCCGGTCCAGGACTCGATCTGGTCGACACTGACGGTGAAGTCGGTGTAAGGAGTCTTCTTGAACTCTTTGTGGGGGAGCCAGAAGCCGATGGTCTGGGCGTCGGTGATGGACCCGGAGGCGTTGCGCTTGACTTTCAGTACGGCTTTCCAGTAGTAGTTCGGGACCGGGAGGGTCTTGCCGTCGCGGGTGCTGACTATGTTCTGGACCTGTTCGTTGCCACCTTTCTTTCGGAAGGCTGCGCCGGTAACGATGTAGAGGGTGTCTCCAACGGGGACCATTCCGCGGACTCCCGCTTCGAGCTTAGCCCAGATTCCGCCGTTGAAGCCGTTCTGGATTTGCGGGGTCATGTTGGTCGAGTAGTAGGTCTGGGCCATCATCTCTTCGTTGCCGTTGCGGTCGGCATTGGGGATCTGATGTCCGCGGGCGTAGTAGTTAGATTCATATAGATCGCCCTTGCAATTGACACCGTAACTGCCGGAACTTACCTTGGTCTGCTTAGAAATATCAACTGAAGGATCGTAGGCCCAGGTCTCCGTCCTGCCTGAACCGAGATGCGAGGCGCAAAGAGGATAGGCGACCCAGTAGGAGGCGTAGACCGACGGGTCGTAGAGCATAGTGTAGTTGCGCTGGCGCTTGCCGCCCATGGTCGCCCAGTGTGTAAGGCCGTTGTTGCCGCCGGAAGGCAGCTCGAGGAAGCGGGGAGCGGGTCCGGATGAGGAAACGCCCTTCGCCGGGGCTGCTGCTGAGGGCTCCTCCGCCTGAACTGCTGCTACCGTCGCCGTGGACTCGGCCTGCTTGCCGATTTTGATGCCCCAGTCGCCCTCGACACGCTCGACTTCCGCGCGGACCGGCTCGGGCCACTTTTCGCGGGGAACGGTATAGAGGTACACAATAGCTGCAATCACCACCAGAATGATGATAACTATCACTGCGGTCGGCGGTTTCTTCGGTTGTTTGCGCTTCTTCTTAGCCATACTTCCGCTAATTTAACCAAATAATTGCTAAATTTGAAGATTGGACGCGAGCGGAACGAAAACCGCCCCGAAAATTAGCAAGCAAACACTATTAATATATGTACAGAACCAACACTTGCGGCGAATTAAGGCTCGCCGACAAAGGTAAAAAAGTTACCCTCGCGGGATGGGTTCAGAAATCCCGCAAACTTGGAGGCATGACCTTCATCGACCTTCGCGACCGCTATGGAATCACCCAGCTCGTAATAGACGGCGCCGCAGACTCTAAGCTCGTAGAGACAGCCGAGTCGCTCGGCCGTGAGTTCGTAATCCAGGTGACCGGAGAGGTCCTTGAGCGCCAGAGCAAAAACCCGAAGATCCCTACGGGAGAAATCGAGATCAAAGTCGAGACTATCAATATCCTGAATAAATCCGTTACTCCTCCCTTCACCATCGAGGAGAACAGCGACGGCGGAGAGGACCTGCGCGCCAAGTACCGCTATCTGGACCTCCGCAGGCCGCCGCTCCAGCGCGCACTGGCTCTCCGCCATCGCCTCGCCCAGGAGATCAGGACTTATCTTGATGGCCAGGGATTTATGGAGATCGAGACACCTTATCTTATCAAGTCTACTCCCGAAGGAGCCCGCGACTTCGTAGTTCCTTCCCGTATGAATCCCGGTCAGTTCTATGCCCTGCCTCAGAGCCCCCAGACCTTCAAGCAGCTGCTGATGGTTGCCGGCTATGACCGCTACTTCCAGATCGTACGCTGCTTCCGCGATGAGGACCTTCGCGCAGACCGTCAGCCTGAGTTTACTCAGATAGACTGCGAGATGTCCTTTGTAGAGCAGGAAGATGTCCTGAATACCTTCGAGGGTATGATGAGGCAGATGTTCAAGAACGCCCTCGGAGTAGATATCCCGAACCCTCTGCCCCGTATGAGCTGGTACGACGCGATGGACTACTACGGATCCGATAAACCGGACGTCCGCTTCGGAATGAAGATCCACGAAATCACCCCGCTCGTCCAGAACAGCGGCTTCTCCGTATTCGACAGTGCCGAGTATGTAGGCGCTATCGCAGTTGAAGGCGCAGCCGAGTATACCAGAAAGCAGCTCGATGAGCTTACCGAGTGGGTCAAGCGCCCTCAGGTAGGAGCAAAGGGCCTTGTATATATCAAGCTCAACCCGGACGGAACGATCAAGTCCAGCGTAGACAAGTTCTACACTCCCGAGCAGCTCGCAAAGGTCGCCGAGGCGCTCGAAGCAAAGACCGGAGATCTTATCCTCGTACTGTGCGGCCCTAAGCGCAAGACCCAGACCCAGCTCGGCGTTCTGCGTATCGAGATGGGTAACCGTCTCGGCCTGAGAGATCCCCATGTCTTCGCACCCCTCTGGATCGTGGACTTCCCTCTGCTCGAATGGAGCGAGGAAGACGGCCGCTTCTATGCCATGCACCACCCGTTCACCGCTCCGAAACCCGAGCACGAAAAGTGGTTCTACAGCGATAAGAAAGAGGATCTCGAGCGCGTCTGCGCCAATGCCTATGACTTCGTCCTGAACGGTACGGAGCTCGGCGGCGGCAGTATCCGTATCCACGACGCCGCGATGCAGGAGCGTATGTTCGAGGTGCTCGGCATCAGCAAGGAAGACGCCGAATACAAGTTCGGCTTCATCATCAACGCATTCAAGTTCGGTGCTCCGCCCCACGGCGGCCTGGCGTTCGGTTTCGACCGCGTCTGCGCCCTGTTCGGCGGCCAGGAAACTATCCGCGACTACATCGCCTTCCCGAAGAACAACCAGGGCCGCGACGTGATGATAGACTCCCCGAGCAAGATAGATCAGGTCCAGATGGACGAGCTCTGCCTCGCTTCAACCGTCAAAGAATAGCCCCCGATGATAAGAAGGTCCGAGCATTACGATCTCAGCGCGCAGAACACTTTCAGGATGAAGGTGTCCTGCGCCTGCTATATCGAATATGATACTATCGAGGACCTTAAATCCCTGGATTTCGACAGCCTTCCCAAACCGCTTCTCAGCATAGGCGAAGGCTCCAACCTGCTTTTCACAAAAGATTTTGAAGGAACGGTCCTGCGCTCCTGCATCAATTACATCAAGTATTTCGATGTAGGCGCGGATGACGTGCCGCTCGCCGTGGGTTCGGGCGTGAAATGGGACGATCTGGTCGCGAAAACCTGCGCGGACGGCCTCTGGGGCATGGAGAATCTCTCCCTGATTCCCGGAACGGTCGGGGCGGCGGCGGTCCAGAACATCGGCGCATACGGAGTCGAGGCGAAGGACGTTATCGCCGGCGTAACCTGTTTCGACCTTCAGAGCCGTGACAAAACTGCCTTCAAGGTCCACGAACTGCGCTACGGCTATCGCGATTCGCTGTTCAAGGACCCCGAGGTCAAAGGCCGCTACATCATCACGGGCGTGCTTTTCAAACTCAGCCGCACCCCCAGGCCGCACATCGACTATGGAGCCCTGAAGAAGATATTCGAAGGCCGTACCCCGGCAAGCCCGGCCGAAGTGCGCGAGGAGATCATCCGCATACGCCGCGAGAAGCTCCCGGATCCCGAAGAGATCGGCAGCGCCGGCAGCTTCTTCAAGAATCCGGTCGTCAGCGCGGCGCAGTTCGCCCGGATTGCGGAAGGCTATGAGACCGTGCCCCACTTCCTGCTGGAAGGCGGGTTTGTGAAGGTCCCGGCCGCGTGGATGATCGAGCAGTGCGGGTTCAAGGGCGTCCGCAGAGGAGGCGCCGCCGTCTACGAGAAGCAGCCGCTCGTGATCGTAAACGCCAGCGGGCAGGCCGCTCCCTCGGAGATAGTCGCGCTCGAACAGGAGGTAATCGACGCCGTGCGCGCGAAATTCGGAGTCGAGCTCCATCCCGAAGTAGAACACATCTAACCACTATGAGTTCATTTATAATCGAAGGAGGCCGTAAACTCAGCGGCTCAATCACCCCTCAGGGCGCGAAAAACGAGGCCCTCGAGGTGCTCAGCGCGGTGCTTCTGACCGCCGAGCCCGTAAGGATGTCAAACGTCCCGGAAATTCTCGACACGCTCAATCTCATCGACCTCTTGAGGGGAATGGGAGTCGAGGTTACGCGCCACTCGAAAGGCGAGTACACCTTCAAGGCGGCAGACATCGACCTGGAGTACATCCGCAGCCAGGAGTTCGTACGGAAGTGTGCGGCGCTGCGCGGCTCAGTGATGATTTCGGGACCGCTGCTCGCCCGCTATGGAGAGGCCTACTTCCCCAAGCCCGGCGGAGACAAGATCGGCCGTCGCAGGATCGACACCCACATCGAAGGCTTCGTCAAGCTGGGAGCGTCCTACGTCTACGATTCGGCCGTGAAGGCATATCATCTCACGGCGCCCAAGGGCCTGAGCGGCAGCTACATGCTCCTCGATGAGGCCTCCGTCACCGGCACGGCGAACATAGTGATGGCAGCGACCCTCGCGCGAGGGACGACCACCATCTACAACGCCGCCTGCGAGCCTTACGTCCAGCAACTCAGCAAGATGCTGGTCGCGATGGGCGCGAGGATCGAGGGAATCGGCTCGAACCTCATCACGGTCACGGGTGTGGAGAAGCTCGGCGGCGCTCAGCACGTCATCCTGCCCGATATGATCGAGGTCGGCTCATTCATCGGCCTGGCCGCGATTACCCGCAGCTCGCTGACTATAAAGAACGTCCATTACGACGAGCTCGGCATCATCCCGGAAAGCTTCCGCCGTCTGGGAGTCAAGCTCGAGCAGAGGGGAGATGACATCTACATCCCCGCGCAGGAATCCTACGTTATCGACTCGTTCATCGACGGTTCAATCATGACGATTGCCGATGCTCCATGGCCTGGCCTTACCCCGGACCTTCTGTCCGTAATGCTGGTAGTCGCGACTCAGTGTAAGGGATCGGTCCTTATACACCAGAAGATGTTCGAGAGCCGTCTGTTCTTCGTCGATAAGCTGATCGATATGGGCGCGCAGATCATTCTCTGCGATCCGCACCGTGCGGTTGTAATCGGCCATGACCACAACTTCAGCCTGCGCGCAGGACGCATGACATCGCCGGATATCCGTGCCGGTATCGCCATGCTCCTCGCGGCGCTCTCTGCGAAGGGAACCTCCGAGATCGAGAACATCGAGCAGATCGACCGTGGTTATGAAAACATTGACGAGCGACTCAATGCGCTCGGCGCAAACATCAAGAGAAAATGACAACATTGGAAATATTCGCCATCATCCTTGCGGTGTTGGGCATCATAGGCAGTATCGTGCCCGGTATTCCCGGCCCGCCTCTCAGTTGGGTAGGACTGTTCCTTCAGTATCTGGCTAAAGGTGATGATCCGGTTTCAACAACGACTTTGATTATATTCCTTGTCGCGGCAACCGTCGTGACGGTATTGGACTATGTCCTTCCGCCGACCTTTACCCGCGCCCTTGGCGGCCACAAAGCGGCAGCGACCGGCGCTATCATCGGTCTTTTCGTAGGAATGTTCCTTACCCCGATCGGAATGATTATGGGCAGTATCCTGGGTGCGTTTATAGCGGAACTCGTGGTTGAGGACCGCGGCGTCTGGGAGTCGTTCAAGGCTTCGATAGGCGCATTCCTCGGCTTTATCATTACAACAGGAATGAAGCTCATCCTCTGCGGATGGATATTCCTTATCATTATTAAGCATATCATATGAAAAGTCCCCTCGCTATTCCTTGGAAGGTCGTTCTGTTGGCCTTTGTGGTAGTTGTTATTATCACTGGCGTTGAATTGTATTTGCGCCCGGCCAAGGTTTGGCCTGAGTTGAATTATACCGAAACCATAGACGGTTCGGTAGGCAAGTTGGTCGGCGACGTCCAGCGGCCCATGGTGCAGGCCCGCAAGGTGCCTGTTGTGATTATCTGCCATGGCCTTACAGGCTGGCGCTCCGAAAACCACAACATGGCCGTCAACGACTCGCTACTAGCGCACGGATATGCCACCGTCAGGTTCGATTTCAACGGCCATGGCGAGTCCGAGGGCAAGTTCAGCGAAATGAGTATCGAAAACGAGCTCGAAGATCTTCACCGCATCTACGACTATGTCGCGGGGCTGAAGTGGGTGGATAAGAGGCGTATCGCGGTGGCCGGGCACTCGCAGGGCGGCTTTGTCGCCGGAGTGTTTGCGGGTGATATGGGACGCAGGAAGGTAAAGTGTGCCGTTCTGCTCGCTCCGGCTGCCTGTATCCACGTCGATGCCGTCAATAATATCTTCTTCGATGCTCCAGCGAGCTACGAAGATCTTGCCGACTCCGCTTTTTATTGGGGACGCTGGTTCGGAAAGGATTATTTCCGCGCTGCGCGTGAGATCAAGGTTTTCGAAAGGACCGGAGCATACGACGGCCCCGTCCTGATCGTTCAGGGCGATGCCGATATGCCTAATCTGTTAAGGGATTCGAGACTCTATCCCAACTATATCAAGGACTGCAAGTACGTAGAACTCCCTGGGCTGACTCACTGCTTCCCTGAGAACTACGCCCTTCCGGCTTCTTTGTCGCTGGAGTTTATTCAGCAGAATCTGTAGCGTACAGTTTTGCCGGGCCGGTGAGATAGACTTCGGTCATACCGGCTAGATTTCCGCTCTGCCAGACGGGGCGGAATTCTACTTTCAGGTCGTCCTGACGGGCGCGGACATTATAGCATACGACTTCGTCTGACGGCTGAGGATTCGTCTCCAGCCAGGCGGCGATGCAGCTTGCCGTGATACCGGTTCCGCAGGCGAGAGTTTCTCCCTCGACGCCCTTTTCGAAGGTCCTTACGACAAGGCGATTGGGCTCGACCTTGACGAAATTGGCGTTAGCGCCCACGGGGGCAAAAACGGGATCCCAGCGGTAGCGTTTCCCCTCCTCATCCATATTTAATCCCTCTACTTCAGGGACGAATTTTACAAAATGGCGGGTGCCGGTATCTACAAACCAGCCGTCCAGAACGGGGCAGAACGCACTTACGTCCGTCATCCTTATCCGGACAGTCTTGGCCTCGCCGTTATCGCCCAGAATCTCTCCCGTATGGGGGCCGTCGCCGGCCACGAAATGATATGTCTTTCCGTCTGCTGGCTTGATTCCAAGGTAGTCGGCGAATGCCACGATACAACGTCCGCCGTTGCCGCACATCATACCGCCAGTCCCGTCGGGATTGAAGAAGGCCATCTCGAAATCGAAGCGCTCCGAGGGCAGAAGCATCATCAGGCCGTCGGTCTTGAAGTGGTCGCAGACGTCCTGGACATACCTTTCCCATGGCGAAGCCCCGCCTCCGTGGCAGCAACCGCCTCCGCCGTGGTGTCCGCAGCAGTGGTGTTCGCCCTCATCGCTGTGGCCATGGCAGCAGTGATGCTCTTCCTGGTCGTGGTGGCAGCCGCAGCCCTCGCCGCAGCCGCACTCGCCCTCGGGCTTGTCGCAGGTGCACGGCTCGCCGTCCTGGCAGCCGCACTGGCAATCTTCGCCGCATTCGCACTCGGGCTTCGCGGCGCTTTCCATTTCATTTATAATCTCACGTCCGTCGAGAACGACGAAGGTGTTTCCTGCTCCTGAATAAAGATAGAAGGTCATAGTAAAGAAGAGAGTAATTTGATTCCTGGCTCCATCCGCTCCTTGTCAAGGAACGAGAAGTTGAGCCTCATTGTATTTTTGTGTGAGCCGTCGACATAGAAGAACGAGCCGGCTACGTAGGCAACCCCGGCCGCGAGTGCGCGGTCGTAAAGGGCGACCGTGTCGATATCCTCGGGTAGGGTCACGAAAAGGAAAAGACCGCCCTCGGGATGGGTCCAACTGACTCCGGCGGGCATATACTTTTCCAATAAGCTTAAAAGGTAGTCGCGTTTGTCGCGGTAGAGTTCGATAGTATGGGCAAGGTTCTTATCCAGTTCGCCGCCCGCCATAAACTCAGCCGCCATATACTGGTCCATAATAGGCGGACACAGGTCGAGGGCCTGCTTGCAGACGTAGATCTGATCGAGAAGTTCGGGCGCACCGATGATCCAGCCGAGACGGAACCCCGGAGCCATTATCTTCGAGAAACTGCCCAGGTGGAGCGTCCTTTCGGGCGCAAGAGAGTAGATAGTGGGGACGGGTTGTCCTTCGTAGCGCAGTTCGCGGTACGGGCTGTCTTCCACGATTAGGAAGTCGTACTTGCGGGCGAGGTCAACCAGCTTTTCGCGCTGCTGAAGTGTCATAGTCTGGCCGCTGGGATTCTGGAAGTCCGGAATCGCGTAGAAGAACTTCACCTTCTTACCGGCGGGGAGAGCTTCCTCAAGTTTGTCCAGTTCCACTCCTACGACATCAGCGCGATAGCTCTTGAAGGACTGAAGCGCTCCGAGATAGGTAGGGTTGGTAGTAAGAACTACGTCACCGGGATCTACCAACACGCGGGTACAGACGTCGATTCCCTGCTGGGAAGAAGTAGTAATCTGGATGTTTTCGACTGGTACGCCGTAGCGCTTCGAGATAGCTTCGCGAAGCTCTGGTACACCCTGGGTTGCTCCGTACTGCAGCGCCTTTGCGCCGTACTTCCGAAGGACCTCCGAAGAGAGCCTTTCGATAGTCTCCAGGGGGAAGGTCTCGGCCGAAGGGTAGCCGCCCGCGAAGGAATAAATCTGCGAGAGATCCACCTTGCGGAAGATTTCCCTTACCGGGGAGCGCATAAACGACCCCGTGTCGGCCGAAAAGAATTCTTTATAGTCCATCTTTTATCTCAAAACGTCCTCAAGTCTTACGGAACCGTCTGTTTTTTCGTCACGATACTTGACGATTACAGGGCAGTAGAGAGAAACACCAAGTTCTGCTCCCGGGCCTTTTTTCATCGGGCGGGAACCGCTGACTACCACTGCTCCACGTGGAACAACAACCCTTCCGTCTTCATTGCGTGGGACGAAATCTCCAGTAGTCGAGTCGAAAAGCGGAGTAGCGGAAGTGATGATTACACCGGATCCTATCACAGCGTTTTCTTGGACTATCGTTCCTTCGTAAATTCCGCAGTTGCCGCCGATGAAGGCATTGTCTTCGATGATGGTAGGCATCGCGCCGGCCGGCTCGAGAACGCCGCCGATTTGGGTCGAAGCGGAGATATGGATGTGTTTTCCGACCTGGGCGCAGCTTCCGATAGTGACGTGGGAGTCGACCATCGTCCCTTCGCCTACATAGGCGCCGACATTGACGTAGGCCGGGGGCATCACGATAGAGCCGGGAGCCAGATAGGCTCCGCGCCTGATGCTGCTGCCGCCGGGAACGATCCTGACGCCGTCTTCGGCGGAGAACTTCCTGACGGGGAAGGTCTCTTTGTCGAAGAAGCTGAATTGGCCCTGGCTCATATCGGTAATCGCGCCGAGCTTAAAACCGGCGAGGATAACCTCTTTGACCCATTTATTGACGACCCACTTGCCGTCGATCTTTTCTGCGACCCGGATCTCGCCCTTTTCGAGCTGATCGATAGTTTGAAGGAATTTTTCTAACGTTATTTCCATTGGCTGAGGATTACTTTGATGGTTGCCTCGGTTGAGGCGGTGGCATCTGTAAGGGGAAGACGCATAGTCTTCGAACAAAGTCCGAGCTGGGAGAGGGCGGCTTTAGCAGGGATAGGATTGGACTCTACAAAACAGCCTTTGAAGAGAGTCTGAAGGCGGGCGTTGAGGGCGGCCGCTTCATCCAACTTACCCTCGAGGGCCAGGTGGACCATTTCGGTGACGGGTTTCGGGAGGACATTCTGGGCTACGGAAACAACGCCGTGGCCTCCGGCCGCGATAATATCGTAGGTCATATCGTCATCGCCGCTGAGGATGGAGAATCCTTCGGGAGCGCCGTCGATGATGGCTTTAATCTGATCGAACTTTCCGGACGCCTCCTTTGTTCCCGCTATTCCGGGGACTTCGCGGGCCAGGCGAAGGGCCGTTTCAGGCAGCATATTCGCTCCGGTCCTTCCGGGGACGTTGTAGATGATTACCGGTTTGTCTGTCAGTTCGCAGATAGCCTTATAGTAGAAGAACATTCCTTCCTGAGTGGGCTTGTTGTAGAAGGGAACTACTATAAGCCATGCGTCTGCGTCCTTCAGAAGTTCCATATTGGCCTTCGTCCCAGGGATGGAATTCGATCCCGCTCCGACGATGATCGGCAGGCCGGCCGCGTTTTCGCGCGTGAGGGCAAGAAGCTTCAGCTTCTCCTCCGCGCTCAAAACCGGCGCCTCTGCCGAGGTGGCCAGTGCGACGAGGAAATCTGCACCACCTTCTACCTGGCGCCTTACCAGAGCGGCGTAGGCCTCGTAGTCTACGGATCCGTCACTCTTGAAAGGTGTGACTAAAGCAGGGCCGGCGCCCCTGAAAAGTATTTTTTTCATCCTAAAAGAATTTCTTTAAACTCGTGGACTCCTGTCAATCCTTCGGTCATAAGAGCGGCTGCGACTGCGCCCTCCGCCAAACCCTGGCGGGAGAAGGCTTCGTGGCAGATCTTGATCTTGTCTACCTCGGATTTGAACTTTACGATATGTATTCCGGGGACTTCGCCCTCGCGAACGGAGGTGATATCCGGAGTTACGCCAAGTCCCTCGCTTACCATCGAAGCCAATACCTTAGCGGTACCGCTCGGTGCGTCCAGTTTGTGGATATGGTGAGTTTCTTCGATGTGGGGGACGTAGCCGTGGCCGCGAAGGATAGAACTTACTTTCTCTACCGCGGCGAACATTGCGTTTACTCCGATAGAGAAGTTGGCCGAATAGATCATCGGGGTTTCACAGGACTCGAATTCTGCTATCACCTGTGGGCGGATTTCGTCCCAGCCGGTAGTTCCTACGACTACGGCCTTAAAGTTAGCGGCCAGGAACTTATAGTTGGCCTTAAAGGCGTCCGGAGTTGTAAAATCGATGCAGACGCACTCGCGGGCGAGAGCAGGATCTACTGCGCAGACGTCTTCCGAACACGCTGCTATCTGGATTCCGCGTTCGAGCAGAACACCCTCAATCATATGGCCCATACGGCCGTATCCGCTAATTATTACTTTCATAAATCGCTATGTAATTCTCAATTGCTTTTTCCATCTCGGCGAACGAGATCTTTTCGTCGTCGCGGTGAGCTGTAAAAATAGATCCGGGGCCGCAGATGACCTTGCGCTCGAAGCCGGCAAGGTGTGGAGCGTCGCTGCCGAAGGCAACCGGCTTACCCTTGAAGCCTTCAGGGACGAAATATTCGCAGGGGGCATCGCCTCCGAGAGCGGTAATTTCAACACCGGGATAGCTGCGGGACATCCATTTCTGGACTAGGGCGTCGCTGGCGAAGGTGGTGCGGAAATAGAGCTGGCAGGTCAGCGAAGGGCTCAGAATGTTCTTTGGATTGTCGCTGACTAGCCGGCCTACGTTCCAGGTAGTTTCTCCCAACACTTTATCATTGGGGAATTCCGCCTCGACTTCCAGGCTTATCATAAAGTCCATAAACATCTCTACAGCGCTGCGTCCCTTTTCGGGATAGCCGCTGTGGAAGGGGACTCCGGTAAATTTCAGGTCGTAGGATTTAGTCCCTTTCGCTGCCGATACCGGAATATTGTCTGTAGGTTCGCCTATCACCAGCAACGGAGCGCTCAAAGAGCCCGAAAAGGCCTTGGCGCCGACCGAACCCACCTCCTCGCCGGCTACGAGAAGCAGCGCGAAATCGCGCTGGCCGGCTCGCTCCAGCTCCTTGCAGGCCGCATACATCGAGATCCACTGCCCCTTTGCGTCGCACGCTCCGCGGCCCGCAACTCCCTCTTCGCTGAAAGTAGGAGGAATATACGGTGGAACTGTATCCAGATGGGAGCAGAAGACTACTTTAGGCGTGTCGCTCCACTTCAGAAGCAGGTTCAGGGTCCCGTCGCCAACCTCGAAGCCCTCCTTGGAAGGGGCCTCCAGGTATCTGAGCAGGAACTCTGCCAGCTTGCGTTCGCGCCCCGAGGTGGAGTCGATCCTGAGAACCTCCCCGAAAAGGTCAAGTATTTCTTTACTCAGTGTCATCTTAAAATATCATTTAACACACTGGAAGCAGCCATCTTAGCACCCTCACCGGCACCCTGGATGATCAGGGGCGAGGGGTGGAAGGCGCTGCGTATGCTTATCATATTGTCTGTTCCGCGAACGTTCCACGCCGGATCGTCGGGACCGACAGTACGGAGGCGGATAGCCGCACGGTAGCCCTTCGGAGCGGAAGGGTCCTTCTCGATCGAGGCCACGAACCGCTGTCCGGGCTGGACCTGAGCTCCGTCTACCGGCTCAATCAGGACGTCTTCCTCTTCGAGCGGTATACCGGCCTCGCGGCCCAGAATAAGCAGTTTTCGAAGGGCATCCCGTCCGCCGAGATCCATCCTCGGGTCCTTTTCCGTGAGACCGATATCCTGAGCTTTCTTCAGCGCCTCCTCGAACGGCAGCCCGCTCGTCAGGATGAAGTTCAGCGTACAGCTTACGACCGCCTCGATAGAAAGAATCTCGTCGGCGCTGTTTGCGCTCATATTGATCGAATCCAGGATAGGGAGGGCCGCGCCTACAGTCGTCTCGTAGCGAAGGAAGCGGCGCATTCTTCGCGCGGTGCGCTTCATCAGCGCGAACTCCGCGTACGGGACGCTCAGCGCGCGGCGGTTACTCGACACGACATTGATTCCGGCCTCCAGTGCGGGAACGTACCATTTATAGATAGTCTCGCTGTCTGTACAGTCTACGAACACCGACTTTCCGGAAGCGGCCGCAAACATCTGGGAGAAGAATTCCTCGTCTTCGACTTCGTGGCGGGAGACCAGCCTCACGTTGATTCTGTTGTCTGTATTACGGATAATCTCCAGCAGCGCCTGGCCTACCTTTCCCTCGCCCGCCAGATACACATCGACCGAATCGTCGGTCTCGAAGCAGAAGTAGTGGCAAGTCCTGAGGGCCTCGATTTCGTCACCGGCGGAGAGATTCACGAGGATATGGTCATCCACGGCCGTGACGGCGCGCAGCACGATGTTCGAGCGCTCGAGCTTAGAGCGCAGATCTCCCGGGACTGCGGGGTCTACGGGGCCGTCTGCCACCAGGCAGAGTTGCGACTCATCGCCGCGTTTCTGCCAGGCGATTCCTACCCATCCGCCCTTTTCCCGGCGCGGGAACGGTCCTACTACGGTACCGGGGTGGTCGGGATGGAAGGTATCAAGAATACGGATGTTGATTCCGGCCTCCTTCGCGGGCTCGACCGCCGGAGCATAAAGCACCTTCGCGCCGCAAGCCGCGAGCATAAATGCGGCATCGTAGCTTATCTGGGGGATCGTTCGCGCAGAGCGGACGTCCTTGGGATTGGTCGTCATTATTCCGGGCACGTCGGTCCATATCTGGAGATCGTCGGCCCCCAGCGCCGCCGCAAACAGCGAGGCGGTGTAGTCCGACCCGCCGCGGCCAAGCGTCCTGACCCGACCCGTAGCGTCCGAGCCTATAAAACCGGGAACAACAAAAACCTCTACCTCCGGGTGATCGGCGATAGCCTTCGAGATGCGGCGGTAAGTCAGCTCTTTGTCTACCGCAACTCCGTCTATTCTGATAAGGTCGCGAGAGTCCAGCCAGAGGGCGCTTATTCCGTCGCAGCGAAGCTTAGCCGCGATTATTCTGGTAGAGAACAGCTCTCCGAAGGTCTGGTAGTCTTCCGCCTCGGCGTCGAGAAGATCCTTGTAGGTCTCCAGGACTATCTGGGAAACGTCTTTGCGCTCCTTTCCAGTAAACAGTCTGCCGACTATAGAGTTGTGTCTGTCAAGTATTGCTTTACCCGCCTTCTCCCGTTCGGATGGTTCCATCCCTGAAAGGGCAATCAGCGCGTCGGTACAACCGCTGATAGCTGAGCAGACTAGAACGACCTTGCCTCTTGAGCGCGCAGAGTCCACGATGTCGAGAACCCTCGATATCGCAGTAGCGTTGGCTACGGATGTTCCGCCGAATTTCAGTACCTCCATCTTATCTGTAATCTTCGTATTCTGGCATCGCGAGCTCGGAAAGGAATTCCTTTACCTTCCGGTCGTCGCGCGGGCAGATCATCAGAACATCGTCCGTGTCTACCACTATCATATTCTCAAGGCCGCGGATAGCGATCAGCTTCCCTTCTTTCTGGCAGTAGATGATATTGTCTTCGTCCTCCTTGAAAAGGTGTTTCCCGGAGATATTGGTGACATTTCCTGTCCTGTCAGGGTTTCCGATATTGTCGTAGAGCGACTCCCAGGTACCCATATCCGCCCATTTGAACTGTGAAGGGAAGACGGTGGCGCGGTCTGTTTTCTCCATCACCGCGTAGTCTATCGAAATTCGCTGGCAGTCGGTGTAAATCCGGTCTATGTCGCTGCTTTCCTTCCAGAGAGAGATGATTCCTGGAGCATAACGCCCCAGCTCTTCCAGGATTACCTTGGCCTGCCAGATGAAGATACCGGAGTTCCATAGGAATTCGCCGCTCTTGATGAAAAGTTCTGCGATTTCTTTGGTAGGCTTTTCGGTAAAAGTCTTTACGGAAACGGGCTCGCAACATTTTATCGCTTCGCGGCCTCCGCTGACCTGGATATAACCGAAGTTGGCATCCGGACGGGTAGGTACGATTCCGAGAGTGACGAGTTCGGTGTGGGTCGAAGCGTAGTCCAGAGCAAGGCTCATCGTAGAGGCAAACATGTCTGTATCCTCGATTATGTGGTCTGCAGGAGTAGCCACCATTACCGCCTCGGGATCTCTTTTGAGGATTTCCTTAGCCGCGTAGGTAATACTCGGAGCGGTATTACGGTTGTAAAGCTCAAGGAGAATGTTCTCCTCGGGAAGATTCGGGAGTTGTTCGCGTACGATACCCTTATACTCTTTGAGAGTAACTACCAGAATATTTTCCTCCGGGACGACCCTGGCCATCCTTTCGTAGGCCTGCTGAAGGAAAGTTTTTCCGCCTTTGGTAAACACGAGGAACTGTTTCGGGAGAGCCTTGCGGCTGATGGGCCAGAAACGGGTTCCAAGACCTCCGGCGAGGATTGCACAATAACAGTGTTTGTCAGGCATATATCGGTATGTAAGCCTGGGGGAAATACTCGATTCGGGTTCCGTTGTCTGAGAACACAACGGTAACTACGTCGAACACAACCTCCAGTTCGGTTGGTATTTTTATTTTGTCTGCGGAGTGGAGGTAGCCCTTTGCGGCTGCTACCAGGTTCTGCAGTTTCTTTCCATTAACGCTGAGCTCGGGCTCTGCAACTACCGGCTCGGTCTTGCTTTTGACCTCGACTATGTGGAGGATGTTTCCTCCGCTCACCGAGATTATGTCCACTTCTTTGTGGGAGTGGCGCCAGTTTCGCTCGACTATCGTGTGGCCGAGACTTTCAAGATAGCTGCAGGCTTCCTGCTCGCCTCTTTTTCCGGTTTCGCTTCTGTCTGTTTTCATAGTTATTCGAAGGTTACTACAGTCACTCCGGAGCCGCCGTGGCGTATGTCCTCGTCGGTGGCGGAAATAACTCCGGGTACTGTTTTAAGGTATTTCTGGATTTCGTCGTGGAGCGCGCCCGTTCCCTTACCGTGGATGATGCGGACTGAGCCTATTCCGAGCATCTGGGCGTCGTCTATGTACCGGACTACGATATCGAGGGCGGACTGAAGCCGCTCGCCCCTTATGTCAAGTTCGGGGGAGAAGTTCAGTCTGCGGGCAGTAATCGCGGGATCGCGCTTCTCGTAGACCGGCGTATAGGTCTTTTTCGAGGCTTCCTTGAATTCGTTGGAGGATATTCTCTCCACCCTTTCCGCCGGCAGTTTGCTGGTAATGTTTCCTATCACTACCGTAACTCTCTTTCCGCTTACTCCTACAACTTCGCCGACCATACCGTTGGATTTGACCCTTACCTTTTCGCCTATCTTCAGAGGGGCGCTGCGGAAGGCCTCCTCGCGGCTTTCTTCGGTATTCTTTACCGGCTTCTTACGCTTGTCCAGCAGGGCTTTTTTACGCTCGATATATTCGTCGTGGTCTTTGCGCTCCTTGGTTTTCTTTTCCTCCAGAGCGGAGATAAAGCCGGACAGTTCGGCCCTGGCTTCCTTGGTCTTAGCTTTGTCTGCCTGGCTTTCCTTGATGTCCTTGATAGTCTTTTCGACCTGTCTTCCGGCGCTGCGGATTATTTCCTCGGCCTCCAGACGGGCCTGGTCGAGTATCTCCTTCTTACGGCTGCGTATATCTTCAAGTTCGCGCTCATACTGCTCCGAGAGCTCTTCGAGGTTCTTGTCCGTCTTCTTTACCTTGCTGATCTTTTCGTCCAGGACGCGGCGGTTCCTCGCTATCTTGCGGAGGTTGCGCTCGATCCCAACAAACTCTTCGCCCGCACGGTTTTCGGCGTCTTTGACGATGGGCTCGGGAAGCTGCATCTTCCGCGCGAGCTCGAAGGCGAACGAGTTGCCCGGCAGGCCGATCTTGAGCTGGAAGAGGGGCGCGATCCGGGAGGTATCGTAGAGCATGGCGCCGTTGACGGCATGGGTATTCTCGCCGGCCGCGTAGAGCTTGATGTTCGTATAATGGGTAGTGATGACCCCATACGCGCCGCGACGGTCGAATTCGGCCAGTATCGCTTCGGCAATCGCGCCGCCGGCCGCAGGCTCGGTACCCGAACCGAACTCGTCTATCAGGATCAGGGTCCGTTCGTCTGCTTTCGCGAGCATGTCTTTCATGTCCGCGAGGAAGGAGCTGTAGGTACTGAGGTCGTTTTCGAGCGACTGGTCATCGCCGATCGAGACCAGGATCCTGTCGAATACGGGCAGCTCCGAGCTTTCGGAGGTAGGGACGAGCATTCCCCACTGGAACATATACTGAAGCAGTCCGGTGGTCTTAAGACAGACAGATTTTCCGCCCGCGTTGGGGCCGGAGATTATGAGCAGGCGCTTGCGTTCGGTAAGCTCTACCGTAAGGGGGCATATCTGCCGCCCTTCTTTCTTGAGCGATTTCTCGAGCAGGGGATGGCGGGCCTTGCGAAGGCTCAGCGAGCCATCGACCGAGATCACGGGGACCCCGGCAACATAGTCCAGCGCCGTCTGAGCCTTAGCTATAAGGAAATCCACCTCGCCCAGAACCCTGGCTGTCTCGATAAGGTCGGGGACATACGGGCGGACGAATTCGCTGAACAGATACAGGATATGGGAAATCTCGCGGGCTTCTTCGAAGCGGAGTTCGCTGATTTCGTTCTCAAGTTCGATTATTTCGGCCGGTTCTACGAAGGTCGTTTTTCCTGAGGCGGAAAGGTCGTAGACAAAGCCGCGGATCTTGCGCTTCGAAGAGGTGCTGACAGGGATTAGGAACTTTCCGTCGCGAACGGATACCGAAGCATCGCCGTCTACTATTCCGTCTGCTTTTGCGCTGTTGAGGATAGCAGTAGCTTTCTTGCTGATGGCGGCTTCCTTGGCGCGGAGGTCCTGACGGATGTGGAGCAGTTCCTCGGAGGCGGAGTCCTTTATCTCGCCGTATTTATCGAGGATACTCTCTATCCGGCGGCGTACCTCGGGGAAGGAGACCATCTTCGAGGTCATCTTCTTGAGGGCAGGGTAGACTCCGTCTTTTATAGTGATGAAAAACTGCGAAGTCTTTCGAGAGAGTTCGAGCAGAGAGGCGAGTTTTGCGAGCGAGAGCTTATCCACACTGAAGCCTTCTTTGAGGAGGGGCTCCAGGAAGGGAAGAGCGTCTATATATCCGGTGGTCGGGAAGTTATCCTCGAACATCAGGATCAGCCTCATCTCGTCTGTCAGCAGCAGCCGGCGGCGAATCTCTTCGGGGTCGGCGCTGAACTCCTCGCCGGCGACTCTGTCGGCGGCATATTCAGTCTGACAGCGGTTGGAGATAGTCTCCCGGACCTTGTCAAACCCCAGCTTCGCTTCCAGTCTTCTGTCCGTCATCTCCGAGCCTGAGCTTTAAGGCGTTCTTACTCTTCATCTTCTCGAGCTTTCCGTCTTCGACGAAAGATACGTCTCCGGTCTGCTCGCTCACCACAATCACTTTCGTGTCGGTCTTTTCCGTGATGCCTATTGCGGCTTTATGGCGCATGCCGTATCTGGCCGGGATGTCCGTCCTGTCTGTGATGGGAAGGGTGCAGCGCGCCGCTACGATACGGCTGCCGCGAATTATCATCGCTCCGTCGTGGAGCGGTGCGTTCTTGAAGAAAATGTTCTCGATAAGGGGTTTTGTAACAGTAGCGTCTACCTTGTCGCCGGTAGAGACTATGTCTTCCAGAGGGTCCGTACTGGTAAAGACGATAAGCGCTCCTACTTTCTGCTCTGCCATCTCGAAGCAGGCCTGGACAACCTCGTCCGCTACATCTGCCGCCAGGATGGACTCTCCGCGGTGGAAGAGTTTGCCGAGCCAGGAGTTGCTGTCGCCGGAGAAGGTGGTTCGTCCGAGATTATAGAGGAAGTGACGGATTTCGGGCTGGAAGATGACGATCAGGGCTATAGCGCCGACATCGATTACCGTCCCGAGCAGGGCGGACATCATAGTCATCTTCAGCGCGTCTACCAGAATCCGGAGGAAAAGCAGGGCCACGATCGCCAGGGCGATGTTCATCGCGGCGGAGCCCTTGATCCAGCGGAAGAGGAAATATATGATTGCCGCAACCATCAGGATGTCCAGGACATCGATCAGCGTCACGTGTAGAAAACCTATATCGAGAAGCAAATTGTGCATAGCCCCCAAATTTAGTAATTATTGAGGGATTCGGCAACAATCTGGCTCACGGCGGCGCGGGTCCTGCCTAGTCCGCCTTCGTCGACAGGATGGACTCTGTTCGCGAGCAGTATCACGGCAATCTTACGGTCCAGGTCGATCACGATCGAGGTGCCGGTATAACCGGTGTGGCAGGCGACCCGATCCGGAGCGAACGGCTGAGCGAACCCGGACCCTCCGCCGGCTGTATCCCAGCCGAGCGCACGGCCGAAGGCCCCATCCTGCTCCGTGAACATAAGCTCGACCGTTTCCGGCTGGAGAATCCGGCGGCCGTGGTACTCGCCCCCGTTCATCAGGGCCGCGCAGAGGACGGCAAGGTCTTCGGCGCTCGAAAAGACTCCCGCGTTTCCGGAGTTTCCGCAGTTGAAGCGGCGGGCCGTCGGGTCGTGGACCTGGCCGAGCAGCGCCTTGCCGTTCCTGGTCCGCGGCCCTATCTGCTGCGGGTCGGTCTTCTTGCGCCAGAGGACTTCGGTGGGGGCGATGGTGGCCTTGACGGCCTTCGGAATGCGTTTTCGGGTAGGGAAGTAACAGGTATGTTGCAGGCCGAGAGCGTCGAAAACGTTGGCCTGGGCGTAGTCGCAGAGGCGCTCGCCCGTGACACTTTCGAGTATGTACTGAAGTGTTATGAAGTTGGGGCAGCTATAAATAAGCTGCGTTCCGGGCTGGGCGCGGCGCTCGTGTTCCTTTATTATATAAGAGCGGAGCTTTTTCGGGCGGTTGTCGGCGTGGCGGCGCCCAAGCTCGAGGACGGGGGCGACCGGGGCAAGGCCGGAAGTATGGGTCATCAGCTGGCGCACGGTAATCCGCTGGATCCCGGTACTGTCCTGCCACGGCGCGAAGCCGGGAAGGTACTGGTCTACATAGTCGTCGAGCCCGACCCGGCCCTGCTCGACCAGCTGCATCAGCGAGATCTCGGTCCCTACGCACTTGCTCAGCGAGGCAAGGTCAAAGACGGTCCCTATGGTCATGGGCTCGGGTTTCGGGTAGACGCGTTTGTTGCCATAGGCCTTCTCATAGACGATGGAATCGCCCTGGACTACGCAGAGCACGGCCCCCGGCGCGTTCCCCTCCGCGATGGCGGCCAGAATAACGGAATCACATTTTTCGAAGCCCGTCAGAGCGGCCGCAACCAATAATAACTTTCCAATCATGCCCAAATTTACAAAAATCTTCCCAACCTCTTGTCAATCAAAAAAATAATCGTATCTTTGCACCCCCTTGAAAAAAAGGGATATGTATTTATAAACAATTAATTAATCAAACCAATGCCTGGATTAATTGGAAAGAAAATCGGAATGACTTCCGTTTTCGGTGCCGAGGGAAAGAATATTCCATGCACCGTTATCGAGGCTGGTCCGTGCGTTGTTACGCAGCTCCGTACAGTAGAAAAAGATGGTTATGCCGCTGTACAGCTTGCCTATGACGAAACTACAGAAAAGCACACCAGCGCGCCTCTTCAGGGGCACTTCAAAAAGGCAGGAACCACTCCTAAGCGCAAGCTTGTCGAGTTCAAGGCAGACTTCGCAGGAGAGCTCAAACTTGGCGACACCCTTACGGTCGCGGACGTTTTCGGTGAAGGCGTTCCTTTCGTAGATGTCGTTGGTACTTCGAAGGGTAAAGGATTCCAGGGCGTCGTAAAGCGCCACGGATTCGCCGGAGTAGGTGGCCAGACACACGGCCAGCACAACCGTCTCCGTCACCCCGGTTCTATGGGTGCATCTTCTTGGCCTTCTCGCGTATTCCCCGGAATGCGTATGGCAGGTCATATGGGTTGCGACCGTGTAAAGGTTGAAAACCTTGAGGTTCTTAAGGTTATTCCTGAGAACAATCTTATCGTTGTCAAAGGTTCCGTTCCCGGAGCCAAGGGTTCTTATGTAATTGTGGAGGCTTAAGAGTATGGAACTTTCAGTTTACAAAATCAACGGACAGGAGTCCGGAAAGAAGGTCGCTCTTGACGAGAAAGTATTCGGTATTACCCCGAACGACCACGCAATTTATCTCGACGTAGTTCAGTACCTCGCAAATCAGCGCCAGGGAACCAGCAAGTCGAAGGACCGCAGCGAGAACGCACACAGCACCAAGAAGCTCGGTCGCCAGAAAGGCGGCGGCGGTGCACGTCACGGTTCTCTCAAATCCGGTATTTTCGTAGGCGGCGGTACCATCCACGGTCCGAAACCTCGCAACTACTGGCACAAACTCAACAAGAAGGTTAAATCCCTCGCCCGCTGCTCCGCTCTTTCTTACAAGGCTGCAGAAGGCGCTATCACTATCGTAGAGCCGTTTGCAATGGAGGCTCCCAAGACCAAGGAATTCGCTCAGATCCTTTCCAATCTTAAGGCTGGCGACCGCAAGGTCCTCTTCGTTCTCCCTGCAAATTCGGACAACATTTTCCTTTCATCCCGCAACCTTCCTTATGTGAACGTCATTACTGTTGACGAAATCAACACCTACGCTGTGATGAACGCGAACAACCTCGTTCTCGTTGACGGCGTCCAGGACGTTCTCGCATCGAGGGTCAAATAAAACTGACAAGAGATGGGAATTATTATTAAGCCAATCGTTACAGAGAAGCTGACGGCTCAGGGCGACAAGTTGAACCGTTACGGCTTTGTGGTAGACCGCAAGGCGAACAAGCTTCAGATCAAGGAAGCAGTCGAGACCCTTTACGGAGTTTCGGTTGCCGACGTCAATACAATCAACTATCACGGCAAGAGAAAGCAGCGCTACACAAAGGCCGGCCTTCTCCGCGGTCGTATGAATCACTTCAAGAAGGCTATCGTTACTCTTGCAGGTGAGGATAAGATTGATTTTTACGCTAACATCTAGGAGGGAAGTACAATGGCAATCAGAAAATTCAAACCGGTAACCCCGGGTCAGAGGAATAAGGCTATCAGCTCCTTCGAGGAGATCACAACCAACAAGCCTCAGAAGTCATTGCTCGAGCCTCTTAAGAGGACTGGCGGACGTAACAACACTGGTCAGATGACCATGCGTTATATCGGTGGCGGACACAAGAAAATGTACCGCATCATCGATTTCCTTCGTAACAAAGACAACATGCCTGCACAGGTTCTTACCATCGAGTACGATCCTAACCGCAGCGCACGTATCGCTCTTGTTCAGTATGCCGACGGAGAGAAGAGGTATATCATCGCTCCCAACGGACTTCAGGTAGGACAGACTGTCGAGTCGGGTAGCGGAGTCGCTCCCGAGGTAGGCAACACTCTTCCTCTCAGTGAGATTCCGGTCGGTACAATGGTACACGCAATCGAGCTTCGTCCCGGACAGGGCGCCGCAATGGCCCGCTCCGCCGGTACCTTCGCTCAGCTTGCAGCCCGTGAGGGCAACCACGCCATCCTTCGTCTCCCTTCGGGTGAGACCCGTATGGTTCTGGTAAGCTGCCGCGCTACCATTGGCGTCGTTTCCAACACAGACCACAACCTCGAGTCGTTCGGTAAGGCTGGCCGCAGCCGTTGGCTTGGCCGCCGCCCGCACAACCGTGGTGTCGTTATGAACCCGCACGATCACCCGATGGGTGGTGGTGAAGGACGTGCAACCGGTGGACACCCTCGCAGCCGCAAGGGTCTGCCTGCAAAGGGATACAAGACACGTAACCCTAAGGCCGCATCCAACAGGTTCATCATCGAAAGAAGAAAGAAGTAATCGGAATAAACAATTGAGATTATGAGTCGTTCATTAAGAAAAGGTCCATACATCCAGGAAGCTCTGGAGAGTAGAATTCTTGCTATGAATGATGGTAGCAAGAAAAAAGAGGTGGTCAAGACCTGGTCACGTGCCAGCATGATCTCCCCTGACTTCATCGGCCATACTATCGCTGTTCACAACGGAAACAAGTTTATTCCGGTTTATGTAACTGAGCAGATGGTAGGTCACAAACTCGGAGAATTCGCTCCGACCCGCACATTCCGCGGACATGCAGGTAACAACAAGAAATAAGGAGTAAACAATGGGAGCTCGTAAAAGACTTATGGCTGAAAAGCTCAAGGAGCAGAAGAAAGCCACCGCTATTGCAAAGCTGAACGATGTGCCTACATCTCCTCGCAAGATGCGTCTTGTTGCAGACACCATCAGAGGCGTTGAGGTAAATCGCGCACTCGATCTTCTCAAATTCTCGAAGAGGGAGGCATCCGGCCGTCTCGAGAAACTTCTCAAGAGCGCTATCGCAAACTGGGAAGCGAAGAATCCGGAACTGTCTAAAGAACTGGACAATGGAAACGTGATCGTCAAGTCGATCATGGTAGGTCCTGGCCGTACGCTGAAGCGTATCCGTCCTTGCCCCCAGGGTAGGGCCGGCCGCATCCGCAAGCGCTCGAACCACGTCACCATCGTCCTCGATGTCAAAAAACCAGTAGAGAACAAGTAATATGGGACAGAAAACTAATCCTATCAGCAACCGTATCGGTATCACACGTGGTTGGGACTCTAACTGGTGTGGTGGAAATTATGCGGAGAAGATCGCGGAAGATTTCGAAATCCGCAAGTATCTGGGTAACCGCCTTGCAAAGGCCAGCCTTTCGAGGATCATCATCGAGAGGACTCTCAAGCTCGTCACCGTCACTATCTACGCAGCACGCCCCGGTTTCATCATCGGTAAGGGTGGCGCAGAGGTCGACAAACTTAAGGAAGAGCTTAAGAAGGTCACCGGCAAGGATGTTCAGATCAACATCTACGAAGTCAAGAAACCCGAAGTCGACGCCAACATCGTGGCCGATTCCATCGCTCGTCAGATCGAGGGTCGTGTCAGCTACCGCAGGGCTATCAAGATGGCCGTTGCGAACACGATGCGCGTAGGCGCAGAAGGTATCAAGGTTCAGATCAGCGGCCGCGTTGGCGGTGCTGAAATGGCCCGTAGCGAAATGTTCAAGGAAGGCCGTACGCCTCTCCACACATTCCGCGCTGATATCGACTACGCACTTGCAGTTGCAAGTACCAAGGTTGGTGCTCTTGGCATCAAGGTCTGGATCTGCAACGGCGAGAAGTACGGACGTCAGGATCTTACTCCTGCAGCCGTCGCTGCCGCCAATGCCCAGGCATCCGGCGCTCCCCGTCAGGGAGGACGCGACCGTGGCGGACGCCGCGGAGACCGTCGCCCCCGCAGGGACAATGGAAAGTAGTTTTCCTCACGGAAAAATTACTTATATTTACAACCGGTTTCGCTTTCGGGCGCAGCCGGTTGTTTTTTTAATTGATTTATTATGAAGAAGGTTTTTTATCTGGCAGTGGTAACTGCCGCGATGGTAGTTGCCTGCTCAAGCGGCAATATCGAAGAAAAAAAGGCGAAGTTCCAGCAGGACTTGGAGGCTATAGTTGCCGAATTCAATACTACAGTTGAGGCCGTTGAGGCGGATGCGGCTCTTACCAAGGAAGAAAAAGATGCGAAAATTCAGACTGTATATGAGTCTGCTCAGGGTAAATACACTGATCTTTGCCTCAAGACCGTTAAGAAGAACCGTAACAACGAGCTTGGTCTGATGGCCTTCAAGGAGGTCTACGGAGATCTTGAGCCGGAAGAGGCAGAGAAGCTCATCGCGACCCTTGGCCCCGAGATTCAGGGCTCTGATTTTGTCGTGAAGGTAAAAAAGAGCCTTGAGACTCTTAAGAAGTCCGCAGAAGGAAAGCCTTTTATCGATTTCGAAGTTGACGGAGTCAAGTTCTCCGATTTCGTGGGCCGTGGAAAGTGGGTCCTCGTTGACTTCTGGGCCAGCTGGTGCGGTCCCTGCAAGAGGGAAATCCCGAACATCAAACACGTCTATGAGACCTATGCCGGCCCCGATTTCGATGTCCTGAGCGTAGCAGTCTGGGACGATCCCGCAGAGACGAAGAAAGCCGCAGCAGAACACGGCGTTGTCTGGAACCAGATAATCAACGCTCAGAAGATCGCTTCCGAGGCTTATGGTTTCGACTCCATCCCTCAGATAATGCTCTTCGGCCCCGACGGGACTATCGTTAAGAAGGGTATTCGCGGCGCCGCTATCGAGGCGGCCGTAAAGGAAGCTCTTGGACGTTAGAGAAAAAATAGCACTGTTTCCGCATTCCCCCGGAGTCTATCGTTATTACGATTCCGAGGGAACGGTTATCTATGTAGGCAAGGCTAAGGATCTCCACAAACGGGTCGCGCAATACTTTGTGGCGCCCGAAAGGCTGAACGCGAAGACCCGCGTCCTTGTAAGCAAGATTGCGGACGCTCAGTATTCGGTAGTAGATTCGGAGGCCGATGCCCTTCTGCTTGAAAACAATCTTATCAAGCAGTACAAGCCGAAGTACAATATATTATTAAAGGATTCGAAAACCTATCCCTGGATCTGCGTTACAGACGAGCCCTTCCCGCGGGTGTTCATTACCCGCCGCGTGACTAAGGGCGCCCGCTATTTCGGGCCTTACAGTTCCGCCCGCCATGCCCATGCACTGGTAGATTTTTTCGGGTCCGCGTACCCCCTGAGGTCCTGCAAGTATAAGATAGATTCGGAGGCGATACTTCGCCATAAATACCGTCCCTGCCTTGATTTCCATATCGGGAAGTGTAAGGGCCCCTGCATCGGAGCCTATTCCCAGGAAGAATATGCCCGAGATATCGAAGAGATAGTCCGCATCCTCAAGGGCGATACCGCAGCGCTCATCCGCGAGTATACCGCGCGTATGAACCAGGCCGCGGCAGAGCTCGATTTTGAGACGGCGCAGGAATGCAAGGAAAAACTGGACGTGCTGAATGAACACTACTCCAAGAGCGTCATTCAGGCTGCCCGCGATGTGGACGCCGATGTCTT
>JAEESD010000089.1 GCA_016286145.1 Bacteroidales bacterium | reverse complement strand
GCTTGCTTGATAAATTCAGAAGTATCCAGACCCACGGACTTCATCAGAGAATCGACACGGAATACAGAAGTACTGTCTGCGATCCTGAGTTGCATTCCGTTCTGGAACAGGGTCACATCCAGGTCGATGTTCTTGAGGTTATCAAGAGTATAGGCTTCATCGACCTTACATCCCGATAACGCCAGGGCGAGGGCTGCAGCGGCAGCCGCCCATGAGAATTTCAAGAAAGTTTTCATCATAAAATTTTTCCTAATCTGCGTAAATATAAGGAATTATTTTCATAGTAGATGCACAAAAGCCCTAAAACGTTCTGCGCCGTATCATCTTGAAGCGGTTGTGGACTTTACGCATCTTATGAGAGGCAATCATCTCGGCGGCAATACGTCCGATTTCCGGGAAGTCGGTGGAGACGGTAGTGAGGCCGCCCAGTATGAGTTCATTCATAGGGAACTCGTTGTAGGAGATGATGAAGACTCCCTTGCCTATTTCGAGCCCGCTTTCCTGAATCTTTCGGGCAAGGTCTACAAGGCCGGAGTCCAGCTGGGAGTTAAGGATGAGGAAGGCATCGCCAGGCTCGATAAGGTCGGGAGCCGCACTCAGGAACTCTACGTTGATCTTTTTCTCAGAAGCGAATCGCTCTACGCCCTTGCAGATCTTGTTGCCGTACATAGACATAGGAAGGGTAATGACCCTCAGGCGCTTTGCAGAGGAGTTGTCGAAACTCTCATTAAGGCCGTCGTAGATATCGTTTTCGAAGTCCTGATAGGCCGCTCCGAACTGGCCGCGAAGACCCGGCTGGAGGTGGTCGATCAGTATCAGCTTTCTTACCGGAACCCTTTCAAGGAGTTTGACGACTCTTTTCTGAGTCTGCTCATCCGTCGGGAAGTGGGGCGCTATGACATAGTAATCGTGGCTGTCAAGGTGTGTGTCGAGGATGTACTCGAACATGTCGGGATTCTGGTCGTGGCTGAGGATGGTAATCTCCGTCCCTTCCGGGAGATGCTTCGAGAATGAATCAAACGCAATCTGCTTGTAGACCGAGAATTTGTCGAAGACTACAAGAACGCTCATTCTGGCCCCGCTGGTAGAAAGGTCCTTGACATAGAAGCCCTTGCCGTGGCGCGGTTCGATGATGGATTTCTCCACCAGGATGCCGTAGGCGTTCTTTACAGTCTCCCTGGAGATGTCGTAGCGCTCGGCGAGAGCGTTCATCGAAGGGAGTTGGTCTCCGGGCTGTAGGGAACCGTCTCTGACGCCCCTTTCCACCTGCTCTACGATCTGTTTGTAGAGCGAATGCTTGGCCCGGTTGTCTATCTTGATATTCATAAATAAGTATTTATTCTATGCCAGTGGGGTTTTTGAGCCCCGCTGCCTCGTATGATTCAAATGTCCTGTAGCCGCTGCGGGCGAGGTTGGATTCGGTGCGGAGGTCGAAGGTGTTGTAGCCCATAGACCTGAAGAGATCCTGCATGGCAAGCGCACGGGTGCGGAAGGCTTCGGGCTCCTTCAGGGCCGCCGGGCTCCAGCCGGTTTCCGCGATGGCGAAGCCTCTTGGCCAGAGCATGTATTCGGCGTGCTCGCAGGTGGGAATCCACTCGCACCACAGGTTCGCCTGCAGGCCCAGAACGAGCGACTCGTCCATGCCCGGCGCCACCGGCTCATAGGAATACACATGGCGCAGAGAGGTCAGTTCTCCGAATGCCGGCGGTTCCTTGCGGATAAGGTCCTGGTAGTAGTCGATGTAGACATGGCTGTTCGGCGACATGACCACCTGATGTCCGGCTGCGTTGGCAGCTATTCCGCCGGAGACGCCTCTCCAACTCTGGATCACGGCCGACTGCGGCACTCCCGTCTCGAGTATCTCGTCCCAGCCGATTACCTGCCTGCCATGGCTGCGCACGAAAGCCTCTATCCTGCGGATGAGGTAGCCCTGGAGTTGGTGGACATCCGTGTAGCCCTCTTCCTCCATGCGCTTGCGGCAGTTCACGCACTTGCTCCACATGTTCATCCAAGCCTCGTCGCCGCCGATATGGATGTAGGGGTAGGGGAAGATCTCCATCACCTCGGAGATCACGGCCTCAAACAGCTTGTAGGTCTCTTCGGAACCGGGGCAGACATCCCATGAACCCACGACGCGGGTGCCGTCCTCAAGCAGGCAGGACACCTCGGGGTAGGCCTTTGTCACCTCCATGCTATGGCCGGGCATCTCGATTTCGGGGATTATGTTTATGTAGCGCTCGGCTGCATAGGCGACCAACTCGCGCAGTTCTTCCTTGGAGTAGCAGCCGCCATAGGCCTCGGGATCGTCCTTCGAGACGAAGCGGTAGCCGTTCTTCTCCCAGTCCCAGTAGAGCTGTCCGACGCGCCATGCTGTCTTCTCGGTCAGATAGGGGTAGGCGTCGGACTCTATGCGCCATCCCGCGCTGTCGTCGAGGTGCAGGTGCAGGATGTTCAATTTCAGCAAAGCCATCGCGTCCATCTGCTTCTTGAGGAAGTCAACTCCCTTGAAGCTGCGCGACTCGTCTATCATCAGGCCGCGATGCCTGAAGCGGGGATAGTCGGTGATGACTCCGCAGGGCACTTCTCCGAGCGCCTGAAGCTGCTCAAGACTCTTGCGGGCCCGGAATACGCCTTCTGGGGTATAAGCCTCTATAACGGCCCTTCTGGGGCGAATACGAAGGCGATAGGCCTCCTTGCGGGAGAAATCCGGGAGATCGGCCGTGGCCTTGCGCAGCGCGCGCGAGGGTTTGCGGACCACCACTCGGTTCACCGTGGAATTGCCCTTTGCCGGCTGGAAGTCCACCGGTGTGGGGATAAGGCCCAGCATGAGGGGCATCAAAAGGGTCAGTATGAGTTTAGTCATTGCTTATCGAATATTAAGACTGCGATTTCGTTTTGAGAGAGGGAGACGGAATTTCCGTTCACCTTGCCGCCTATGCTGCGGCTGTCGGTCAGTTTATAGCCAGGGGCGCTTATCTTGCCTTTCTGGGCTTTGTTCCCGGTGTTGGTGACCACCACGGCCAGGCGGCCGTCGGCAGTGTAACTGCGGGCAATCAATTTAGGGTTGGAACAGGTGAAGCCGTCTGTGGCGCTGTACCTGCCCTCGAGCAGCAGCTCGGGGAAGTCGTGCCTGATGGCGTTGATCTTCGCAAGATGCTCCTGGTAGACAGGGGTTTCATCGATCAGTCCGCGGCAGCGGAAGACCTCTATGTCGTTGCGAAGGCCTTTCAGGAGGGTGTTGTTCACCCTGCGCGGGACGTCGTTGTCGTCACGCACGCACCTGTCGCTCCAGATGACCTCGGGGAAGGTGTAGCGGAACCACTCCGGGAAACTCTCCGGCAGAGCAGTGAATTCGACTATATGCACGAAGTCGCAGAACTGCGAGGTGCAGTCGGAGAGCCATTCGGTGCCGAGGGCGAATTCAGGGTTGATGGCCTTTATGTGGTCACGGATTTCGCGCAGGGCTTCTGCCTTATAACGGCCGGTGAAGATGTCCTGGACGGGGAATTCGCGGCTCAGATCCCAGTTCGGGAATTCTTCCGCCACGCCGAGCTGGTCGTAGAAGACGGCATCCGAGCCGAGCTTGATCGCCCTGTCGGCCCATTCGATCAGTTTGTCGCGCCATTCGCGCTTGCTCATATCGGCGATGGCGAAGGTGCGGGAGTCGTAGTAGCCGAGGGTCGTGCCCTCTCCAGTGAATTTATAGTGTTCGGTGAACTCACGGCCGGTGTTGTCTTTATTGGCCACGCGGGAGCCGCCGCCGGAGCGGTAGAAATCGCTCTCCACGTCGATCAGCCTGCCGTTGAAATACAGCAGCAGACGTCCGCCGTCGTCGCGGTATTTCCTGATGGCCTCACGCCATGCAGGATCGCCGCCCTGGGAGTCGTCGGGGGTGTAGTTCGGGTAGCCGTTGTCCATGCCTTCCTTCCACCAGCCGAACGCCAGAACGGCGTTGCACCCGACCGACTCGCCCGCGGCGGCGATTCTGCCCGGCAGGTCCTGGTAGGTGCGCAGGTACTCACCATACTGGTGCTTGAAGATGATGCGCTGCCATCCGGTCATGTCCTGCACCCACTGGGGCACGGGAGCATGCTGCCACCAGCAATCGGCGAAGCTGCGGTAGATGCGGGAGGTCGCCCTCCAGTCGCCTTCGTAAGGAATCACGACGCTTGCGTCGTTGCTCCATGAGTCGCCGCACATTGCGTTCGGATAACGGTAGAAGCCCGCCTCAAGATGCTTGAAATCTGAAGTCGTGTGGCCTATGGTACCCTGGTCGGGATAGGTTCGCAGTCCGTGCCAGGTTTGCTGGAGGGAGAGGTCGTGCGAGCCGAAGTAGAGACCATGGTTCTCGCCCACGAATGCGAAGCAGTTGGCGGCGGCGTTGCGAGGGTACTGAAGGTCGTACTGGCGGAACTTCTGGGCCGGGGTCATGTACAGAGGGCGGACGTCTACGTTGGATATTTTCCAGACGGGATCCTCGAAAATCTGGCCGCCGGTGTGGGTTGTAAGGAGCTTGTAGTCTTCCGGGATACGGAGGTCGCCTACAAGCGGATACTGAAGTTCGCGGATGACGGTGTGGGGCTCGTCGTTGCGAAGGTTGGCCGCGAAGCGGACCGAGGCGCCTTCGGTCCATATCTTAAGCCCGAGGGCGAAAGCCTTGCCGCCGACACGAGCGTAATCGATAAATACGGTATCTGCTACGGTTTTTACAGATGAAGGCTTTTCGTCCCAGCCGGAAACCTCTATCTCTTTCTGCTCGGGAGTATTGTAGTATAGTCTCCAGAGGGGATACCCGCCTGCATAATTGCGGCCGCCGAAGCTGAGTTCGGTAAGAAGGCCCTCTTCGTCTACCTTTACAGTAGTTTTCTTTAGCTCTCCTCTGTTTTCAAGTACGAAGCCGCAGAGCTCATCGTAGAGGGCCTTGTCCTGAGGAAGGGGAGAGGCCGCGAGCTGGGTAAGGGCATTGGAACCGCTGTATAGGGCTATGGACCCCTTTCCGAGCAGACCGGCCTCGCGGTAACGGCGCATGTATTCGCGCACTCGACCCTGGAGGGCGGGTACATCGGCCGCATCGAAGACGGGAGAACCGTCGCCGTTGGGGCCCTTGACGCCAGGCTTCATCTGGTTCGCTACGCAGCTGTACTCGAATTCGAGTTCCATTCCGAGGCCGTTTTCTTCCATCGCTTTCAAGGTTTTGTCGAAGGGATGGCGTTCTCCGGACTTAAGGTCCCAATACCAGTTGGGTTGCATCCAGGCCTGATCGATTCCGAGCTGCTTCCAGTATTTGTGGCCGGGGGCCATGTGGTAGGGTATCCAATAGAGTTTTTCGCCCTTGGAGTGGCAGCGATCAGCCAGGGCTGGGGCTATGTCTTCCCAGTTCTTGTAGCGGCAGTTGACGTCTATGTCGTAGGGGAGGTATATCTCTTCGGAGGTGATGTAGAAACCGTCCAGCTGAAGGTATTTACAGCCGAGGGCGGCGAAGCGGCTGCGCGCCTCTTCCATGTACCAGTCCAGGGCCTTGAGCCTGTCTTCTACCTTTGCGAAATCGAGGCCGTCGCCCCAGTAATCGGTCCGGCTGGTTTTGTCTGAAAAACGCTCGAACATGATGGCGTCCGGAAGGCCGATGATGACCTTGCGTTTCGCGGGCGGATTGCCTATTCGGGCTGCGACCTCGCCGCAGGCTTTTTCGAGCGCGCCCACTCCGCGGTCCTGTCCGAGCCAGAGGTCCAGCTGGCGCTGCCATTCGGCTTTGGTTGCAGACGCTCCGGAAGGGGAGATGACGAAGGTCCTGCCTGTCTGGTAGTCCTGTCCTTCGAGGAAAATGAATGCCTCGAACAGCCAGCGCTCTTTCCCGTCGGGGGCCTTCCAGCTGACGTGGGGGCCGAAACGCTCCGCATCCCAGGCATAGGGCTCACGGTGAGAGTAGCCTACGAGATCGGCGTCGCGGAGCGGGGCGTCTGCATCTGCCGGGAGGCATCCCAGACAGAGCATGGACAATATGATTAAAACCGGTATTCTTTTCATTTTCTCAAAGGGTTTTCACTTATAAAACGACACAGTTCGAGATACATCGCAATATCGTCATTTTCGCTCGAAGTCGCAAGTTGCCAAAGAGCGTTCGAACCGGAATAAAGCGCGATTCGCGCCTTGCCGTAGAGACCGCTCTCTACGATTGATGTCATATACTCGCGGAAGCGGGCGCGCAAGGAAGGGACGTCACCCAGGGTGAAGGAATAGTTCCCCTGGGCGTCAGGGCCTTTAATGCCGGGAATCTTCATCACTTCTTCTACCATCGAATACTCGAATTCCAGTTCCATGCCCATTCCGAGTTGAA
>JAEESD010000088.1 GCA_016286145.1 Bacteroidales bacterium | reverse complement strand
GGGCCTTAAGGAAGTCGAAAATGAATAAATCCTCGATACTTATTATTTATACCGGCGGGACGATCGGAATGAAGACCGATCCTGTAGTAGGGGCTCTTCGTCCCTTCGATTTTTCGCAGATACTCGAAGAAGTTCCCGAACTGAAAAAGTTCGCCGGTTCTATCGATTCGTATTCCTTCGACCCGCTTATAGACTCTTCGGACATAGATCCCGAGATGTGGAAGAAGATGGCAGTGACGATCAGGGACAATTACGAGAAGTACGACGGCTTTGTGGTCCTCCACGGAACGGATACGATGTCCTATTCGGCCTCCGCTCTCAGCTTTATGCTCCAGAATCTATCGAAACCGGTCATCTTTACCGGAAGCCAGCTGCCGGTAGGAGCGCCCCGAACAGACGGTAAGGAGAACCTCATCTCTGCCGTAGAGATAGCTGCGGCGAAAAATCCGGACGGCACTTCCCGAGTTCCGGAAGTCGCCATCTATTTCGGCTCGGTTCTTATGAGGGGAAACAGGACAACAAAAGTCAATGCCGAGAGCTTCGAAGCCTTCCGCTCGCCCAATCTCGAGCCTCTGGCTGAAACAGGTATCAATATCCGTTACAACGACCGGGTAATCCGTAAGTGGAACGGGCTTCCGCTGGTAGTTTCCCTCGGGTTGGATACCCGCGTCTCAATCCTTAAAATCCATCCTGGAATTACCCCTCAGGTAGTAAGCAATATCCTTCTGGGCCCCGAAACAAGGGCAGTCATTATCGAGACTTACGGCGCAGGAAACGCTCCGTCTGCTCCGTGGTTCCTCGACCTTGTCCGTGAGGCTGCCGCTACGAAGATATTGGTCAATGTCACCCAGTGTCCTGCAGGGACAGTAGATATGGACCTTTATGCTACCGGAAAGCAGATGAAGGACGCCGGAGTAGTGTCTGGTTATGACAGTACTACCGAGGCGATGCTGGCAAAACTCTTCCACCTCCTGGGGTCCGGATATTCGGATTCAGAGGTGAAGGCCCAGCTGGCCGTCAATCTTAAGGGAGAAATCTAATTACCTTTTGATTAGATCGAACCTCCAGGTAACACCGACCTGGAAGTTGTTGTGGTGATTGTCGCTGTCCCTGAACCAGATGGCGTGTAGACGCAGTTTGTTGTCTGAGTAGGGGAAATACTCGACTCCGAGTCCGCCGTAGAGATAGTCGTAGCCGGGAGCCATTACGGTATCGTAGGCGCGTCCGTATTCGTCTACATTGGCGGCATCGTTGCGCTCAAATCCTATCTTTCCGCAGTAATTCCATTTTCCGACGCTCCAGATTACTTTAGTGATGAAGGTGTAGTCTGAGAACAGGTTGCTCTGATGCAGGTTGGCCCTGTCTATGAGGTCCAGGTCTATCGCTACATTTCCTAAAACCAAATGGTTTCCAAGTGCTACGTAGCCGATGAAACGGCGGAAGTTGTCTTCTACCGCATTGACCGTCCATATAGTGTGCCACCAGGAGGCGATGTGGCCTTGCCAGGCGAGGTTGTAGGCGAAGGTGTCGCTGAAGCCGTAGGACAAGGGAGAGTTGGCAACCTGAAGGGTGACGGACTGGCCATCTACGATTTCGTAGTTGGCGGTAACGCCTACCGAATAGCCTTGGGGCAGATTGTTGCAGAAGTTACTGTAGAAGTAGACGTCTATCGGGACCGAGTCATACTCATATCCTCCGACCAGGATGGCCTGCTTGCCGATAGTAAACGACCATTTTTCTGAGGGGTGCCACAGAAGGCTCGCCCAGTCTGTTGCCCTCAGAGGATCGACCGCAGTAGGCGCTACATTGAAGCGGTGTCTGATTCGGAAGCCGACTTTGTCTGTCATTGTTCCGTAGATGTTGAGGTTGAGGTGATCTCCGAAAAACTTCCCGAGAAACCTTCCATCTGCAACATCCTCATTGTAGCCTGCCCTGGCATTGAAATAGAGGGTATCTACGCCTATGAAGGCCTTCGCCGCAGGGGAGAATGCCATCAGGACAAGTATAGCGATGATTATTTTTTTTGCGTTCATTTTACTGTGCAAATTTAGCTAATGTCCGGCAATAATTGATTATATTTGTGTGTTGCAACGCTAAAACAATGTTCAAAACAATTTTGCAAACACTCGGCACATGGAAGTTCTGGAAAGAGCTCTTTATCATGACTGCCGGTATGCTCGTCGGCGCAGCAGCCGTCTATTATTTCCTCGTTCCCAGCAAACTCGTCATCGGTAGTATCTCCGGTCTTTCGATCGTTATCTCCGGCCTGTTCGAGAATATTGGTATTCCAATCAAGGTTTCGTGGGTAGTCCTCGCTATAAATGCAATCCTTCTCGTCCTGGCCTACTTCCTGATCGGAAAGGAGTTCGGTATAAAAACTGTCTACACTGCGTTGATTCTTGGTCCGCTTATGGATGTCTGGGAGGCGATCCTGCCTTACGAGAAGGTCATTGCGGAAGGATCTACCTCAGTAATGGGTGATCCCTGGTTTGATCTGCTCTGCTTCGTTTTGATGCTCAGTATCTGTCAGGCCATCCTTTTCAATATCAACGCATCTACCGGAGGGCTCGATATCCTGGCAAAAATCCTTAACAAGTATCTGCATTTCGATATCGGCGCGTCAGTCTCTATCGCCGGTGCGGTAATCTGTCTTACCGCTCTTGCGATCAACCCGTTCCAGCTGGTTGTTATCGGTCTTATCGGTACCTGGATCAACGGTCTCGCGGTAGATTACTTTACCGCATCCCTAAACCGTAAGAAGCGCGTATGTATCGTGACGGATGACTCCGAAGAGATACGCAGTTTTATTGTAGATGGGATGAAACGAGGCTGCAGTATCTATAGGGTAAGGGGCGGATTCTCCGGTCAGGAACATACCGAGCTTCAGGCTATCCTCTCCCAGGACGAGTTCGCGGCTCTTATGAATCATATCAGGGTCCACAATATCAAGTGTTTCATCACCGCAGGCAATGTCTCCGAAGTCTACGGAATGTGGAATACCGCGAAGAAAAAGAATCTGGATAAACTGGATAAATGACGGTTACCGTTGAGGAAAAATACCGCGAAGGCCTTACGCAGTACCTCCTGGAGGAGTGTACCAGCGAGGGCTGGCTGCAGGGAAGTCTTCTTGAAAGCCCGGACCTAAACGAGGCTTGGCTCAGGCTGATGCCCTCTTTCTACGGAGATGCCGTACGCAATTTCAACGATTATCCCGAATTCTGCCTCGGTTGCGCCGGGTATCTCGGAATGGCGGTAGCCTTTCTCTGGGATAAAGACTGGGCGAAGTATTCTGAAGTCCCATACTCCTTTTTCCAGGGCGAGCGCAAGTTCGACGATATGGACGACCATATAACCGATACTATACTTCGCGACCGCAAACATACCGTCCCAAAGATGCAGTCCCTCGCAGCCTCAGCCTATCACTTCCTGATGCGCGAAACTCCCGAACCCGGAACCGCCCTCGCGTACCGTCTCTTCCTCATCACCGTCGAGACTATGTATCGCGTAGGCTCCTCCCTCGAACTCTCCCACCTTGGTTACAAACTCGAAGCAATCGGACGCTCCTAAAAAAGAACGATTAGAGGCGCGCAGCGCCGTCGTCGCCATCAGGCGACCGGCCGGGCCGGGTATTTTGGAGCGTAGCGAGAAAATACGGAAAGGCGGAAAGGCCGCAGGGGGTTCGGGGGATGTGTCATCCCCCGTATAAAGCGGAGAGAATCCGTCATCGTAAACGAAAGAAGCCGGTCTAAACCGGCTTCTGGAGTGGGAGATGACGGATTCGAACCGCCGACCCCCTGCTTGTAAGGCAGGTGCTCTAAACCAACTGAGCTAATCTCCCTTGCAAATTTGGGACTGCAAATATACGTCAATTTTGTTAAACGCCAAAAAAATACGTAACTTCGCGTCCCACGTGCAACGATTGGCACGCAAAATGTATCTTATTAAGGTACGACGAACAGATAATACGTTTATTACTATGAATACTAAGACTTTTGCTAAAGCAGCATTTGTAGCGGCACTTGCAGTGTTCGCTCTCGTTTCTTGTAACAAGAATCGTCACAGACCCGGCCCTGATACTCCCGTCGATCCGGTTGTCCCCGAAGAGAAGGTGACAGAAGGTCTTACTGTAAAGGCTACATATTTCGGAGATTACTATGGAAAGGGCTTCCAGGATTACATCCTTCTTTTCCAGCTTGGAGAGCTCGATGAAGAGGGCTCCTTCAAGACCAGCGGCGTAGAACTCAGCCTCGATGTCCTGACCGCAACCGGCGGCCCGACCCTTTTCCCTGCAGGAATCTACGAGATTACCAACGACAAGTTCAATTCAGCTGGTATTATCCCTTCAATCAAGAATGGGGAAGGTGAGGATGTCACCTACGGAGACACCTATCTGTTCACCCAGCAGGATGCCGACAACTATTGGCTCGAGCCCCTCGAAAGCGCACACCTCGAGGTTGCGGTAGAAGGCGCTCAGTACACCATCAAGGTCCAGATCAAGGTCGACGGTGAAGAGTATAAGTACTACTACAAAGGAGCTCTCTCCATCGAAGATAAGAGCGGCTCAACCGAACCTGAAGGCGAGGGTCCTGAAGGAGATTACGACTTCAAGGCAGACGGCGCTGCCGCTTTCAATCTCGGCCACGAATGGGGAGATGATACAGACGACTGGATGATCTACCTCGTCAACGAAAAGGATGAAAACGAATGGATCGTTATCGAACTCGTTGCCGAGTCCGGAGAAAATATTGAGGCACTTCCCGAAGGAACCTTCAGTGTTCCCGCAGACTTCTACAACGAGAAGTATGAGATAGTAGCCGGAATCATGTGCCCTCTCTACCAATACGAAGAGTCGTATTACGGAACATACTATGTGTTCGGAAATGAGATCTGGTACTCAGCATCTTCCGGAAACGTAAAGATCACTAAGAACGGAGATGATTACACCGTAGCGCTTTCCTTCCTTGATGAGGAATATGACAACGCTCAGGTTACATCGACTTACACCGGAAAAGTTGCGGTAGATGTCAGCGAATACTATGACGGCACTCTTACTACAGCCAGGCTTCGTAAAGCTACTCCTTCCTTCAAGAAGAGCGTAGTCAAGAGAGCAGACAATAAGCGTCAGACAAAGGCGGCAAGTAGATTTGCCTGCCGCCTTTCATAAGGCGCTTTGCTTACACTGGGGATGTTTTGGTTTTGACAGCATCGTAGACGGCAGTAAGCACGCCGGGAGTCGGAGGCCCTCCCGTTAATCTCAGTCTTCAATCAATAGTAGGCAACTACAACTATTCATACGCTTGCTAAGTCACTAAGTGACACGCATTAATCAGAGCCGCCAAGGCTGCGGCACTGACGTATATCCCGCCAGGATTCAGGCCGGTCCTTTCTGGCACACGGGGTATCATCAAGACCGGATGCACGGGGCGATTCCTTTAAACCCCGCCAAGAAACAAAGGATAAGCTTCGGCATAGCCCGTCTTCCGGCATACCGTAGCCGACACCAAAGGAAGAATAAGCGTGTAGAAAGCTGTCGGGTATTATGTTTGGACGAGGGTTCGAGTCCCTCCATCTCCACGAAAAAAGCGACCAGTCGGTCGCTTTTTTCGTGGAGATAAGTGCTGCGCACTTATCTACTATCCCCCTGCACCCCCAAGGGACTGTGGGGCGTACCCCCCAGACCCCCTGCCATTATTATAGCGTTGCTTAATTATCTTCAAACAATTTGCTATATTTGTTAGGCGGAGATTTTTTCTATTATGAATCCTGTTCTGACTGCTTTGTTGATTCCGTTTCTGGGGACTGCCCTGGGATCGGCTTTCGTGTTTTTTATGAAGCGGGAGATGCCCGCTCCGGTTCAGAAAGTCCTGCTGGGATTCGCCTCGGGAGTGATGGTGGCGGCCTCGGTCTGGTCGCTCATCATCCCTGCAATAGAGATGGGAGCCGGACCCTCGGCGGTAGTCCCTCCGACTGTAGGGCTGCTCGCCGGTTTTGCCTTCCTGCTCCTTATCGATTACATCACGCCCCACATCCATCCTTCGGGCGGTCCGGAGGGCCCCAGGAGCCGTCTGTCCAGGACGACCAAGCTCGCCCTCGCCGTCACCATCCACAATTTCCCGGAGGGAATGGCCGTGGGCGTGGCTATAGCCGGCGCCCTGACCGCTGATTTCAATATGGCCGGCGCCCTGGCTCTTTCGCTGGGTATCGCGATTCAGAACGTCCCCGAAGGGGCGATTATCTCCATGCCCCTGCGGGCAGAAGGGAACTCCCGCCTGAAGGCGTTCGGTATAGGCGCGCTGAGCGGAATCGTAGAGCCGGTGGGCGGAGCGCTGGTTCTGCT
>JAEESD010000087.1 GCA_016286145.1 Bacteroidales bacterium | reverse complement strand
AGGATGTTGTAACCCTGCGATTCCGAAGATTTTAATAATTTTAAGGAATCAATTCCATAAATATTTAAATTTTCTTGGAATTTGACCAAAGCATAGGAATTTCGTATTTTTGGAGTTGCTATGTTCGTAGGTCTTATCAGCGATACACACGGAGTGTGGAGTCCGGAGTTCCAGGAGTTTCTGGAGCCCTGCGACGTCGTGTGGCACGCAGGAGACTGGGGGGCCGACGCGGAGTTTACCAGGCAGATTTCCGCCTGGAAGCCGGTTGTAGGCGTCTATAGCAACTGCGACGGGCAGGATATCCGCCTCGAGTATCCGTCATATCAGCTTTTCGAATGCGGAGGGATGAGCGTCCTGATGACCCATATCGGGGGCTATCCAGGACACTATGATTACCGCGCCCGCGCCCTTATTGAGCGCTTCCGCCCCCAGGTATTTGTCTGCGGCCACTCCCACATCCTGAAAGTGATGTACGACGACTACTATCAGATGATGACCCTCAACCCCGGCGCCTGCGGGATTCAGGGCTGGCACGTCCTACGAACAGCGCTGCGCTTCAAAATTGAAGGCGGCGAGCTGAAAGACATGGAACTTTTTAAACTACCGAGATAGATTAGAGCCCGAAGGGCGACAGTAAGTCCCTCTCCCGAGGAGAGGGATTTAGGGAGAGGGTAACGTAATAGTCAGAATGTGCGAGGGGAAAAGTTTTTCAAGTGTGTCCCCGCCGCACATTTTAAGTAGAATGCTTATACACTTGAAAAACGTGCGCATGCCTAAAGCGAAGACATTGTGGTATTGTACGAATTGCGGAAACGAGAGCCCGAAGTGGATGGGCCAGTGTCCGGCGTGTAAGGAGTGGAACACGATGGTCGAGGCGCCGGTCCAGCCGGCCTCCAAGTCGTCGAAGTCCGCCGGATCATTCGGCCGCAGCGAGCGGCGCAGGCCGGTGAAACTGACCGAGGTGTCTTCGTCGGCTGAGGAGCGCGTTAGCCTTGGCAGCGCCGAGGTCGACCGCCTTCTGGGCGGGGGCATCGTCCCCGGTTCGCTGGTCCTTATCGGCGGCGAGCCCGGAATCGGAAAGTCCACCCTTTCGCTGCAGATTCCGCTCCATAGCCCCTCGCTCCGTACCCTCTACGTCACGGGCGAGGAGAGCGAAAAGCAGGTGAAAATGCGTGCGGCCCGTCTCGGAGGCTCGGCAGACAACTGCCTCATTTACGCCGAAACTCTGCTGGAGAACATCCTGGCCGAGGCCGAAGAAATTCAGCCGGACCTGATGGTCGTGGACTCCGTGCAGACTATGTACACGGAAACGGTCGAATCCGCCGCCGGCTCGGTTTCGCAGATCAAGGAGGTTGCTGCGCGGCTGCTGCGTTTCGCCAAGGGATCCGGCGTCCCTGTAATCCTTATCGGCCACATAACCAAGGACGGTTTCATCGCCGGCCCGAAGATTCTTGAGCACATCGTCGACGTGGTCCTGCAATTCGAAGGGGAGAACCGCGGCTCCTACCGCATCCTCCGTTCGATCAAGAACCGTTTCGGCAGTACATCCGAGCTCGCCGTGTTTGAGATGACCGGCACCGGCCTTCGCGAGGTCGCGAACCCTTCGGAGATGCTCATCCCGATGCACGAGCAGGGTCTCAGCGGCACTGCCATCTGCGCGATGCTCGACGGGACGAGACCATTCCTCTTCGAGGTCCAGGCCCTCGTGTCCACGGCCGCCTATGGAACGGCCCAGCGCTCAGCGACCGGGTTCGATGTGCGCAGGCTGAACATGCTGCTGGCCGTGCTCGAAAAGCGCGCGGGCTTCCATCTCAGCGCGAAGGACGTATTCCTCAATATGGCCGGCGGCCTCAAGATCACCGACCCGGCCTGCGACCTGGCCGTCATCTGCGCGGTTCTGTCGTCCAACTTCGATTTCGCCATCCCGTCCGACTTCTGCTTCGCAGGCGAAGTCGGTCTCAGCGGCGAAATCCGCCCCGTCGCTCAGGCAGACAGGCGCGTAATAGAAGCCCAGAGGCTCGGTTTCAAAAAGATTTTTGTCAGCGCCTACTCGAATCTGGACGCTGTCCGCGACGCCACCATCAAAGTCGTCAAAGTCTCCGACGTCGCGGAGCTTGTGAAAACTCTGTTTAAATAGTACTTCCTCAAAATTTCGTCACATAGCCGTGTAAACACCTTTTTACACGGCTAATTCTTTTAATCTTTGCTCTGAAGAGAACCTTATCTCCCCATAAAATTAGCATATATGTTAAACTTATTCTATCTTTGCTATGAAAAAGAAAACAACCGTAGATGTCATTGGACAGTCAGAGATAATATTAAACGATAATCTGGCCAAAGGTTATGTGAGTATTCGGGAAAGACTGCTTGAAGGCATCGAAAATATAAGTTTCGAGATATAAATTTCGATTATATGAGGAACAAAGAGAACTGGTTTAAGGAAAAAATCAAGGGCGTAAATCCGGAGATTGCGGCAGAAGTGCAAATATCGGCTGATATCATCGCGAGGATTGATAAGATTCTCAAAGAAAAGAACATGACTCAACGCGACCTGGCCCGCAAACTGGGCAAAAGCGAAGCTGTCGTATCAAGATGGACGACGGGGTTCCCAAATCTTAGGCTAAGTTCAATCGCCCAACTATCAATAGCCCTAGGTGAACCGCTAATTGTCATTCCTATCGATTAGTCTTCGCCTGCTGAAGGGGCGAAGTCGGCCTCAGCGGCGAAATCCGCCCCGTGGCCCAGGCCGACAGGCGCGTCATCGAGGCAATTTTCATAGTTTACGGATGGGGCAAGCGTGCATACCCTCCCCCAAAAAGGCGAGGGTATGTTCAAATAGCGCCCCAAACGCACATACCCTCGGCAAAAAATACCGAGGGTATGCACGCAATAGCTCCAGGACTCAGCGATTATTTCTTCGCTCGCAGGGAAGACCAGGTCATATAGCAGATCAGCCCCAACAGCGGAACGATGGCGATAGCCTGGGCGCCGGAGGCGGCATGGCCGGCGGCGACGGTGTTCCAGCCGGTGAGGAACCAGTCCACTCCCGCGAAGCGCAGGATCGCTGAGACAACGCCCATCAAGGCGCCGCCGGCGATGAAACCGGAGGCGATAAGCGTACCCTTATCCAGACGCGCTTTATTCAGTTCTTCGTCCTTCGAACGCGTGCTTACATACCACGAAATCGCGCCACCCACCAGCAGCGGGAGGTTGAGGTCCAGCGGGATGAACATTCCCAGGCAGAAGGCCAGCGCCGGGACCTTGAACACGGTCAGCAGGATCGCAATCAGCGCGCCGATGCCGTAGAGCAGCCAGGGCGCATTGCCCCCGTTCATCATCGGCTGGATTACAGCTGCCATCGCGTTGGCCTGCGGAGCGACCAGTGCGCCATCGCCCGTGAAACCGTAAGTTTTGTTGAGAATCATCATCACCCCGCCGACGGTAGCCGCAGCCACGACCGTGCCCACGAACTTCCACGTCTCTTGCTTCGCGGGCGTGACCCCGGTCCAATAGCCGATCTTAAGGTCGGTGATGAAGCCGCCGGCCATCGACAGGGCCGTGCAAACGACTCCGCCGATCACCATCGCGGCCGCCATTCCGGCATTGCCCTTCAGGCCCACGGCGACCAGCACCAGCGCCGTAATAATCAGCGTCATAATAGTCATTCCGCTGACCGGGTTAGTGCCCACGATCGCGATGGCGTTGGCCGCGACCGTCGTAAACAGGAAGGCGATCACGCCCACGATCAGCACCCCGATCAGAGCCTGCCAGACGTTTTCGACCACCCCGCCGAAGGCGAAGAAGGCGAAAGTCGCCAAAAGGGCGAACGCGATGCCGAAGACAATCAGCCTCATCGGGAGGTCCCGCTGGCTTTCTTCGACCGCCTGGGCCCCCGCACCCTTTTTCTTGAACTCGCCTACCGCGAGCCCCACGGCGCTCTTGATTACGCCCGCGCTCTTGATGATGCCGATGATTCCGGCGGTAGCAATTCCGCCGATGCCGATGTGGCGCGCGTATTCCTTAAACAGCTGGTCTGGCGACATCTCGCCTATAGTCTGGGCGATTCCAGTCCCCATCAGGTCGATTACCTGACCTCCGAAAAGCAGGTTCATACCCGGGATTATAACCAGCCATACGAGCAGCGAGCCGCAGCAGATAATGAACGCGTACTTAAGGCCCACGATATATCCGAGGCCGAGTACTGCCGCGCCCGTATTGAGTTTCATGACTACTTTCTCTTTATCGGAGACAACCTGACCCCAGTGCATTACGGTAGTACTGAGAGTCTCGGCCCACGCACCGAAGGTGCTTACGACAAAGTCGTAAAGGCCGCCGATCAGGCCGGCGGCCAGCAGCGTCTTCGCGCTGCCCCCTTCGGTGCTGGTAAGCACCTTAGTAGTAGCCGTAGCCTCCGGGAACGGATACTGTCCGTCCATCTCCTTGACAAAATACTTGCGGAAAGGAATGAGGAAAAGGATGCCCAGAACGCCGCCGAGCAGCGAGCTGAGGAACATCTGGGTGAAGTTCACCTCAAGGCCCAGGATATAGATAGCCGGGAGGGTGAAGATAGCACCCGCGACTACAACGCCCGAGCAGGCTCCGATACTCTGGATGATGACATTCTGACCAAGGCCATTGGACTTTTTGAGCGCTCCGGTAAGACCTACCGCTATGATTGCGATGGGAATTGCCGCTTCGAAGACCTGGCCAACCTTAAGACCAAGATAGGCCGCTGCCGCGGAAAACAGGATGGTCATCAACAGACCAACGGCAACGGAGTAGGGAGTTACTTCTTTCCTCATATTATATATAGGTATAGATTGGAAACAAAAATAGTAAAAATATTCTCGAAAAATTTGCGATAATAAAAAATATGTCTATCTTTGCAGTCCTTTTCGCGCTTGATGCGAAGAGAAGGAAAAAGTTCTTTGAATTATTGAGAGAGATAACGAGGTAAATAATTGAAAAGATTAGTCTAATATTTATAGAATACGAGTTTTTTCGTGTTGCAAAGTATGGGACTACAATTTCAAGGCAAATCGAGTTAATATTGAGATTAAGTGTGAGAACAGTTAGTCTTGGTATGATTCACGAAAGAGAAAGAGAACAAGAGCGAACGGAGGATGCCTTGGCTTCCAGAGACGACGAAGGACGTGGTAAGCTGCGAAAAGTCGCGGGGATCTGCAAACAGGAATTGATCCGCGAATATCCGAATGGGGCAACCCACTGGATTGAAGATCCAGTACATCATTTTATGATGGGTGAACCCGGGGAACTGAAACATCTTAGTACCCGGAGGAAGAGAAAGAAATATCGATTCCCAAAGTAGTGGCGATCGAAATGGGAAGAGCCTAAACCGGTGACGTTACGGCGCCATCGGGGTTGTAGGAGCAGACGCAAAGACCTAGCAATGAACCGGAAGCATCTGGAAAGTTGCGCCGCAGGGGGTGAAAGTCCCGTACGGGTAAAGAGGTTAGGTCGAGTTTGCCACCTGAGTAGGGCGGGACACGTGGAATCCTGTCTGAATCTGCGGCGACCATGCCGCAAGGCTAAATACTTCTGGAAGACCGATAGTGGACCAGTACCGTGAGGGAAAGGTGGGAAGCACCCCGAACAGGGGAGTGAAATAGAACCTGAAACCGTTCGTTTACAAGCGGTCGGAGATCGAGAGATCGACGGCGTGCCTTTTGGATAATGAGCCTACGAGTTACTTCATACCGGCAAGGTTAAGCACTTCAGGTGCGTGAGCCGAAGCGAGAGCGAGTCTGAACAGGGCGTTATAGTCGGTATGAGTAGACGCGAAACCTAGTGATCTACCCATGACCAGGTTGAAGGTGCCGTAACAGGCACTGGAGGACCGAACCAGTTTCCGTTGAAAAGGGCTTGGATGAGTTGTGGGTAGGAGTGAAAGGCCAATCAAACTGGGAGATAGCTCGTACTCCCCGAAATGTCTTTAGGGACAGCCTTTGTTATGATTGCATGAGGTAGAGCTACTGATAGGAAGAGAGGGCTTCATCGCCTATCGATTTCTGACAAACTCCGAATGCGTGCAATTTAGAGACAAGGAGTGAGTCGTCGGGTGCTAATATCCGTCGGCAAAAGGGTAAGAGCCCAGACCAACAGCTAAGGCCCCCAAGCGCAGTTTAAGTTGAGACAGAACGAAGTGACATCGCAGTGACAGCTAGGATGTTAGCTTGGAAGCAGCTATTCATTCAAAGAGTGCGTAACAGCTCACTAGTCGAGCGGCGTTGCGTGGATGATGAGCGGGCATCAAGACTGCCGCCGAAGCTTTGGACACGTGCTAGTGCATGTGTGGTAGGGGAGCATTCTGCTCAGCGTTG
>JAEESD010000086.1 GCA_016286145.1 Bacteroidales bacterium | reverse complement strand
AGCTGCCGGAAGCCATGGAGCCGGAGCAATTCCTCGAAACACTTAAAACGACCTTCAAAGTCGAGTCCTTGAGACATAGCGAGCCAGCATGGAAATCCGTGAAAAAGGTCGCCCTCTGCGGCGGTGCCGGCGCGTTCCTGATGCCCCTCGCCAAGACCCTCGGCGCAGATTGCTTCATCACCGGCGAGTTCCATTACCACGACTACTTCGAGAGCGACGGAATGCTGCTTGTAGAACTGGGCCACTACCAGAGCGAACAATATACGCAGGACCTTCTGAAAGACATCCTAGAAAAAGCGATTCCCGGACTCCAAATCCAAATAACAGAAATCAACACTAACCCTACAAGATATAGATGAGACGCGTAATGCGATACCTACTTGCGGCGCTTCTGGTGCTGCTTCCCCTCGAAAGCCTGCGAGCCCAGGGTCTCCCTAAGCTCAAACAGGCCGGGGAAGTCACAACCGGGACGCTTCCCAACGGTATCTCATACTACCTCGTCTCAAACCCGGCCGTCAAGGGCAGGGCAGACTTCGCCCTCGTTCAGGAAGGAATCACCGACATCCCGGCAACCAGGCAGGCTCTCACCCAGCTCGAACACCTCAGCCCCAAGGAATTCCTTCAGCGAACAGGTGTCCCTTATACCAAAAACGGCTACGTAGACATCTCGAAAAACGCCCGCACCTTCCACTTCCCCGAGGTAGATATCAGTACGAAAAGTACCTCCGACTCTACCCTACTGATGCTCTTCGACCTGGTGAAACTATCTAGCGGCGAGCAGTCCATCATCATCAGCGGAGACATAGACAAAACAATCTACAAAACCGCTCTTCAAACCCTCGGCCTTATCATCCCCCACATCACAGCAGGCCAGAGGCCCAACCAACCCAAGGAAGGCAGCACACTCGAATTCAACCCCAACGGGGAAAACGGAGCCCTCGAGTTCATCTTCAAGGGCGGAAGCATCACCCGCGACCAGGCCAACACCCCCGTCCCCCTCGTCTCCGAACTGCTCGGACGCGAGATGAGCTACATAGTTACAGACCGCCTTCAGCGCGAATTCAAGGACAGGGACATCCCCTGCCATATGAGCGCTGAGCCCAACGCCCTCAAGCTATACGTCCCCGACGAACTGCGCGAAGAGACGATGAAAATAGTAAGCGGAGTCTTCGCCGACATCTCTAAAGGCGGAGTTACGCTGGCGGAATTCGATATGGCGAAAAAGATCTCGCTGTCGAAGTTGGTTCAGACCGGTCTCAAGCCCGGGAAGAGCAATGCCTTCTATGTGGAGAGATGTGTTTCGGCGGCGCGCTTCGGAACCAATCTGGCCTCACAAGAAATCATCAAAAACTTTTTCAAGGGGCGCAAAATTTCCCCCAAGCGCGAGCTGGAACTTTTCAACAACTTTGCCCATGCCTTCCTGGGAGACAACTGGACTGAATTTGAAGATCGCTCCCCGCTGAAGAGTTATCCTATAATGGCCGAGGTGTTGAAAGCTCCTATAGTAAGAGGCATTAAACTCGCCAACACTACTGTAGACCCTGTATCCGGCGGACGCCTCTGGACTTTCAGCAACGGAATAAAGGTCATCTACAAGCCTGATCTCGCCGCAGACGGATTCAAATTCTGCTTCGCCGCGAGAGGGGGCGCTTCATCTGTAAGAGATATCAAGCCCGGTGAAAGCGCCTACTTGTCCGACGTTCTGAGTACCGGCCGTATAGCCGGGATGGACGCATACGACTTCCATCAACTTCTGCTTGCCGAAGGAATCTCCCTGACAGGGCAGATAACCCTGGAAGATATGAGAATCTTCTGCGACGCCCAGGAAGACGACGTAGAGTCGGTACTTAAGGCCCTTCTCAAAATCGGTTACGACTGCGAGATAGACAGCAAGTCGTATGACTATTTCAGACGCTCGGCCCTCATAAAGACCAACTCCGTACCGCCTTCCATCGTCTCGGTGATGGACAGTCTCATCTGTCCGGACTATATCTTCCTTGAGAAGAGCTCTGCAAGCAACCTCAGCGACGACCTTCCTGAAAGAGTTCAGGAATACATCACCCGCAGGTTCAACAATGCCGCAGACGGTATCTTCGTCTTCACCGGTAATATAGGCGAAGAGAGGCTTCTCCAAGCCCTCACAAGGTATCTGGGCAACTTCAAGACCTCGCGCATCTACGCCCTTCGCGAACCGGTCCGCTACAATCTCCACAGCGGCCGAACAACCCACATAGCCGAGGGCCACGACCGCAGCGTCAACCTCGCCGCGACTGGACTATTCCCCGCCAACCTGGACAACTACTACGCCTTCCTGATAGCGCTGGAAGCCGTAAAGAAACAGCTCGCCGGGGGACTTGCGCCGCTGGGAATGTATGCCGAAGTCAGCGGAAAGATGGACCTGACTCCTATCGAGCGTATGACCCTTTATATCACCTGCAGGTCCTGCACCCAGGACGGTCTGCCCGCCGGAATCACCGCCACCGAGCCCCTCTCCGCCATCAGGGACATCCGAAGCGAGTTCGAAAACCTGCAGTATTTCTCGGTAAGCGACTCGCAGTTCAAGGCCTACAAAGAAATAGTAAAGAACAACGTCGCCCGCGAACTCTCTACCCCCGAAGGAGTAATCAAATACTGCCTCTACCGCTACAGCGAGGGAAAGGACCTCATATCACACTACTCAAAGAGCATAGACCGCATCGATGACGACGATGTAAGGATGATCCTCGAAGAGATCATCTCATCCGGAGTCGTCGAATATATAGTCAAATAATGCACCGCGACCTCTTCGGAACCATCATCCAGATCGGCGACATCCTCGTCTCGGAGGAAGTCGTGACCGAGTATTTCGCCTGCGACTATGAGGCGTGTAAGGGGGTCTGCTGTATCGAAGGAGAGAGCGGAGCCCCCCTGAAAGAGGAGGAACTCGATGGTCTCGAACGCGACTACCCCTCTTTTAAAGAGCTGATGACGGATGCTGGCCGGGCAGCGGTAGATCGCGAGGGCTTCTTCTCGATCGACCGTGACGGCGATCTCGTAACCCCGCTGGCCAAGGATTCGGCCGCCTGCGCCTACTGCCACTTCCCGGGCGATGGGAACTGCCTTTGCGCAATCGAGTGCAAAGGCCTTCGCAAGCCCATCTCCTGCAGCCTCTACCCGATCAGGGTAACGAAGCTCACGGGCGGCGGTCAGGCTCTTAACCTACACCGCTGGCACATCTGCAAGGAAGCCTATCGCCTAGGGCGCGAGAAGAAAATCCGAGTCTACAAATTCCTGAAAAAACCCCTTATAGCTGCCTACGGCGAAGAGTTCTACGAGATGCTCTGCGCCGCAGCCAAACACGTCAACGGAGATGAGTAACATTTACGCCGAACGAATCGAAGCCCTGCGGGCGCTGATGCGCGGACGCGGCTGGGACGCCGTCATTATCGGGGGATCCGACCCCCATCAGAGCGAGTATCCGGCCGAGCGCTGGAAACAGGTCCGCTGGCTTACCGGTTTCACGGGCGAGGCCGGGGACGTAGTCGTGACCCTTGACCACGCCGGACTATGGACGGACACGCGCTACTTCATTCAGGCGGTAGAGCAGCTCGAGGGCACGGGCGTCGTACTCCACAAAACCCGCGTCCCGGAGCAGGTACTTATTCCCGAATGGCTGCGAAGCCAGTTCCCGGATGGGGCGGTAGTGGCCGTGGACTCGCTCTGTACGGCTTCAGCAGACGCCGACGAGCTGCGTGAAACATTTTCGTTAGTTGGGGTCCCGGACCTGCTGAGCGTACTCTGGGAAGACCGCCCGGACGTACCCCAGACCTCGATATTCCGCATTCAGGCAGGGGAGTCGCGCGAAGAGAAGATGGAGTGGCTGCGCGAGGAGATAGCCGAGCGGGGCGCCGACGCCATCCTGCTGAGCGCGCTGGACGAGATCGCGTGGGTGCTGAACGTTCGCGCGTCCGATATCGAATACAACCCGATGGTCATATCCTATCTTCTTGTGGGCCAGGATTTTGCGAAATGGTTCGTCTTGAAGGAGGAGGTCGAAGACCCGATTACCGAAGAGACTTTCGAAGCCCTGCAGGGCGACGGAATCGAGCTGCTGCCCTACGGCGAAGTCGGCCTTGAGCTGTCGTCGTTCGAAGGCAGGTTGTGGCTGGACAGCGCGACCGCCAATTGCGAACTGCGCGAAGCGGCCTCCGGTCCAGTCATCGAGGCCCCGAGTCCGGTAGCGCGCCGAAAGGAGCAGAAAAGCCCGCAGGAGATAGAGTGGATGCGCGAATGCCACATCCGCGACGGTGTGGCCATGGAAAAGTTCCTCTTCTGGCTCGAAAAGAGTGTCGAGGCCGGAAAACGGGTGACGGAGTGGGATGCGGCCGTAAGGCTCGGGCAGTACCGCGCCGAAATCGAGGACTACCAGGGCGACAGTTTCGAGACTATTTCGGCCTACGGAAAGGGCGCCGCGCTGCCCCATTATATCACTCCCCGCGGCGAGGGAGCACCGGTAATCGAACCGCGCGGCCTGTACCTCTGCGATTCGGGCGGCCAGTTCCTCAGCGGCACGACCGACATCACCCGCACCGTCCCCATGGGCGAATGTACGCCCGAAGAAATACGCGACTACACCCTGGTCCTGAAGGCCCATATCGGGCTGGCTACCGCCGTCTTCCCCGCCGGGACGCCCGGTTGCCGGATCGACGCTGCGGCCCGCCTGCCGCTCTGGCGCAACCTGATGAACTTCGGACATGGGACCGGCCACGGCGTCGGCTTCTTCCTCGGAGTCCACGAAGGGCCCCACCAGATCCGGCAGAACCTCGACCCCACCCCTATGGTCGAGGGAATGGTCAGCTCCGACGAGCCTGGAATCTACCGCGAGGGCAAACACGGCGTGCGCCACGAAAACCTCGTCCTGACGGTCGATGCCGGGACCTCCGAATTCGGCCATTTTCTTCGCTTTGAGCCACTTACGATGTGTCATTTCGACACTTCAATTCTCGATCTGAGCCTGCTGGACAAGTGGGAAATAGAGTGGCTGAACGACTACAACCGCAGGGTATTCGACAATCTTGGCACGCTGCTTGATGAAGAGGTAGCCCGGTGGCTTAAGGTAAAAACCAGCCCCATTGGTTTGGAGTAGTTAGTATTTTTTAATAATTTTGCCTTTCAATCGGCAACAAAAAATTTAACGATATGAAGAAGGTATTAGTATCAGTTTGCGCGCTTTTCGCAGCCCTTTCGCTGGGCTTCGCGCAGGATGTAAATGAAGCAACGGATCTGTACAACCACGGCGCAGAGGCCATCGCCCTTGGCGACAAAACTGGAGCCATGGAGTATTTCCAGAAAGCATACGATCTCGCTATTGCTTGCGGAGAGGCCGAAGGCGCCGCGGATATCGTAGCCAACTGCGAGAGCATTATGCCCTCGCTCAGCCTTTCTATCGCAAAGGACGTCCTTAAGGAAGGAGACTACGACGGAGCAGTCGTAAAACTCGCAGAAGCTGTAGCCCTTGCCGAGAAGCTCGGAGCAGAATCTACCGCAGTTGAAGCCCAGGCCCTCATCCCTCAGGCCTATATCCAGAAAGGTTCCAAACTCCTGAAGGCAAAGGAATTCGAGGCCGCAGCAGAGGCTTTCCAGAAGACTCTCGAGGTCGACCCTACAAATGCTAAGGCAACCCTTTACCTCGGTCAGGCATACGAGAAGACCGGCAATATTGAGAAGGCAGTTGAGACTTATGAGGCAGCAGCCGCTCTCGGCCAGGAAAAAGCCGCAAAGAAGCAGCTTTCCGGTATCTTCCTCAAGAAAGCCAATGCAGCCAACAAAGCAAAGAAGTTCGCCGAGGCTATCGAGAATGCAGACAAGAGCAACTCCTATCTCGAGAACGCAGACGCCTGCTATATCGCAGGTCTTGCAGCCCAGAACCTCAGCAAGGTAGAAAAGGCTATCGCCAGCTTCGAGAAATATGTTGAGCTCAAACCCGGCGCAGGCAATGTCTCAGCCGTGAAGTTCACCATCGCAACTCTCTACCAGGGCCAGAAAAACAACGCCAAGGCTATCGAGTACTACAAGATGGTAGAGAACGATCCTACCTACGGCCCCGAGGCTCAGAAGCAGCTCAAGGCTCTCAAGTAGTTAATGAAAACACTCGAACTTCTTGCCCCGGCAAGAAACACAGACATCGGCATCGCGGCTATCGACTGCGGTGCCGATGCGGTGTATATCGCCGGGCCGGATTTCGGGGCGCGCAAAGATGCCGGCAACTCTGTCGAAGAGATAGCCAGGCTCTGCGCGTACGCACATAAGTTCGGGGCCAGAATCTTCGTAACGTTCAATATCCTGCTGCGGGAGGGCGAGATGGACGAAGTCCACCGCCAGATGATCGCGGCGCAGCAGGCGGGCGCGGACGCCTTCATCATCCGCGATCCCCGCGTGGGGCTGTGGGACGATATCCACGTCCCTCTCCATGCCTCAACGCAGTGTTCGATAAGAACTCCTGAGCGTGCGCGGCTGTTTGCTGAGGCTGGATGTTCACGTCTGATTCTGGAAAGGGAGCTGTCTTTAGAGCAGATTCGGGAGATTGCTTCGGCCGTCCCCTGCGAAATCGAATGCTTTGTCC
>JAEESD010000085.1 GCA_016286145.1 Bacteroidales bacterium | reverse complement strand
GAGATGTTCCTCGGTCCCGTGGAACAGTCCAAACCCTGGGATACCAAGGGAATAGACGGGGTGAACAGGTTCATAAAGAAATTCTGGCGCCTCTTCTTCACTTCCGAGGGGCAGCTCGCCGTCAGCGACGTGAAGCCTTCCCCGGCGGAACTGAAGTCCCTCCACAAGCTCATAGGCAAGGAGCAGGCAGACATCGAGAACTTCTCCTACAATACCGCCATCAGCGCGTTCATGATCGCGGTGAACGAACTCGGCGCCCTGAAGTGCACCAGCCGGGAGATACTCGAGCCGCTGGTGGTGCTGATCAGTCCCTTCGCTCCGCACATCGCTGAAGAACTCTGGGAGGCCCTGGGGCACTCCGGGAGCGTCTGCGACGCGTCCTTCCCCGAATACATAGCGGCTTTCACTGCCGAGGACAACTGCACCTACCCCGTTTCCTTCAACGGCAAGATGCGTTTCACCGTGGACCTGCCGAAAGCATGGACTCCCGCAGAGGTGGAAGCCGAGGTCCGCGGCCTTGAGCAGACCGCGAAATACGTCGCCGGCCAGACCATCGTCAAGGTGATCGTCGTCCCCGGCAAGATAGTCAACATAGTGCTGAAATGACACGAAAAGTTATTCTCCGCTCAATCTGGGAGTATGTAGCCATCACCATCGCATGCTTCATTTTCGGCATGGCGTGGGAGTGCTTCATGATTCCGAACGGGATGTCCGCCGGCGGAATGATGGGTCTCTGCACCATCATCCAGTACGCCACGGGGGGCCTTATCCAGGCACAGCATTCCTATTTCGTGATCAACGCCCTGCTCATCGTGGTCGCCGTGCTGGCGATGGGCATAGGCTTCGGGTTCAAGACCATCTATGCTATCCTTATGTCTACGGTGTCGATGCATATCATAGCCAGTATTCCTGGGCTTCAATGTGCTCCCGGGCATTTCTTCTACGTAAAGGATGCACTGCTGGTTCCGGTGATTGCAGGTACCCTGGAGGCGACGGGACTGGGTCTTGTCATCCGCTTCGGTGGCAGTACGGGAGGTACGGATATCGTGGCAATCATGATCAACAAGTACTATCCGGTCCAGTTGAGCGTGGTTTTCCTGATTACGGACCTTATCACCGTTGCATTGCTTCTCTTCCTTCCCGACAAGACGTTTACCGACGCGACCTATGGTGTGGTTGAAATCGTTATTTTCAACCTGCTGATAGACAATATAGTCGGAGGACATAAATCTACCTTCCAGCTGATGGTGTTTTCTGAGAAGTACAAGGAAATTGCAGACCACATCATCAATAGGATGGAAAGGGGAGTGACTGTTCTGAAAGCCCAGGGATGGTACACCAAGAAGGATAAAAATGTTTTGCTGATCCTTATCAACCGCGGAGAATTCTCTTCGCTGATGAGGGAAATCAAGGCTCTCGATCCCCGCGCCTTTATGTCCGTATCCTCTACCAAGAGCGTATATGGAGAGGGCTTTGAGGAAATCAAGGGAGGAGTCAAGGATGCGAAGAAGTCCATCCTGAAAAAAAACAAAAAGAATGAATCTTAATACCAAAAAGTTTTTCATAGGGGTAAAGGAGTACGGACTCATTACCTTCGGTATCCTCTGCTATGTCCTGGGTTGGAGCATCTTCCTGGTGCCCAATCATCTCGTAGGCGGCGGTGTTACCGGTATCGCTTCGATTATCCAGTACGCGACCCACGGAATGATCAAGATGGGTTATACCTATTTTGCTCTCAATGTGATTTTGCTCATTATCGCATTGCTGACTCTGGGCCGCAACTTCGGAGTGAAGACCGTCTACGCGATTTTAATCGCTTCGGTCGGACTCAACGTTTTCCAGGATATTATTCCGACTGTGTTTATCGAGCAGATAGCCCTGGCCAACGGTAAGCTGATGAGCACCATTATGGGCGCTATCCTGGTCGGTTTCGGTATAGGTCTTACTATGTCTCAGGGAGGCAGTACGGGCGGAACGGATATTATCGCTCTCGTAGTTAATAAATACCGTAACGTCTCTCCCGGAAGGATGGTACTTATTACGGATGCCGTAATCATCCTTTCTTCGCTGCTCGTTCCCTCTTTCGATTCAGAAGGCAACCTGATTCCCTTCGTTGAGAAGATAACTACGGTAGTCTACGGTTTCGTCCTGATTTCTCTGGTTTCTACCGTCCTTGACCTTACTATCCAGGGTTCCCGCCAGAGCGTTCAGCTCTTCGTTCTGTCCAAACACTACCGCGAGATTGCGGATATGATTACCGAAACTCTCCACAGAGGTGTTACCGTTCTGGACGGAAAAGGCTGGTACACGAAGGAAAATACGGAGGTTCTGATGGTTATCACCCGTAAGTACGATCTTAATGTACTTTTACGCGAAATCAAAAGAATCGACCCGAACGCATTCCTTTCTGTGTCATCTGTAACGGGTGTATATGGAAAAGGCTTCGAGTCAATCAAAGGTGGACGAAAAAAATAATTTTAGGATTTTTTCATCACAAATATCTTTTAAAGTCCCGCTACAAGGTATTGTGGCGGGATTTTTTTTGATATATTTGCCTCTGTGACCAACAATTGAAACTATGAACCTGTTCGCTATTTTTCGCCGCCGAAAGTCTCCCGTTCCCTCCCGCCCTGTTTCTCCGGACCTGTCTTACATCGAAGACGATTCGCCTCAGATGACTAAGCTTTACTCAAGAGTGCTCGGACTGATGGAAGAGAAGAGACCGTGGTTGGACGGGGACTACAACATTGGGCAGATGGCAAAGCATCTGTTCTGCGCGCGTACGTTCCTCTCTAAAACAATAAATATCTGTTCGGGCCACAACTTTCGCTGGCTGCTTAATTATTACAGAGTCATCTATGCTTCCGATCTGATGAAGAAGGACCCGTATATGAAGGTTGAGGAGGTGGCGAAGTTCTCGGGCTTCAACACACTTCCTACTTTCAATTCCGCGTTCAAGATGATTATGAGACAGAGACCCAGCGAGTATATGGGAGATGTCAGGAATTCGCTTCAGGGGCGACTCCTTTCCAGGAGTAGGGGACTTCGGCCGTGATGGTAAGGGGCTCCTTTTTCACCGGATGAGTGAAAGTGATGCTCCGGGCGTGGAGGCAGATTCCTCCGTCGGGATTGGAGCGCGGGGCTCCGTACTTAAGATCTCCCTTGATAGGGCAGCCGAGATGACTTAGCTGACACCTTATCTGGTGATGGCGGCCTGTCAGGAGTTCTACCTCAAGGAGGTGATAACGGTCGGTGCTGCGAAGGTATTTATAGTTTAGTTTGGCCAGTTTAGCCCCGGTGCGTCCTGCGGGGACTATGTACGATTTGTTCTGCTTTTCGTTTCTGATAAGCCAGTCTTCGAGGTGACCTTCGAGGGCTGCGGGCTTAGAGCAGCAGAGAGCCCAGTATGTTTTATGCATCTGGGAAGTGCGGAGCGCTTCGCACAGGCGCTCGAGCGCCTTCGATGTTTTTGCAAAGACACACACTCCGCTGACCGGACGGTCGAGGCGGTGAGGAACGCCCATAAATACTTTCCCGGGCTTTCCGTCACGGCCGGCGATATATGCTTTGAGAGTCTCCGCGAGACATTCGTCTCCGGTTTTGTCTCCCTGCACTATCTCCCCGACCTTCTTGTTTACAACGAGCAGGTGGTTATCTTCAAAAAGAATCCGGGACTCAAGGTCCCGGATCTCATTGTCTGTAAGTGTTCGGTACTCCACTTTTACTGGATGGAGACGTTTACGCGTTTCTGGTCGCCGTCTGCCTTGCGAGGATTCTCGGCTACCTTGACGTTCTTGGCAGGGACCTGCTTTGCGAAGAGCCAAGCCTTTACGAGGTTTGCACGCTCAACTGCGATAGCGGCGTTGTAGTCTGCCTTGCTGCATCCTTCGGGAGCTGCCTTAGTTCCGTCGTTAGAGTAGGCCTCGATAAGGATGACGGACTTCTTGTCAGAAGCACACCATACATTGAGGAACTCCTGGAGGGTCTCCTTAGCGTCTGCTGTAAGACCGCACTGCTCGTCTGCATAGAGAAGACCTGCGGTAGGAACTGCGAAGCTGGTAGCGCCGTAAGCGGTACCCTTCTTAGCTTCCTCGAGAGCCTGGCGATAAGCCTCGGCGCCCTCTGCTACGGTCTCGCTGGCTGCGAGAGTAACATCTTCGCTAAGCTCGAAGGTACGGGCTGCGAGCCTTGCTGCCTCTTCCTCAGCTGCTTTCTGGCGGGCTGCCTCTTCGGCTGCTGCCTTTGCTGCTGCTTCTTCTGCTGCTTTCTTTTTCTTTGACTGGCAGGATGTTGCGCCCACTACTACAAGCGCTGCAAGCGCTGCCACTTTAATGATGTTGTACAGTTTCATAATAATATGTGTTTATATTTTTTGCCAAACTAATCGTTAATCGCAGCGAAGATAGTGATTTTCCCAATGAATTACAAACTTTTCTTTTTTTGAGTGGATTCTTTCATCGTTTCCCTGCTTGAATTCGACAGGGAGACTACGTTTTGGGCTGTTTTTGTGGTTTCCCTGCTGAGTTTCGACAGGGAGACCACGCTCCTCGGGGTAAATTGGCAGAAAGTTGGTACTACTCTGCGGGAAAATCCGCATAGTAGTACGAAGTTTTGGCGCCGCGGCGCCATTTTTGGCGTTTTCGGCGCTGATTGACTGGTTTTTCCCCTCTCTGGCGCCGAATTCCGTGTTTTTGGCGCGGAATTGCTGATTTTTTCTCTTTCCGGCGCCGATTTTGGCATTTTTGGCGCCGAGGACCTACCTGGGCTGCGCCGGGGCGGGAGGGGAAGCGCGAAGGGTTAAAAGGTTGGTACGATTTTGTCGAAGTCCGTTCCTGAGGTCGCTCGCGACCTCTTCCAACCCTTCGAAAAAATCGTCCCCGATTGTTTAGCCCGCGCGGGCTCGGTAGGAGTGCAAACAATGAGGGCCTACCCCTCGCGACAATATCCCTGCCGGGGGCTCAGAATATATATTTGACCGGTAGTGAGAACCGGTAGAAGCTAATCGGTCGGGACACCGCGTACTCGACTGCCCTACCAGAATAAGCGAAGTGGTCTAGGGGGAAGGACGCTTCCCCCGTATGAATAGAGACACAGGCCGCGAGGTGGCGAGCGGCCGGTTTAGCAAGGGGCCCGGCTTCGGGGTCGCCGGGGCCCGACACCAGTTAATACTACCGAATAATCGTCGGGCAAAGTACCCATCGCGCAAGCTGAGCCCTATCCAAGGCTCGGCGCAGCGCGATCGAGGGTAGGGCGCTTGGTGTTCTATGGGTTGGTGTGTGATTCGGGGCAATTTACACACCAAGGGGTGATTTTGAGGGGGTTGGTGTGTGATTTAGGCAGTTTTACACACCGAGCCTTACAAGGTGGAAGAAATAGGTTAGGGGAAGGACGCTTCACCGTAGATAGTGACAAATTGTCAGAGAAACGGGGGTGGCACGGGTTTCGATGTTTGGGTTATGGCCTTCGGGAAGAAGGTTAAATGAGACAAAAAGTTAAAAAATAGATATTATGGGAAAAATTATCGGTATTGACCTTGGAACTACTAATTCCTGCGTCGCAGTGATGGAAGGCAATCAGCCTACCGTCATTATTAACAATGAAGGACACCGTACCACCCCTTCGGTAGTCGCTTTCACTGAAGGTGGTGAGCGTAAGGTAGGTGACACTGCAAAACGTCAGGCTGTCACTAACCCTAAGAACACTATTTTCTCTATCAAGCGCTTTATGGGCGAAACCTACGATCAGGTAGGAAAGGAAATTGCCCGTGTGCCTTATACCGTAGCAAAGGGAGAGAACAATACTCCCAGGATCGACATCAACGGAAAGCTTTATTCTCCTCAGGAGATTTCCGCTATCATTCTTCAGAAGATGAAGAAGACCGCTGAAGATTATCTCCGTCAGGAGGTGACAGAGGCTGTCATTACCGTTCCTGCATACTTCTCTGATTCTCAGCGTCAGGCTACCAAGGAAGCCGGCAAGATTGCAGGCCTTGATGTAAAGCGTATCATCAATGAGCCTACAGCAGCCGCTCTTGCATACGGTCTTGACAAGAAGAGCAAGAACATGAAGGTAGCGGTTTATGACCTTGGCGGCGGTACCTTCGATATCAGTATCCTCGAACTTGGAGACGGCGTTTTCGAAGTCAAGTCTACCAACGGAGATACACACCTCGGAGGAGACGATTTCGATCAGGTCATCATCGACTGGCTCGCCGGCGAGTTCGCTTCTGAAAACGGCGGAATGGACCTCAAGAAAGATCCTATGGCCCTTCAGAGACTTAAGGAAGCTGCCGAGAAGGCAAAGATCGAGCTCTCGAACCAGACTTCAGCAGAGATCAACCTTCCTTATATTACCGCAGTAGACGGTATGCCTAAGCACCTCGTAAAGACCCTTACCAGGGCTAAGTTCGAAGCTCTCTGCGACGACCTCTTCAGAAGGACTGTAGAGCCTTGCCGCAAGGCCCTCGAGGACGCACACCTCAGCGCATCTCAGATCGATGAGGTCATCCTGGTCGGCGGTTCAACCCGTATCCCTAAGGTTCAGGAAATCGTCAAGGATCTCTTCGGAAAGGAGCCCAACAAGAGCGTCAACCCCGACGAAGTCG
>JAEESD010000009.1 GCA_016286145.1 Bacteroidales bacterium | reverse complement strand
CAGCCGCAGCCGCTATTGGGGTACTCCGCTGCCTATCTGGCGTAGCGAAGACGGCAGGGAAGAGATCTGCATCGGCTCCGTAAAGGAACTCTATAACGAGATAGAGAAGTCGGTGAAAGCCGGAATAATGTCCGAGAACCCGCTTAAAGCGAGGGGCTTCAACCCGGAGGACATGTCCAAGGAAAACTATGACAAGATCGACCTCCATCGCCCGTACGTAGACAATATCTTCCTCGTAAGCCCGAGCGGCAAGAAGATGAAGCGCGAGACGGACCTTATCGACGTCTGGTTCGACAGCGGCGCGATGCCGTATGCCCAGACCGGCCTCCGTGGGCTGAATACGCCCGATTTCGGGACCACGGCGGACTTTATCGCCGAAGGCGTGGACCAGACCCGCGGGTGGTTCTACACCCTCCACGCGATCCACACTATGGTCAGCGGGACGCCCGCCTTCAAGCGCGTGATTTCGAACGGCCTCGTGCTCGACAAGAAGGGCGAGAAAATGAGCAAGCGCCTCGGAAACGCGGTCGACCCGTTCGTGGCCCTGGATACCTATGGCCCGGATGCGCTGCGCTGGTATATGCTTACAAACGCCCAGCCGTGGGACAACCTCAAGTTCGACGAGGCGGGAGTAGACGAAGTGCGACGCAAGTTCTTCGGAACCCTCTATAACTCATATTCGGTCTTCGCGCTGTATGCGAACATCGATAACTTCGATCCCGCGGCCCCGAAGGTCGCCTATGGGAAAAGGCCCATGTTCGACCGTTGGCTTATCAGCCGCCTGAACACGCTCGCGAAGGGGGTCAAGGCCGCCTACGAAGACTATGACGTCACCCTCGCAGGCCGCCTGGTCCAGGACTTCGTCTGCGACGACCTCAGCAACTGGTACATCCGCCTGAACAAGAAGCGCCTCTGGGGCTCAGGAATGAGCGAGGACAAGCTCTCTGCCTATCAGACGCTCTACGAAGCGCTGGTCGATGTAGCCCTGCTCTCGGCCCCTATCGCCCCGTTCTTCGCTGAACGGCTGTATCTGGACCTCGTGCCCGGAGTAGAGTCGGTCCATTATCAGCCGATGCCGGGTTCGGACGCAGCCCTTATAGATTCGGAGCTCGAAGAGTCGATGGCCTTCGCCCAGAAAGCATCGTCGATGGTCCTTGCCCTCCGTAAGAAGGTCGGAATCAACGTCCGTAAGCCGCTTGCGAAGGTGGTGGTCCCCGTAATCGACGACGAAGTCAAGGCCCACATCGAAAAGGTCGCCGGCATCTTCCTCGCCGAGGTGAATGTAAAGGAAATCGAGTTCCTCCACGATACTACTGGTATCATTACTAAGAAGATCAAGCCCAACTTCAAGACCCTTGGAAAGATCTACGGAAAGCAGATGAAGGAGATTGCCGCAGCGTTTGCCGGTTTCAGCCAGGAGCAGATAGGCGAAATCGAGCGCTGTGCCGGAGATTATACTCTGGCTCTGCCTTCCGGAGATGTAGTTCTTACCAAGGAAGACTACGAAATCAATTCCGAGGATATGCCGGGCTGGCTCGTCTCCTCCGAAGGAGCGCTTACCGTAGCCCTCGATATAGTCCAGACTCCCGAACTTATCCGCGAAGGAAACGCCCGCGAGCTCATCCACCCTATCCAGACCCTCCGCAAAGACCGCGATCTGGATGTTACAGACAGGATCGAGACTGTAGTATACGCAGGCGGTGAGGCTTACAAAGCAATCGAAGAGGCTCTCGGCGAGTTCGGCGATTATGTCGCAGCCCAGACCCTTTCGCTCAGCGTTACCCTCAAGACCCTTGAGGAGGCCCCCGCAAGCGCTTCCGAGGTCGAGTGGGATAAAGACACCATCAAGATTGATATAAACAAAAAATAACAACCAAACACATCCTATTATGGCAGAAGAGAAAACACGCTATTCCGATGAGGAACTTGCCGAGTTCAAGGCCATCATCGAAGATATGCTCGCTAAAGCCAAGGCGGAGTACAACACCTATCGCGAGGTAGCAAGAAGCGGCGGTGCCAACGACATCGACGATACTTCCCCTTCCTTCAAGACAGTCGAGGACGACGGCGCAAACCAGCGCTCCAAGGAGGAGGCCAGCCAGCTCGCACAGCGTCAGTACAAGTTTATCAAGAATCTCGAAGCTGCTCTTGTCCGTATCGAGAACAAAACCTATGGCATCTGCCGCGTCACCGGCAAGCTCATCCCTAAGGAGAGGCTTCGCCTCGTGCCGCACGCAACCCTTACCGTAGAAGCTAAGGAGATGCTTGCAAAGCAGGGCAAGAACTAGAAAATGAAGATCTCGAAAGGAGCTAAACTCATAATCTTCGGGATCGTGCTCGTAGTCATTGACCAGGTCATCAAAGTCCTGGTCAAGACCAATATGAGCCTGGGAGAAGTGATACCCGTAATCGGCAACTGGTTCCGCCTGTGTTTCGTAGAGAATGAAGGGATGGCCTTCGGAATGAAATTTGGCGGGGTTATCGGGAAGGTTCTTCTGTCCGCCTTCAGGGTGGTGCTTACCGGTTTCCTCGTATGGTGGATTGGTAAGCTCATCAAAAAGGGAGACACCCCCGTCGGAGTCCTTATCGGTCTTACCCTTATTACTGCCGGCGCCTTCGGAAACATTATCGACAGTTTCTTCTATGGAATTATCTGGCCCGAGCTCAGGCTCGCCGGAGCGCCTTTCGGCTTTATGTTCGGAAAGGTAGTCGATATGTTCAGCGCTACCTTCTTCCCGCCCGTCTTTAACTTCGCCGACAGTTGCGTTACGGTCGGCGCCTTCTACCTGATACTCTTCCAGTGGAAGTTTTTCTCCCGCGAAGAAAAAAAAGACTAAAACCATAACCCGATATGAAAAAGTTTTTCTACGCCGCTCTTGCAGCGCTAATGATTACTCCTGCTTTTGGTCAGGAGACCTCCAAGTTCGCAGCCACCCCTCAGATGGGATGGAACAGCTGGAACAAATTCGGTGTCAATATCAACGAAGACCTCATCAAGGCTACAGCCGACAAGATGGTCGAACTTGGCCTGGTAGACGCCGGTTATATCTATCTGAACCTCGACGACGGCTGGCACGGCGAGCGCGACGAGCAGGGCTTCATCCACGAAGACCCCGTCAAGTTTCCTTCGGGAATCAAGGCTCTTGCCGATTACCTCCACTCAAAGGGTATGAAACTCGGCATCTACAGTGATGCGGGTTGGAAGACTTGTGCCCAGTGTGCCGGCAGCTACGGCCACGAATTCCAGGATGCTTATACCTATGCCCAGTGGGGTGTAGACTACCTTAAGTATGACTGGTGTTTTACAGAAAACATCAATCCCAAGGGCGCATACAAGCTGATGAGCGAAGCCCTGAAGGCCACCGGCCGCGAAATCTGGTTCAGCATGTGCGAGTGGGGAACCGCGAAGCCCTGGGAATGGGCTGCCGATATCGCTCAGTCCTGGCGTACTACCGGTGACATATGGCCGTACTTCGAGACTATCCCGGCCGAATTCGAAGGCCAGTGGCACGGCGACCCCGTCCTGACCCTCCTCGACCTCAATGAGCCGCTTCGCGCCTACGCAGGCCCCGGCCATTGGAATGATCCCGACATGCTCGAGGTTGGCAACGGCCCGCTCACTCTCGCAGAGAACCGCGCCCATTTCACCCTCTGGTGTATGATGGCAGCCCCGCTTCTTATGGGCAACGACCTTACGACTATGCCCGAAGAGATCCTGCAGATTCTCTGCAATAAGGATGTCATCGCGATCGATCAGGATCCCCTTGGAGTCCAGGGCCTCAGGCTTAAGAGCGAAGGCGGAATCGAGTATTGGTTCAAGCCTCTCGAGGACGGCGATTGGGCTGTCTGCTTCTTCAACCGCGGCGCCGAGGATAAGGTAGTCCTTATCGATTGGGAATCTCTCAAGTTTACTGATGAACTCAGCGGGAAGACCTTTGACCCCGCAGGCTGCAAGGCCCAGAATCTCTGGGATAAGAAAGTAAGGGCGCGCAAGACAAAAGGCACCCAGAAGGTATATATCCCTTCACACGATGTACTTCTTTACAGAGTAGGCAAGTAATGAACGAATTCGCGAGGTTCTTTAAGTACACGCTGCTTTCCGCCAGCGCCGGGCTCCTGGAGATGGGTTTCTTCACCCTCTTCAACGAGCTCTTCCACTGGCACTACTGGGTATCCTACTTCATTGCTCTGGTGATTTCCGTTATCTGGAACTTCACCATCAACAGAAAGTTCACTTTCAAGTCCGCCAACAACGTTCCGATAGCGATGTTGAAGGTGTTCGGATACTACTGCGTCTTCACTCCCGTTTCTCTCTGGCTCGAAAATGAGCTCGCCGGAAACCTGTGGTGGAACGAGTATATCGTTACCGTTATCAACCTGGTGTTCAACCTCGCAACCGAGTATACCTTCCAGCGTTTGGTGGTTTACGGCAAAAACGTGGATCAGAAATAATAATTTATGGGTCTTCTTCTCCTCTTCCTTTTCGGCACGATGGCTGTCTCGTTCCTCTGCTCTGTGTTGGAGGCAACGCTGATGAGTACGCCCATCTCGTACATCACCCTCAGGGAAGAGGAGGGGTACAAACCCGCCGCTCAGTTTAAGAAGTTCAAGACAGAGTCTTCCAGGCCCATCGCCGCTATTCTGTCTCTGAATACCATCGTCAACACTATCGGCGCGGCAGGAGTCGGCCGTCAGGCTACTATCCTGTTTGGCTCGGCGTTGTTCGGAGTTATTACCGCGATCGCGACCGTGTTGATTCTGGTCTTCTCAGAGATAATCCCCAAGACCATCGGAACCTCCTATTGGAAATCTCTTATGGGCTTTGCGACCTTCTCGCTGAAAGCGCTCGTATTCATCATGTTCCCGATAGTCTGGCTGGTGGAGAAACTGACCAAGGTAATCGCGCCCCGCGATGCGGAGGTAGCAGTCTCGCGCGACGAGGTCGCGGCCATGGCCGTGGCTTCCGAGGAAGAGGGTGACCTCGAGCAGGACGAAAGTACCATCATCCAGAATCTGATCAAGATGGACGAGGTGACCGCCTACGATGTGATGACCCCGCGAGTCGTGGCGGCTATCGCGCCTGAGTCCATGACCCTGCGCGAGTTCCACCACGACGATCGCTTCGCTCACCATTCCCGTATTCCGGTTTATGCAGACAACGACGAGTATATTACCGGATATATCCTCAGGATGGAAGCCCTTCAGCTGATGGCAGACGATAAGTTCGATCTGACTCTGTCTACTATCAAGCGCGACATCCCGGCTTTCAACGAGGATAAGCCTCTGGATGAGATTTGGGACGATATGCTCTCCAAAGATGAGCAGATCGCCGTCGTTATAAATGAATATGGCTCATTCCAGGGAATTCTTACTCTGGAAGATGTAATCGAGACGCTGCTGGGAAGCGAGATAGTCGACGAGCAGGATACCGTCCGCGATATGCAGCAGCTCGCCCGTGACCGCTGGACCCGCACCCAGCGTACGGCCGCTGCGCTGGCTGCTAAGAAAGCGGCCAAAAAGGCCGCTTCTTAGCAGCCTTCGGGCCTCTAACCGCTACCCACCGTCATCCCCGACCTGATCGGGGATCTTTTATTTTTGGATAATAGTGATGTTGTCGGTTTCGAGTCTGATTCGAAGCCAGTTCGTTATTTTGTCTATCGTTTCCTGAGAGAGGTCTGTCTGGGACGACAGCAATACGATAATCTGATCGCTGGCCGCGCCGGTCTGAGGGTCGATTGATTCGCCGCGGGAGATGCTCACTTCCGAAATGTCTTCATACTGCGCAGCTATTTCAAGCGCGAGGGTCTTGGCGGGCAATTCCTTTGACTTGTACTCCTGAAGCTCCGAGTTCAGGTCCTGCAGGGCGGAACTCATCTCGTTGAGCTTCTTTGTGTTGTCCTCGTAATAGTTCTTCAGAAGTTCGCCGTCTATACCGGTACGGACTGTAGCGTCTTCGTGGAAGGTGAGCTGGTTGCGCTTGATTCCGAGCTCTTCTGCGTCCTGATAGATGCTTTCCTTCTCGGCGTCGGGGAGGACTTCTCCTGCAAGATAAAGCTGAACGGAATGTCCTCTGCGGCCTTCTTTCTGAATTTCGTAGTTGAAGATGTAGCTTCTTCCTATCGTCTTATTCTTTTCTACAAGGGTTTCGACGTTGCGTTCGAAGTTCGTCTCACGTACTATCTGGATAGCGGAGATGATGCTGGGGACGATAATCACTATCATAATCGCCCAGATGATTCTGCGGGAGCGGCGTCTGCGCTCTTCGTTCTCCGCATTGGCGGAAGGGAAGCGGAGGTATTTCGCTACGAGGAAGGTAGCCAGGGCAATGAAGATGCTGTTGATTATGAACAGGTAAAGCGCGCCGAATATGAACTTCGGGGCGAGGTGCGCCAGGCCATAGCCGATGGTGCAGAGCGGCGGCATTAGCGCCGTGGCGATGGCGACTCCCGGGATGACGGTGCCCCCTTCCTTACGAGCGGTGGCGAACATACCGGCGGCTCCGCCGAACAGGGCGATCAGGACATCGTAGATCGTGGGGTTTGTTCGGGCGAGAAGTTCGGTTTTCTGGCTGGGCGAAAGAGGGGAGAGAAGGAAGAATATGGCGGAGGCGAGGATGCTGATTCCGACCATTACAAGGAAGTTCTTCAGCGCGTCCCTGACGAGGCTAGTGTCGTTGGTCGCCAGCCCGAGGCCGAAACCGAGGATGGGCCCCATCACGGGGGAGATGAGCATCGCGCCGATGATCACCGGGATCGAGTTGAGGTTGAGGCCAACGCTGGCGATGATGATCGCGCAGGCGAGAACGAAAACGGTAGTTCCGCGGAAGTGTATGTTCTTTCTGATACTTATGTTTGCGCCTTCAATGTCGGTTTCATTTCTGACATTGACGAAGGTTGCTATTTTGCCCCAAATATTTGTTTCCATTTTGGTCTTTTCTTTCAAGCAAATATATGAAATTTAATTTCTATCTTTGAAAGAATAATGCCTGATAACAGATAAAACTAATATAAAACCCTAAATCAATGGACAACAAGTATCCCTGGAGCTTTTGCTCTCTTGGCGGTGTTACACGAGTGAAGATTTCTTCCGGAGAAGATATCGCACACCTCGGTGAACTTGACCAGAAACTCTGGACCGTCCTCAGCTGTCCCGTCGACGGCCTTTATTTCGACAAAAAAACTCTCTCTCTGCTCGATACCGACAAAGACGGTAAGATCAGGGTTTACGAAGTGGTTGCCGCTGCAGAGTGGATCACTTCGGTTCTGAAAGACAAGGACCTCCTTCTCAAGAGTTCGGACTCTCTCCCTCTGAACGAACTCAATCAGGGCGTTGAGGCGGGAGCCCGTCTGTACAACTCAGCGAAACAGATTCTCGCCAACCTTGGTAAGGCAGACGCAGAAGAGATTACTCTTGCCGATGCTTCAGACAGCGTAGCTATCTTCGCGGGAACCAAGTTCAATGGAGACGGTATCGTTACTCCGGACAGTACAGAGGACGAAGCTGTGAAGGAAGCTATCTCCCAGGCCGTGGCTCTGGTAGGCTCAAAGGCCGACAGGAGCGGAGCGGCGGGAGTCGACGCCGAACTCATTACGGCCTTCTACGACGCCCTCGCTGCCTACGTCGCGTGGGCTGAGGCCAAGACGGCCGACATCCTCCCGTTCGGCGACGACACTGAGGCCGCTCTCGCGGCAGTCGAGGCCGTGAAGGCAAAGATCGCCGACTACTTCCTCCGCTGCAAGCTCATCGCCTTCAACGCCGATGCTGCTGCCGCAGTCGACGTAGACGTAGCGAAGATCCAGTCTATCAGCGCAGGTGATATGACCGCCGAGATGGGCCAGATCGCCGAGTATCCTCTTGCCCGCCCGAATGCCGACGGCGTCCTCGCTTTCGAGGGAATCAACCCGGCGTGGAAGGCGGCGTTTGCCAGCCTTAAGGCTCTCGTGCTCGACAAGGAGCTCAAGGGAAAGAAGGGTATGACCGAGGATCAGTGGAATGCAATAGTCGCCAAGTTCGACGCCTATAAGGCATGGGCCGCAGCTAAGGCAGGCGCTTGTGTAGAGTCCCTCGGTCTTGATAAGGCTAAGGAACTCCTCAAGGCCGATAAGAAAGAGGCTGTCCTCGCTCTGATCGAGCAGGATCTCGCCCTTACCGATGAGGCCAACGCTATCGATGAGGTAGACAAGCTGATGAGACTCTATCGCTACTTCTACGAGTTCCTCAACAACTACGTCATTCTCGGCGCGTTCTATAATCGCAGCGAGCTTGCAGTCTTCCAGGCCGGTAAACTCTATATCGACCAGAGATGTCTGGATCTCTGCGTCAATGTAGCAGATATGGGTAAGCAGGCCGATATGGCTTCCCAGAGCGGAATGTACATCCTGTACTGCAACTGCGTGTCGAAGTCTACCGGTAAGACCGCCCTTATCGCCGCAGTCCTTACAGACGGTGATGTAGATTCCCTGCGCGTTGGCCAGAATGCCGTGTTCTATGACAGAGACGGTCTGGACTACGATGCAGTCGTGACAAAGATTATCGACAACCCTGTAAGCGTACGTCAGGCTTTCTGGGCTCCTTACAAGAAGCTCGCCCGCACTATCTCCGACCGTATCAACAAGAGCGCGGCAGAGAAAGACGCCAAGGTTACTGGAGATCTTACCGCCAAGGCAAACACCGCTACTCTTCCGGCAGACAAAGAGGCCGCCAAGGCCGCTCCGGTCGAGAATAAGTTCGACATCGCCAAGTTCGCTGGTATCTTTGCTGCGATAGGCCTGGCCCTCGGCTTCGTCCTGTCGGCCCTTGCCGCTCTCTTCGCACACTGGTACACCCCGCTTATCGCTCTGCTCGTACTCATTATCGTCATCTCCGGTCCGTCGATGTTCATCGCCTGGCTCAAGCTCCGCAAGCGCAACCTCGGCCCCGTGCTGAACGCAAACGGCTGGGCTATCAACAGCAAGATCATCGTCAATATCGTATTTGGCGCAACCCTTACATCTCTTGCCAAGTATCCTAAGGTCGCAACCGAGGGAGATCCTTATGCTCCCAAGAAGAGCCCTTGGCCTACTATCATCATTATCCTTCTTCTCCTTTGCGGCGCATTCGCTGCTCTTTACTTCACCAACAACCTGAAGTGGATGGGCATCGAGCGTAAGCCTAAGGTAGAGCAGGTAGTTGAGGCTCCCGCCGAGGCCCCGGTTGAGGCTGAGGCAGAAACAGCCCCCGAAGCTGAGTAATAATGTTTATTAATATGAAAAAGTTTGTCATGTTCGCAATGGTGCTTGCCGCTCTTCTCGGAGCGTCGAGCGCATACGCAGAAGTAGTTGAGGTCAAGAAGCTTGAAGTCAAGGACTTCCGCCTCGACCCCAAGGACCACACCGCATGCCGCAAGGCTACTGCCAAGAGGGATGCTAATGGTAAGAAGTGTGCTGTCATCAAGGTAAACGATGGAGCAAAAGCGTCTTATCAGTCGGCCGGTGCAACTGAAGTTACGGCTCAGCCGAACCTCATCTATGTCAGCGCAAAGGAAGAAAGCGTTGTAATCTCTGACTCTACTATCAACTCTTCCGTCGAGTACAAATTCGCGACTCCCCTCAAGGCCGGAAAGACCTATGTGATGGATGTCGAGGTAGTTGTTGAGAACGACACTATCCCCGATGTTGCCCCAGTAGTTGTTCCTGAGCAGCAGTTCGTGCTCTTTACAGTCACCCCTGAACAGGCTATCATCGAACTCGGAACCGAGGTAATCAAGGTCCGTGGAGGCGAGGCCCAGGAACTCCTCAATGTCGGCGACTATAAGTATAAAGTTTCCGCCAAGGGCTTCTATCCCGAGGAAGGAGAGTTTACCCTTACTGATACCGCAAAGCTTGAGATCCCGGTCACTCTCCGTGAGGCCAACGGCTGGATCAAGGTTATTGACAAGGATGAAGAAATTACCGGCGCAGCAGTATATGTCGACGACGAATTCGTCGGCAACGCTCCTCTAGTCTACGGTAAACTTACCAGCGGAGAACATAAACTTCTCGTCGCAAAGGAGCAGTACAGCAATGCAATCGGAACAGTAACCGTAGCAGACAACGATACACTTATCGTTTGTCCTTGCCTCAGGCCCAACTTCTCAGCAGTTACCCTCAAGACCGCTCCCAATGCCGAGATCTGGGCAAACGGTGAGTGGAAGGGTACCGGAACCTGGACAGGAAAACTCCTCGCCGGAGTATACAACTTCGAGGCCCGCGAGCAGGGTTACACTTCTCAGGTAATTACCGAGGAGATTCCGCTTACCCCCGAAGGAGTTGAGATCACCATCCCCGATCCTCAGCCTATCTACGGAAATCTCGTAATCAAATCCTTCCCGGCTAAGGCTTGTGTGTTCATCGACGGAGAGAAAGTAGGACAGACCCCTGTCTATCTCCCTCAGGTCAAGTGGGGTGAACACAAAGTTCAGATCTTCAAGAAGGGTTACAAGCCTTACTGCGAGACTGTTATGATGAGCGAGTCTATGAGAATCGTTCTCGAGCCTGAACTCGTCGCCCTCCCTGAAGGCTGCTGCTGTGATTGCTGCACCTGCGAAGACTGCTGCGGCCAGTGCACTGAAAAGTGCGGCGACTGCTGCGGCGAGGCTAAACCCGCCGAGTGCTGCGAGCAGGCTAAGCCCGAGTGCCCTGAAGAAGCTAAAGAGTGCTGCAGCGAGACTAAGCCCGAGTGCTCGGAGGAGGAAACCTGCCCTGAGTGCCCTGCTGAGGCCCCGGCAGAAGAGCCGGTTGAAGCTCCCGCCGAGACTCCCGCAGAAGAGCCGGCAGAAACTCCCACAGATACTCCCGCTGAATAGTCCGGTCGGGCTTGTTCCCAGACAGACATATTAGATTATAGTTGCTTTGCCCCCGCCAGGGCAAAGCAACTTGCTTTAGTGCGGTTTCCCCGCTTGATTACATGAATTTCTTCTTGCGGAAGATCCAGACGAGGGCGGTGACGAGGATGCCCATCACGACAAGGATTACGAGCCACATCCAGCGGAAACCGTCGAAGGGGAGCTTCACGTTCATTCCGTAGAAGCTTGCGATGAGGGTCGCAGGCATCAGGAGGAGTGAAATCAGGGTGAAGGTCTTCATAATGCGGTTCTGCTCGAGGTTGATCATACCTACTACAGTATCCTGGAGGTATTCGAGACGCTCGAAGGAGAAGTTGATGTGGTTGATAAGAGAAGCGATATCCTGGAGGATGATGCTGAACTTCTTGTCGAGGGAATCAGGGAAAAGGTCGCTCTTCAGGACATTGCCAAGGATCCTCTGCTTATCGACTACATTTTCGCGGATAAGCATAGCGTTTTCCTGCAGCTGGTTGATGTCCAGGAGGAACTCTTCGTTGATGTCTTCCTGCTGGTTGATTCTCTTGCTGAACTGGCTGGTGTCCTGAGAAACGAGCTCGACGATATCTGCGTCGAGGTCGACCCTCTTGTCGATAATTTCGACGAATATATTGAATCCGTCGGAGTAGAGATCCGGGCGAGCCTGGATCTTGTTCCGAAGCAGATCAAAACTGCGGATAGGAATCTCACGAAGGGTCGTGAGAGTATGTTTTGTAAGAATGAAGGATACAGGATCCATCGACATCTCATCTCCGGTAGGGGAGAGGAAGTTAGTGTTGGCAAAGATGTAGCCCTCCGCCTCGTAGAAACGGGACGAAGTCTCGATCTCTTCCGCCTGACCGCGGTTCTGGATCTTTGTACCAAGGAAATCTTCCGCCGCTCTTTTTTCTTCACCGCTAGGGTCTTGAAGATCTATCCAGAGGACGTTTTCTTTGCTGATAGTCGCAAACTCCGTTTGGGACTGCGTAAGGAGTATATCCTTACCTTGTCTGTAGAAAATTCTGATCATTTGCCTTCCTGCTTGTTCCCGGCATTTTGTCGGAAGGGGTTAATACTTACGGGTTAGTCGGACTACACGGAGAAGTCCGGCGCGGCAAAAGTAGGTATTTTTTCTAAAAAGACAATACCTGCGAAGCGAAATACCAGGATTTTTTTACATAAATAAGCCTACGGCTTGAATGGCTGGCGGGAAGTAATCGAGCGGCCGAGAGTAAGAGCGTCTGCATACTCAAGGTCGTCGCCGAAACCGAGGCCGCGGGCGAGGGTGGTAATCTTTACACCCAGAGGGGCTAGCTGGCGGTAAAGATAGAAGGAAGTTGTCTCTCCTTCGACATCGCCGCTTAAGGCAAGAATGACTTCCGAAACGCCCCCTGCGGATACTCTGTCTCGAAGTTCAGCAATCTTCAGGTCCGAAGGCCCGATACCGTCGATGGGGGAGATGATTCCTCCAAGGATGTGATACACTCCAGAATACTGGCCAGTAGCTTCAATGCTGAGAACGTCGCGAACGGAAGCGACTACGCAAACTACGGACTGATCGCGGCGGGAGTCCGCGCAGATAGGGCAGAGATCGCCGTCGCAGATCATCATACACCTACGGCAGTAGTGGACGTCTGTAGCGAGGCGGCCAATCGCACCGGCGAACTGGCTGATCTCTTCGGCGGGGCGCCCAAGCAGGTTGAGAGCAAGCCTCAAAGCACTGCGGGAACCTACTCCCGGAAGAGAACTTATCGCCTCTACAGCATCCTGAAGGACTTGTGACGGGTAATTTTCGATTCTGGCCATAACTAAGATGTAAAGATAACTTATTTCGCTTAAATTTGTAGTATGTTTCTTCAGTTCCTGGAAATCTTCACCCTCGTTTCCGGTCTGCTCTACGTCTGGCTCCAGATAAGGCAGAGCAACTGGATGTGGCCGGTAGATATTCTCAGCTGCATCGCTGCTGCGATTACCTATTTCGCAAGCCATCTGTGGGCTAATTTCGGACTTAATGTCTACTACGTACTGATGGCTTTCTGGGGAATCTATGCCTGGCTCAGGGACTCGAAAAAGGTGGAGGGCGACGAGCTCCATCTCAGAAAACCTACAAAGAAGATTTACGTAATCAGCATCCTGATAACCCTTATCGGCGGAACCGCCCTCATCCAGGTCCTAAGGTTCCTCGGAGATCCGGCTCCGGTGATGGAAGGAATAATAGGTATTCTAGGAGTAGTCGGATGCTGGTGGCTCGCAAATTCTTACATTGAAAACTGGGTTATCTGGATAGTCGCAGACAGCCTTACAGCAATACTTTGTCTAACACAGGGCCTGTACTGGATGGCCGGATTGTCCGCGGTATATGTAGCCGCGGCTTTCTGGGGGTATTATCATTGGCGCAGGCTCGGAAAATATGTATAGAAGATGTTATCTCTGATTACAGCACTCGTACTCATCACACTGTCCCCCGACCGCGGCGCCAGAATGGATCTGAAGGGCGACGCCTGGACCCTGCAAAAAGCCTCCGAGGTGGTGGAGTCAGGGGAGCAGATAAGCTCGCGCCGCTTCGACGATACGGAGTGGATGAGGGCTACTGTCCCGGGAACGGTCCTTACAAGCTTTGTAAACGCCGGTGAGGTTCCCGAGCCTACTTACGACGAAAACATCAATCTCATTCCCGACTCGTACTTCAACTCCGAGTTCTGGTACAGGGACTCGTTCCGCGTCCCGTCCGGCTTTGTGGGCGAGAAGGTATGGCTCAACTTCGACGGAATCAACTGGAAAGCTGAAATATGGCTGAACGGCAAGCAGATCGGCCGTATCGAGGGCGCGTTCACTCGCGGGAAGTTCGATATCACCGACATCCTCCGGCCGAATAACTACCTTGCCGTGAAGATAATCCCCAACGCCAATCCGGGCGAGATTCATCCGGTTGACCTGCAACACCATGTAGGCAACGGCGGTATCCTCGGCGCGGACAATCCCACCTTCCACCCGACCGTGGGATGGGACTGGATCCCGACCGTTCCGGGGCGCGACATCGGCATCTGGGGCGACGTTTACATTACCAGCACCGGCGCCCTGACCCTCGGCGACCCGGTCTTCCGCTCCGAGCTCAACCTGCCGGACACGACCTGGGCCAAGGTGACCGTGGGCGCGAAGGTGACTAACAGCTCGCGCAAGAAGAAAGCGGCCGTCGTGACCGGGAAGTTCGGCGGCTACTCGTTCACGATCAAGGAGAACCTGGCCCCCGGCGAGTCGCGCGACCTGACCACGACCGTGGATGTCCATGACCCCGACCTGTGGTGGCCCAACGGCTATGGCGCGCAGTACCTGTACGATGTCTCGCTGGTTGCCCGCGACGGGAAAAAGGTCAGCGACAAGACCGCCTTCAAGGCCGGAATCCGCCAGATGACCTGGAACGAAGACGACGGCCGCCTGACTATGTTCGTCAACGGCCGCAGGTTCAGCGGCAAGGGCGGCAACTGGGGCTTCCCCGAGCTGCTGCTGCGCTATGGGGCCCGCGAGTATGATATCGCCGTCCGTTACCACGCCGAGCAGAACTTCACTATGATTCGAAACTGGGTAGGCCAGACGGGCGCGGAAGCCTTCTTCGAGGCCTGCGACCGCTACGGCATAATGATCTGGCAGGACTTCTGGCTCGCCAATCCGGCCGATGGCCCCGATCCCGACGACGAAGCGATGTTCATCGCCAATGCCGAAGACTTCGTCAGCCGAATCCGCCGCCACCCTTCGATCGGGCTGTACTGCGGCAGAAACGAGGGTATGCCGCCGGCATCTCTCGACTCGGCCCTTCGGGTCACGGTCTCCAGGCTCCATCCGGGGATGCACTACATCCCCCATTCGGCCACGGGCACGGTCAGCGGCTATGGCCCGTACAACTTCAAATATCCGATCGAAACCTTCGGCCTCTGGGGCCAGGACCGCATCCACAGCGAGCGCGGAATGCCCAACATCCCCAATTACGAGAGCCTGACGAAGATGCTCTCGGCGGGGCATCTCTGGCCGCAGAACGACGCCTGGGGGCTCCACGACTTCGTCCTCGCTTCCGCACAGCGCTGCGCTACCGTCAATGAGGCGGTCGAGCGCGCGTTCGGACAGCCGGAAAGCGCCGAGCGGTTCTGTAAACTCGCGCAGTTCGTCAATTACGACGGATACCGCGCGATCTTCGAGGGCAGGAGCCGCGAGCGCAGGGGGCTGCTGCTCTGGATGAGCCACCCGACCTGGCCGTCGATGGTATGGAGTACCTATGACTATTGGTTCGACCCTACTGCCTCTTATTTCGGCTGCAAGAAGGGCTGCGAGCCGCTCCACGTCCAATACAACCCCGTATCGAAGATGGTCGAGGTCGTGAACCTGAGCGCCGGCAAACATCCGGTGATGAGGGTGGCGGTCCAGTGGCTGGATATGTGGGGCAAGGAGATAAGCCTTCACACGGCGGTTATCGCTTCGAAGGAAGACAGTACTGTAGAGGTGATGGAAGCCCCGTTCCCCGAGGGCCACGAAGTCTGCTACCTCAGGCTCGAGCTGGCCGAAAACGACCGGACCGTGAGCACCAATTTCTACGTCCAGGGCAGGGAAGAGTACAATTTCCGGGCGCTGAACGAGCTGCCGCTCGCGACTGTTGCTACCGGCGGCGGTATAGGCGATATGGGAGATGCGTGGAGAGTGAACTTCGAGGTTGGGAACATAGGCCAGACTCCGGCTCTGATGCTCCACGCCATCGTTCGCGATGAATCGGGAGAGAGGGTGTTGCCTGCATTCTGGTCAGACAACTATATCCACCTGATGCCGGGCGAGAAACGGACTCTGTTCGTAGAAATAAAAAAGGCTGACTGCAAGGGTCAGCCTCAGGTAAGTCTCGAAGGATTTAACCTCTGAGCCGGTAGATTCTCCTGGCTCTGGAGATAATCACGAATTTGTTTATCAGCGGATCTGTCAGCTTCATTATGATGCCGATAAGGACCGCTGATATTACTGTACCCCAGCCGAGGATGGGCTGACCTTCAGGGCCGAGCCAGCTGTTGAACCAGACTATACAGAGGACAATAGCGATGGCAACGAGGGAACTGTCCATCAGAACTTTGTTGTTCCTGAACTTTCCTCCAAGGGTTCTGGTGAAGGCGTTGACTGTCATCTCGGCAGGGAGCATCCACGCTCCGGCCGCGACCTCGATCGAGATGCCGAGAGCGGTGAAGATGCAGCAGAGGAGGATGAACAGGTAGCGCATCTCCAGCGACTGGGGAATCCAGCCGAAGTGGTCGAAAAGCCTGTTGAAATTGTCTACCATATAGCTCAGGATAAAGTTCGCGACCAATTGAAGGAGGTCGATAAGTTTAAACTTTCTTCTGAGGAGGGCGAGCTGGACGAAGATGAACAGGGAGAACAACCCGAAGTTGTAGTCTCCGAAGGAAAAACGGGGATATTTCACTGCAAAGGCATACTGCACGCTATTGAGTGCGCTGACTCCCAGGTTCGACTTTACGGAGAAGGCGATACCGAGAGCGATGAACAGAAGACCGACTGTTGCGGTGGAGTATCTAGCCAGTATATCTTTAACATTTATCTTCATAACGTTGCAAAGGTAAGATTTATTTGCTACATTTGCCCGCTTTTCCGCTTTTATGGGGAAAAGCCTGTGTTTTTAAGTTTAACCCTTTAATTATCAATGCCACACATTATGGCAGAAGCAACAAAGAAACCCGCAACCCGTAAGAAGGCTGTCAAGAAGGAAGAAGCTCCCGTAGTAGAGACTCCCGTAGTAGAAGCAGCACCCGTAGAGGCTCCCGTAGAGGAGGCCGCTCCCGTAGTGGAGGAGACCCCCGCAGTGGAGAAGAAAGCCCCGAAGGCAAAGGTTGCAAAGGCAGAAGAAGTAAAACCCGCACGTCTGAACGCATCCATCGATCCTAAGGATTTCGATTGGGAAGCTTTCGAGCAGGGCGGAGTCTATTCGACAGAAGACAAAGCAGCTGTCGTAGACGCTTACAATGCCACCCTCAACAAGGTAGTTGAGAATGAAGTAGTCGAAGGTGAAGTCACCGAGATCAACAAGCGCGAAGTTATCGTCAGCATCGGCGGTAAGAGCGAGGGAGTTATCTCCGCAGCAGATTTCCGCTACAACCCTGATCTCAAGGTTGGTGACAAGGTAGAAGTATTCGTAGAGTCGGCCGAGGACAAGAAGGGTCAGCTCGTGCTTTCACACAAGAAAGCCCGCGCTCTCAAGTCCTGGGATCGCGTCAGCGAGGCCTTCGAGAAGGACGAAATCGTCAAGGGATATGTCAAGACCCGCACTAAGGGCGGTATGATCGTAGACGTATTCGGTATCGAGGCTTTCCTTCCCGGCTCACACATCGATATCAAGCCTATCCATGATTACGATCAGTACGTAGGTCAGACGATAGACTTCAAGATCGTCAAGATCAACCAGGAATTCCACAACGTAGTCGTCTCTCACAAAGCGCTGCTCGAGGCTGAGCAGGAGGCTAAGAGGGCCGAACTCATCGGTAAGCTCGAGAAGGGCCAGGTCCTCGAAGGCGAGGTCAAGAACATCACCAACTACGGTGTGTTCGTAGACCTTGGCGGAGTAGACGGTCTGATCCACATCACCGATCTTTCCTGGGGCCGTATCAATCACCCTGAGAAGGTCGTCTCCCTCGGCGAGAAGATCAAGGTTGTCGTTCTCGACTTCAATGATCAGCAGAAGAGGATCGCTCTTGGACTCAAGCAGCTCACTCCTCACCCTTGGGACAACCTCGATCCTAACCTCAAGGTCGGCGACAAGGTTACCGGTAAGGTTATCCTCATCGCAGATTACGGCGCATTCATCGAGATCGAGCCCGGTGTCGAAGGTCTGGTCCACGTCTCCGAGATGTCTTGGAGCACTCGTCTTCACTCAGCTCAGGACTTCCTGAAGGTTGGTGACGAGGTTGAGGCTCAGATCCTTACTCTCGATCGCGAGGCCCGCAAGATGTCGCTTGGTATGAAGCAGCTTACTTCCAACCCTTGGGACAACATCAAGGAGAAGTATCCTGTCGGAAGCCAGCACAAAGCAGTTGTCCGCAACATCACAAGCTTCGGCGTATTCGCCCAGCTTGAGGACAGCGTAGAAGGACTCATCCACATCAGCGATCTCAGCTGGAACAAGATCAAGCACCCTTCGGAGCTCGTTTCTCCCGGTGACGAGATCGACGTTGTGATCCTCGAGTGTGACGAGACCTCCCACAAGCTCAGCCTTGGACACAAGCAGCTCACTCCCAATCCTTGGGATGCTATCGAGGCTAAGTACCCTGTAGGTAAGGTTGTCGAAGGAACTATCGCCAGCACTACCGACAAGGGCGCAACTATCACCCTCGATTCCGAGACCGAAGGCTTCGCGTTCAACCGCGACCTCGTCAAGGAAGACGGCAAGACCGCAGTTGTAGGCGAGACCCTCCCCTTCAAGGTGATCGAACTCCGCCGCAGCACTAAGAGCGTTCTTGTTTCTCACCTCCGTACCTATCAGGAGGCTAAGGAGAAGGCAGTTGCTTCCGAGGCAGCAGCGACCAAGAAGGCAGTCAAGAACGTCAACGCAAACGTTGAGAAGACAACTCTCGGCGACATCGACGCTCTCGCAGCCCTCAAGTCTAAGCTCGAAAAGGGCGAGTAATGAACTTCTCGCTCCAGATATTGGGTGCTGCTTCGGCAATGCCCAACTCTGAAATGAACCCAAGCGCCCAGGCACTAACCGTGCAAGGGCGCTTGTTTTTGATTGATTGCGGGGAAGGAACGCAGCAGAGGATGCGTCAGATGCATCTTTCCTTCCTCAAGGTGGAGGCTATCTTCATCTCCCATATCCACGGCGACCACATCTTCGGCCTGTTCGGCATCCTGTCTACTATGACGATGTATAACCGTACGGAAGTGCTGCATATCTTCGGCCCGGAAAGCCTGGGGCCGGTCCTCAAGTTCTATATGTCTTACTGGGGCGAGGGGACAAACTATGAGATCGCTTTCCACAAGGTAGACGTAAAAGGCTGCGAGGAAATCTTCGCCTCGAAACACTGCCGCGTATCAGCATTCCCTCTCAAACACAAGATCGAATGTTACGGCTTCCGTTTCGATGAGATCCGTTCCGCCAGGCAGCTGGAGAAGGCTCCGGCGCGCTCTTATGCGTATTGTTCGGATACGATGCCCTTTGACGCCCTTCCCGACTATGTACGCGGGGTAGACGTCCTCTACCACGAAACTACCTATCCCGTCAGCTTCGCCGACAAGGCTGCCGCCCGTTTCCATAGTACTACTGAGGATGCGGCGCGCTGCGCTGCGGCGGCAGGGGCGGGCAGGCTGCTGATCGGTCACTACACGTCCCGTGTACGTGACCTCTCAATCTTCGCCCGCGAGGCCGCCGCTCTCTTCCCGAACGTCACAGCAGTCCGGGACGGTGATGTCTTCGAGATTTAGTCCGTCCAGACTTTAAGGTATTTTTCCAGCGCCCACATTTCGTCGCGAAGCTTGGCTGCGGTAGTGAAGTCGAGTTCCGCCGCGGCTTTGTGCATCTGTTCGCGGTCTGTCTCGATAAGTTTCTCGATTTGTTCGCGGGACATGGAGCGGATGACCGGATCCTGAAGGACGGCGGCGAGGTCGGCCTTGACGCGACCGTCCTCGAAGGCGGCGCCAGCCGCGCGCTTCGAGTCGTGTCCCAGCCCGACCGAGATCTTGCCCTTTCCGAGATCCGAGGGATTCGGAATGTAGCGCGGATCGTCGTAGGAGTTCGGAGCGCTGACTCTGCCGGTGAGTTCTGATGCGAGGATATTGTGTTTGGTCTCGATCTGCTCCGGAGTTATGTGATGAAGCTTGTTGTATTCTATCTGCTTTGTCCTGCGGCGGTTCGTTTCGCGGATGGTATTTTCCATTGCGGGAGTGATGGTGTCTGCGTACATTATGACCAGTCCGTTGACATTTCGGGCGGCACGCCCGGCGGTTTGTGTAAGCGAACGGGTGGTGCGCAGGAAACCTTCCTTATCCGCATCCAGAATTGCCACCAGAGAGACGGTAGGAATATCCAGGCCCTCTCGAAGGAGGTTTACTCCGATAAGAACATCGAACAGGCCGTTCTTGAAGTCCTCGATGATAGAAACCCGTTCGGCGGTATCTACATCTGAGTGTATGTAGCGGCAGCGGATTCCTATCCTGGCCATATAATCGTTCAGTTCCTCGGCCATGCGCTTCGTAAGGGTAGTCACGAGGATGCGCTCGTCCCGCTCGGCCCTGACCCTTACCTCCTCTACCAGGTCGTCGACCTGGTTAGTGGTTGGCCTGACCTCGATCGGAGGGTCTAGCAGTCCGGTCGGCCTTACGACCTGTTCCACTACCAGCCCCTCGCTCTTTTCGAGCTCATAATCGGCCGGGGTGGCGCTGACGTATACCTTCTGGCCGGTGATGGCCTCGAACTCGGGGAAGGTAAGCGGGCGGTTGTCGGCCGCGGCGGGCAGACGGAAGCCATAGTCGATCAGCACCGACTTGCGGCTGTGGTCGCCGCCGTACATCGCGTGGACCTGGGGGAGAGTGACGTGGGACTCGTCTACGAAGGTGATGAAGTCCTTCGGGAAATAGTCTATCAGGCAGAACGGGCGCTGACCGGGCTTTCGGCCGTCGAAATAGCGGCTGTAGTTTTCGATTCCGGGGCAGTATCCGAGTTCCTTGAGCATCTCGATATCGTTTTCCACGCGCTGCTGGATGCGCTTGGCTTCGAGCATCCTGTCGTTTCGCTCGAACCAGAGTATCTGTTCGTAGAGGTCGTCGCGGATGTGGCCTATAGCGGCCTCCGCACGTTCCTTGGTCGTGACGAAGTTGTTGGCGGGGTAGATGTTGACTTCGGAGACCTCTTCAAGACGGGCACCGGTAGCAGGGTCGATTACCGAGAGGCTCTCGACCTCGTCGCCGAAGAACTCGATTCTGACGGCATTGTCTGCCCCGCTCAGGAACACATCTACCGTGTCGCCTTTAGTGCGGAATGAGCCGCGGGTAAACTCGCCCTCAGTGCGGACATACAGCGCGTCGACAAGCTTGTATAGAAGGCCAGTAAGCGAGCGTTGCTCGCCACGGCGGACCGTTACCGTCTGCTCGTGGAAATCGTCGGGATTGCCGATGCCGTACAGGCAGCTTACCGAGCTGATGACTATCACATCGCGCCGTCCGCTAAGGAGAGCGGAGGCTGCAGACAGACGGAGTTTTTCTATCTGGTCGTTGATCGAAAGGTCCTTCTCGATATAGGTATCAGTGTTTGGCAGGTAAGCCTCGGGCTGATAATAATCATAGTATGAGACTAAATACTCAACCGCATTTGCCGGGAAGAACGACTTGAATTCGCCGTAGAGCTGGGCGGCGAGAGTCTTGTTGTGGCTGAGGATAAGGGCGGGGCGCTGGAGCTGTTCGATGACATTGGCCATCGTGAAAGTCTTACCTGAACCGGTGACTCCCAGAAGGGTAACGTCACTGACTCCGCTCCGCAGAGCGTCAACCAGCTGGGCTATCGCCTCGGGCTGATCGCCGGAGGGCTTGTAATCCGATTCAAGTTTAAATTTCATTGTTCAAAGATAATCATTATCTTTGTTATATATGACAACAGAAGAATTGCTCGCGAATGTCCGCGTAATCGAGGACTTCCCAATCAAAGGCATCCATTTTCAGGACGTCACAACCCTATTCGCAAACCCCGAGTGTCTTAAGGAAATCACTAATCGCTTTGTAGATATCTATAAAGACAAAGGTATTACAAAGGTGGTCGGACTCGAATCACGCGGCTTTGTTCTCGGTTCAATTCTGGCCGAAAGGCTGGGCGCCGGTTTTGTCCCTGCCCGTAAGAAAGGCAAGCTCCCCGGAGAGAAAATCAGCGAGACTTATAACCTCGAGTATGGTTTCGACTGCCTCGAAATCCATGTCGGCGCCATCAACCCAGACGACGTAGTCCTTATCCACGACGACCTCCTCGCTACGGGAGGGACCCTTGCCGCCGCGATTCGCCTGGTCAGGCAGTTCAACCCTAAGAAAATCTACTGCAGTACCATTATCGACCTTACAGCCTGCCCGAGGAGTGCGACATTCCCCAAGGACCTTACGGTCGATACTATTCTTAAGGTAGACGTCGCCTAAGACCGGCGGACTTTCAGAACGTGCTTGATCTTCCCGATAAGTGAGATAACCTTGTCGAGTTCGGAGTTCGACGGCACCAGCAGCTTAATCAGAATCTCATCATCTCCCGTCCGGGGATTGCTGTTAACTACAAACGAGCGCAGCGATACCCTGAACTGGGCGATTATATCCATGATCGAGCTCATAACGGTCCGGTCCGGCTCCGCGGTGACGGCCAGGCTGGCGAGGAACTCACCCGTGGACTGAGTCTCCTGCCATACTACCCTCTGTATACGGTAGGGATAACGCTCGAGAAGGCGCGAGGCGTTCGGGCAGGAGATACGATGGATTTTGATACCTTCGCCCCTGGTTACAAAACCGAAAACGTCATCGCCGAAGACTGGGTTGCAGCAGCGGGCCATCTTGTACTGAAGACCCTTGACATCCTTGGCGTTGAGGACCAGGATATCGTCTCCCGAACCGGTAAATACAGATCTCTTTGATGTCGCAACTTCCTCGGCCGTATTTTCCTGTTTAGCCTGAGTCTGAGACAGGATATACTCCTTTATTTCGTTGACGTCGAGGTCGTAGCTGCCGATAGCGGCATACATCTCGATCAGGCCCTCGTAACCGTGTTTCTTGCAGAAGTCGTTCTGCTGTTCTACCGTAAACTCGAGCTTCCAGTTCTTGAGGCGGCGCTCGGTAAGCTCACGGCCGTCTGCCGCCAGCTTGCGCTGGGCTTCGTCCAGCTGCTGACGGATTTTGGTGCGGGCCTTCGAGCTGACTACCCAGTTCAGCCAGTCTGCCGAAGGCTTCTGGTTTTTCGAGGTCAGGACCTCGACCACGTCGCCGGTTTTCAGCTTCTCGCGGATAGAGACGGCCTTCCCGCCGATTCGCGCTCCCGTACAGCGGCAGCCGATGTTGGTGTGGATGTTGAACGCGAAATCGAGGACGGTGCTGCCGGCCTTGAGGATGCGCAGCTCGCCCGTGGGGGTGAAGACGAAGATTTCGTCGGACGGGGCCATAGGCCTGTCTTCCGGCTTCGCTTCGGTAGGATGTTCGAGCGCGTAGCGGACCGAGGTCAGCCATTTGTCCAGGGTCTGCTCGGCCTTGATGCCCTTGTAGGACCAGTGGGACGCGAGACCGCTCTCGGCTGTTTCGTCCATACGCGTAGTACGGATCTGGACCTCGATGTAGTGGCCTTTGGCGTTCTTGACCGTGATGTGGAGGGACTCATATCCGTTTGGCTTGGGGTTGGTAAGCCAGTCGCGCAGACGTTTCGTGTCCGGCTCGTACTCCTCTGTAACGTAGGAATATACCTTCCAGCAAAGGTCCTGCTCAAGTTTTCTGTCCGGCTCGCAGTCGATGATAAAACGTATGGCGAATACGTCGAATACTCCCTCGAAGGGGACTTTCTGGACCTGCATCTTTCGGAAGATACTGTAGGCGGTTTTAGTCCTTATCTTGAGCTTGTATTTGATTCCGGCTTTATCGATTTTCTCCTTGAGAGGCTCGATAAATTCTTTCATCAGCTGCTCGCGCTGAGGGGCGGTAGCGGCGAGTTTGTTCTTTATCGACCTGTACTGTTCGGGCTCGGAAAACTTGAAATAGATGTCTTCCAGTTCGCTCTTGATGTTGTAGAGTCCGAGCTGGTGGGCAAGGGGGATATACAGCATCAGAGTCTCCAGCTGCTTTTGTTCGCGGGAGCTCTTAGGGAAGATGCTGAGGTTGCGCATCACCTCGAGCCTGTCTGCAATCTTGATGACAGTTACCCGGGGGTCTGTGCTGTACTGGACTATCAGTTTTTTATAGTTTTCAGCCTCAAGACGTGTGTCTTTAGGCTTGATAGTACTGATCTTGTTGAGTCCGGTGACAAGTGTAAGAACATCCTGAGGGAACTCGGACAGATCTACCTCGGGATGGACTCTGGTAGCTTCGTGGAGATATACGGCAGCGATACACTCTTCGGGCAGACCGATCTCGTCGCGGACAATAGCCGCGACTCCGTCCGGGTGATTGATGAAAGGATCGCCGTTGTGGCGGACTTCATTTCCGAGAATGGACACAGCCACTTCCCGGGCTCTGCTTACAAGATCTTCCATACTACTTCTTCTGAGCGTCTAAGGCCTGCTGATATGCACGGGCCTTTTTCTGGTGTTCTGCGTAAGTCTTTGAGAAGACATTGGTGCCGTCAAAGGCGGTACTGGCACAGAAGTACAGATATCCAGAGGCGACATCTGCGTTGAGTACTGCGTCAATAGCGGCTTTTGAAGGACAGCAGATCGGTCCCGGAGGGAGGCCGAGGTGCTTGTAAGTGTTGTAGGGAGAATCCACCTTAAGATGTTTCTGGAGGATTCTGTGGGGCTTAAAATCGAAGCAGTAGGCTACTGTAGGACAGGCCTGAAGCCTCATTCCCTTACGGAAACGGTTGATATATACTCCGGCGAGTTTGGTGTACTCGGGGATGTAGTTGGATTCGCAGGCGATGATGGAAGCGAAGACGCCGACCTGGGAAGGGGTGAGCCTCAGGGCTCTCGCCTTGGCTTTTCTTTCGTCGTTCCAGAATTTGTCGTATTCTTTCTTGAAAAGAGTGAAGATGTCTGTAATTGTAGCGTCCCAGTAGATTTCATAAGTGTCCGGGATTATCATCAGCAGGACGCTGGTAGGATTGAAACCGAACTTGCTGAGGAACACTTCGTCGTTCAGAGCGCGCGCAACCTCGGCTGAATCCACCCTCATCTGGCGCCCTATCGATGCCGCGATTTCGCTCTTGAGGCGCAGACCCCCGCCTATCGTAAGTTTTACGGGAGACTGCCAGCTGTTGTTGAGCATTCTGGCTACATATACACAGGAGTGTCCGGCTTTTACGGTGTAATGTCCGGGAGTGATGTATTTTTCTACCTGTTTCTGCTTGAAAACCTCGCGAAGCGCCTCCTCCCAGCGGATTCCTGTCTGGGATTTAATTTGGGCGATAACATCTTCCGGGGTAGTATTAGGGGTGACGTAGACCTCGGCATCTCCGTAGAAGGCCGGGAGACGGTTGTTGCGCAACCATCCCCACGCCTGAAGCGCTCCGAAGAACGCGACGGCGAGAGCGGCGATCAATATGACGCGCCAGATGCCTGAGTGCTTCTTTTTTGTCGTCACTGTTTACCTTAGTTTCAGTTCCTGCTCTTTTACAAGAGGTACCCCTTTCTTAAGCTTGTTGCGCTTCTCGATGCTGCGCATCTTGACCGCGAAGCGCTGACTGATCTCGCGTAGCGACTCGCCGTCCTCGCTTACTATGTATTTGTCGAGGCCCTTGGCAGCTTTACTTTTCTTAGCCTGAATATACACGAGGGTTCCGGGAAGGAGCTCCACGGGTTCTTTGAGATCGTTGAAGCGGAGGATTTCGCGGGGGAAGAGATCGTAGATAAGGGCAATCGAGTCGAAGGTATCACCCGCGACGGAGTAAATACAAGCTACACCGTTTTTCTGATATATCGTACGCTCGAGAGAGAAGCGGAACTGTTCGTCGTAGTTTGTAGGCATTATAACCGCCTTCTCGAGTTCGTCCGGAGACTTGATCTTTACGACAGTACCCTTATCGTAGCTGCAGAGGTCATACTCCTCGATAAGACTGATAAGTTTAGTCGCGTAGTTGGGGTCGGTAGCGTAGCCGGCCTGTTTAAGACCGTAACACCAACCTTTATAATCCGTAACCTCGAGGTCGAAAAGGAATTTGTAGCGGTCGTAATAGCGCAGGAAATCGGAGTGATCCTTGAAGGAGTCTTCGTCTTTAGTATACGAGCGGAAACATTCCTGGGGAGCATCGTCGTCATGATAAGTCTTACTTCCCGTCCATGCTTTGCCGCATTTGATGCCGAAGTGATTGTGGGCTTTAGTCGCAAGGGTAGAGCGGCCGGCTCCAGACTCCAAGAGACCCTGGGCCAGGGTAATCGAGGCAGGTACGCCGGACCTTTCCATCTCCGAGATAGCAAGGGCGGAGTACTTGTCTATGTAATCCTTGCGGGCGGCGTTTAAATCAACAGCGGCCTTAGCAGCAAATATCGCGGCAACCGAGACGACGATTACCGCGACAATATGTATGAAAAGACGTTTCATCGGTTCAAATGCGTATTTGCGCTAAGATACGCAAAAAATCGATTTCGCAGATATTTATTTCTTCAACAGTTCGGCGCTGCGGGCGATGAACTCTGCCAGGGCTTTGCCGGTCAGAAGGCCGTTGGAGAGCAGGGCGAGGTCGACTACCTGATGGAGGAGATCAGAAGTATTCTCGCGGTCTCCCCATATCTTTGCGATTACAGGGTTCTCCATATTTACCTTCACATCGTACATCTGGGGCATCGAACCGTAGAAGTTCATTCCGCCGCCGATGGAGGACATCTCGCGGTAACGGCGCATAAACTCATTCTGGGTAATAAGGACGGGCTCGCCGTCTTCCCCAAGATTGGCCGCCTCTACTGTCCATTCCGGACCTTCGGGAAGGGCTCCCTTGAAGAGCTCGGAGAGAGTCTTGCTGTCTTCCTCGCTCATCGTAGGTTTAATCTCATCTTCCTTCGGGATAAGGCGGGAAGCGGAGTCGGAATCTACGCGGGCGCAGCGGACATCCTTTATCTTCTGTTCGAGAAGACCGACAAAGTGTGAGTCGAGTTCGCAGTCCATCAGAAGGACGTTGTAGCCCAGGTTCTTTGCTGCCTCGATCGCGGAGTACTGTTTCTCGGTATCTGTCGCATAGAGGAAGACAACCTTCTTATCCTTGTCTGTCTGAGTTTCCTCGACAGCCTTACGGTACTCATCGAAGCTGTAATACTTTCCGTCAACATCTTTCAAGAGGGCGAATTCTACAGCCCTTTCGCAGAACTTCTCGTCTGAGAGCATTCCATACTCGATGAAAAGTTTGATGTTGTCCCACTTCTCTTCGAGGGTTTCGCGCTGCTCCTTGAATATCTGTTCGAGCCTGTCGGCTACTTTCTTGGTGATATAGGTGCTGATTTTCTTGACATTCGCGTCTGACTGGAGGTAGCTGCGGCTTACATTCAGCGGGATGTCCGGGGAGTCGATTACACCGTGGAGAAGGGTAAGGAAGTCAGGGACGATATTGTCTACGTGGTCAGTGACGAACATCTGGTTGCAGTAGAGCTGGATCTTGTTCTTATCTATTGCCATCCTCTCCTTGATCTTGGGGAAGTAGAGGACACCCGTAAGAGTAAACGGATAGTCTACGTTGAGGTGGATATAGAACATAGGATCCTCTTCCATTGGATAAAGAGCGTGGTAGAAGTTGAGGTAGTCTTCGTCCTTAAGCTCGGAAGGGGCCTTGGTCCAGATAGGCTCTATTGAGTTTATGACATTGTCCTGGTCTGTCTCGACACTCTTGCCGTCTTTCCACTCCGTCTTCTTTCCGAAGACTACGGGGATAGGCATAAACTTGCAGTATTTGTGGAGCAGGCTCTCGATACGGCCCTTGGAGGCAAACTCCTCGCTATCGCCGTCCAGATACAGGGTTACGGTAGTTCCGCGCTCGGAGCGCACACACTCGTTCATCTCAAATTCCGGCGAGCCGTCGCAGCTCCAGAATACCGGTTTGCTGCCTTCTTTCCAACTCAGGCTCTCGATGGTGACCTTGGAGGAAACCATAAAAGCGGAGTAGAATCCCAGACCGAAATGGCCGATTATTCCGCTCGCTTGATCCTTATATTTCTCAAGAACCTCCCCTGCAGAGGAGAAAGCTATCTGGTTGATATATTTGTCGACCTCTTCTGCGGTCATACCTATACCACGGTCGGTAATCTTCAGTGTCTTTCCTTTTTCGTCCAGTTCTACTGTCACTTTCATCTCTCCAAGTTCGCCGGAGAACTCGCCTGTACTGGCGAGGGTCTTCATCTTCTGAGATGCGTCAACTGCGTTGGCTACCAGCTCGCGTAGGAAGATTTCGTGGTCGCTGTAAAGAAACTGTTTGATTACCGGGAAGATATTCTCGGTGGTTACTCCGATATTTCCTTTTGTCTTTTCCATAACAAATAAATTGCGTCTTTCTGCAGGAGAAAAACGCAATTTCTATTCCAGTGACAATTTGTCAGATTATTTGTAAAGGAAGCGTTTGATAGACATCTTGGGAGTCTTTGCAAACGGCTCGAGGACAATCTCGATCTTGGCGATCTGGCTGTAGCCGGGGAGATGTCTGTTGGTGGCGAGCCTGATGTTCTCAGGGATGTCGGAGATCGCTTCCTCGTCGAGTCCGGCGTTCTTTATTGCGTCCTGATCGAGGTAGACGAGACCTACGATCTTGCCGGCACGGTCTACTACGACAGACTCCGAAACGTAAGGCTGGGAATTGATAATGGCCTCCAGCTCCTCGGGGTAGACGTTCTGGCCGTTGGCGGTAAGGATGAGAGCCTTAGAGCGGCCCTTGATGAAGATGGTGCCGTCTTTGGCCATGATTCCGAGATCGCCCGTCCGGAGGTAACCGTCGTCGGTAAAGGCATTGGCTGTGGCCTCGGGATTCTTGTAGTAACCGATGCAGATGTTGTCGCCCTTGACCTGGATCTCGCCGGCGATGTGTTGAGGATCCTCGGAGTCGATCCGGATGTCGTTGATGTCGACGGGGCGGCCGCAAGAACCGGGGATGTAGTTTCTCCAGCCGGAGTAGGCGAGCAGCGGGCAGCCTTCGGTCATTCCGTAGCCTACTACATAAGGGAGCTTGATCTTCTTGAACAGGCGGTCGACCTCAGGGTTGAGGGCGGCGCCTCCCATGATGTATTCCTGGACATTGCCTCCGAAGGCCTGAACGAGACCCTCGCGAACTTTCTTGTAGATGATGGTATTGATGCCGGGGATCTTGGTGAGCACCTTCACGATGGGCTTGTCGAGGGTAGGCTTAAGCTTGCTCTTGTAGATCTTCTCCATTACGAGCGGAACGGTCACGAGCAGGTAGGGCTTGACTTCCTGGAAGGCCTTGAGGAGGGTAGCGGGAGTCGGGGCCTTGCCGAGCCAGTAGATTCCGGTTCCATTGGCGAGCGGGTAGATGAACTCGATAACGAGGCCGTACATATGGGCCATCGGGAGCATCGAGACTATCTTGTCGCCGGCGGGCATGAAGCGCTGGTCATAGTCTACATTCGCGCTGAAGTTGCGGTATGTAAGCATTACGCCCTTCGGGTCGCCGGTTGAGCCGGAGGTATAGTTGATGGTCGAAAGATCGTCCATGTTGTCTGTAGGGTAGACTACATTTTCGGGACCGAAGTTGCCTTTCCATTTCTCCTCGAAGAGGCTTTCCATTTTCGCGTAGGCTTTCTCTGTCTTCGCGTCCTTGGCCCAGAGACACTCCCATGTATCCACATCGATCGCGATGCGGAGCTTGGGCATCTTGTCGAGAGGCATCTTTTCCCATTTAGCCTTGTTGGTGAAGAGGGCAAGGGCCTCGGAATGGTCGACAAGGAATGCAGCGTTTGCGGGGGTGAAGTCGGCGAGGAGCGGAACGATAACCGTCTCGTAGGTATTGACTGCCATATAGGCCATTCCCCAACGGGCGCCGTTTGCTGCGTATAGAGCTATTTTATCGCCCTTCTTGAATCCGAGGGCTTCGAATGCGAGGTGGAATTTCTCTACCTGGACAGCCATCTGGCCGTAGGTAAAGGAGTCGCCGCCCATAGTGTGGAGGGCTGTTTTGTTCCAATACTTTCGTGTTGCGTTCTGGAGACTTTCCAGATAGTGCGGATATTTCGACATATAGGTTTGGTTTTTTTGCGATAGCAAAAATAATTTTGACTCGATTTTTTGCCAAACCTGCGTGTGGGTATGTGGCGAATTATTACGATATTTGTGGCGAAACTTTTAAATAATTGGTGAAATGAAAAAACCAATTGTAGCGCTTATCTACGATTTCGACGGTACCCTCGCCCCCGGAAATATGCA
>JAEESD010000084.1 GCA_016286145.1 Bacteroidales bacterium | reverse complement strand
CGCTTCCCCCTCCCGCTTTCGGTGCTGAACTCTGAAAAAGCCCCCGAACTGCGGGTGCAGATCGAAGGCCTTATAAAGGATAGTGGAAGGTATTTAGGATAGAGCCGGCGATACATAGGGGTGAACCTTTCTCAAACGACGCTGTATATCGACGTCGTTTCTTGCTTTTTGCATAGTATAATCAGCTTGCAGTCCCATCAGCAGGTCGGCGGATATACCCAATGCCGTTTCGACATAGAGCGCGACGGTAGCAGAAAGCGGACGCCTTTCATTGACGATGTCATTGAACATCGTGTATGGCACTCCGATACATTCGGCAAAAGCCTTCTGCGGAATACCTCTGGCAATAAGTTCATCTTTGATAACCTCGCCGGGATGAGTTGCATTGAAAGTTGTGTGTGCCATATTACCTATAATGATTCGATAGTTCGATAATGCTGCAGATCGTTACAACTGTCTCATCTGACATCTTGCTGGTCTTGATCTCTAAACGATACCTGTCTGTCACCCTTACGGATTCAAGGCCAGCCTTATCTCCTATTAATCGCTCGTAATTCAATGAAACGAAAGGGAACAAGTCTTCGACGGACCCGGCTTGTTTCAGGATATTAACTACTTTAATGTACTTCTTTATCACTTCAGGCTGAAACCGATGTTTCTTACCTGAAGTTCGTCCATAGTACAAGTCAGACAAATAATCCTTAGTGAAAACAATCTGCATCTGTATGTTTGTCTGCGCAAATATATAAATATTTTTTTCAAATAATACACTTATTTAGTGTACCGAAAATCTTTACATCTGGCAACATTAACAATGACAAAGCCTCCGAACTGCGGGTGCAGATCGAAGGCCTTATAAAGGATAGTAACAGATTCGCTTAGTCTTTAGCGATAGTTTCGCGCATCTCGGTATCGGCCTGGATGTTCTTCATCCTGTAATAGTCCATGATGCCGAGATTGCCGTTTCTGAAAGCCTCCGCCATCGCGAGCGGAACCTGAGCCTCGGCCTCGATGACCTGGGCGCGCGCTTCCTGCGCCTTCGCCTTCATCTCCTGTTCGAGCGCGACTGCCATCGCTCGGCGCTCCTCTGCGCGCGCCTGCGCGATGTTCTTGTCTGCGTCTGCCTGGTCCATCTGAAGGACTGCGCCGATGTTCTTACCTACGTCTATGTCTGCGATATCGATCGAGAGAATCTCGAAGGCCGTTCCGGCGTCGAGGCCCTTGCCGAGCACGACCTTACTGATGGAATCCGGGTTCTCGAGAACTTCTTTATGGGACTCGGCTGAGCCGATCGAGGAGACGATACCCTCGCCTACACGGGCGAGAACGGTCTCTTCTCCGGCGCCGCCGACGAGCTGCTTGATGTTGGCGCGGACGGTGACCCTGGCCTTTGCGATAAGCTGGATACCGTCTTTTGCAACAGCCGTAACGGGGGGAGTGTTGATGACCTTGGGGTTGACGGACATCTGGACTGCTTCGAAAACGTCGCGGCCGGCGAGATCAATCGCAGCAGCCATCTTGAAGTCGAGGGGAATATTGGCCTTGTTGGCCGAAATAAGAGCCATGACGACCTTGGAGACGTTTCCCTTAGCGAGGTAGTGGGCTTCGAGCTCGTTGGCTTTGAGGGTAAGGCCTGCCTTTGTTCCGGTGATGAGAGCCATCACGATAGTGGTGGGGTTTACTCCCCTCCAGCGCATAAGCACCAGGTGGATGAGGCTCACGCGGACACCCGAGAGGATAGCCTGGAACCAAAGAGGTACCGGGAAGAACCAGAGTAAGATGATAAGGCCGACTATGATAATCGCGGCCCAGATGATAATTTGGGTCATATGGCTGTTATTTAATTGGTTTTACAAATACTTCGTTGTCTTCTACGGCTGTAACTTCGACCTCGACACCGGGATCCACGAACGAGCCGTCGGCGTTGTGGACCTCACAGGAGACACCGTCGAATTTCACCTTTCCGATAGGAACAAGACGGCTGAGGGTGACTCCCTTGTCGCCGACCTTGACTTTCTCTACTTCGGTGTTTGTCTTGACGTCTATCTGTTCCTGCTGCTCCAGCTTCTTCCAGGTCTTTCCTCTGAGCATCCAGATAAAAAGGATAATTACGATAACGGCGACCACCGCAGTGACGATGGTTCCGGTCTGAGTGCCTTCCACTATGAAAGCATATACACATGCGCCCACGAACGAAGCAAGGCCGATAATACCGGCAAAACCCATTCCGGGGGTCAGGAGGAACTCGATAAGCATCATCAGGATGCCGACGAGGACGAGCGTAATGATAATGAGGGTAGGAGTCATATTAGTCGTCGAATATTATTTTGATTGTTGGTCCGTATGATTTCTTTGTGAAGGGGAAAGAGCCCTCAACACCCGTTACGGGGACGCCGGCACCCATTCCGTGTGATGAGGATTCGCGGTTGAGTATCTGCTCCTCCAGCCTGGCCTTTTCGGCAAGGACGGCGTTCAGTTCTTCCTGAACGGTAGGACGCTCTTCAGGCGATACGGAATCAAGCCTGGCCCGGAGAGCCTGCTCATTTTCCACTGCCTGCTGATATTGGTTCTGAAGGGCGTCTCCGCCTGGTTCGTGGGAACTGTCCTCGACATTGGGCGCGAGCTCCGCAATCTGGGCGAGTTCCTTGGGCTTGCCTACCGCGCGATATGTCGTGTTGCCCGAATTCTTGATGACGTAGACATGGACATCCTCGCCGTCCTGGCTAAGGCCGCGGTTGGAGGCGAAGACGCTGAACTGACCGTCGTCTGTCTTCATGAACAGGAAGTCGTCGTAAGGGGAGTTGTACGGGAAGCCCATATTCTTAGGCTCTCCCCACTCTCCCAGGTCCTCATCCCAGTCTGAGTAATACAGGTCGTATCCTCCGAAACCGGGCAGGTTCTTCGAGGCAAAGTACATCCTGTCGCCGTCGTACATGGGATAGATCATATCCAGCGAACGGTCACGATTGAGGTGAATGACCGATTCCGTTCCGGTATAATAAACCGCCGGGGCGCCAACCACTGGTCTCCACGACTTATCCGGCAGGGGGTAATAGAGGAAGAAGTCGTCTGCGCTGAACAGCGCTCTTGCCACCACCTTAAGGTCCGGAATCTTCTGGATATGGTTGCGCGCGTAGTCACACTGTTTGCGGTTCGCCGCAATTGCGGCCTTGAACTCGGGATCAGAACACAGGTTTTCCGCCTGGGAGAAATACTCATACGCCTTGGCGAAATAGTACAGTTCGCTGAAGTCGTTGCCTTTCTGGACCAGTTCGTCTATTGTCGCGGCTACTCGCTCAAGACTGTCCTGGCGCGCCTTTGCAAGGCTGTCTGCCAGCTGCTGGGCCCTGATAATGCTGTCCTGGCGTATCATCAGGCTATCCGCAATCCTGCGGGCCCTCTGTACGCTATCCATATATGCTTTGTAGACCTCCTCGTAGGAAACTGTGGTATCTATGACTTCAGGCAGGATTACCAGAGACGAGTCTGAAACCATCTTCAGCCACAGGCTGTCGCGCGGAGACAAGGGGCCTCTGGGGACCGCTTTGATCTTAGAGGGAGGAGGAGCAGCCACTGCAAAAAAGAGCGGGGAAGCCAGCGCCAGAAGCGTCAGCACGAAGAGAGATTTTATACCCAGCCCTTTCATTTCTCTATGTGGTATAGACTACAAAAATAGCAAATAAGATGATTAGTCCTTTCTTTGTGTGAAAATTTTGTTAAATTTGCGGGCTCATTTGCGAACGAAACAAATAATAATCAAAAATACTACCAAAAATTATGCAAAGTAAAGGCGCAATCAGACTCGTAGCGATTCTCCTCGCCCTTGCCTGCGTATGGCAGCTCTCCTTCACCGCCGTCACCGGCATTATGGAAAAGAAGGCAGACAAGTATGCAGAGAAGGCTGTGGAGGCGTTCGACCTGTCGAAAGTTGCTGCTGAGGATCAGGCCTATGCGCTTGATTCTGTCAGGAAGCATCAGAGCAGATGGTACACAGACTCCATCTCTTCAGAAAAAGTTTATTTCGGACAAACTTACAAAGATGTAAAGGCAAAGGAAATCAACCTCGGCCTTGACCTCAAGGGCGGTATGAACGTCATGCTGCAGGTTCAGCTCGAGGACCTCGTAAAGGCCCTCGCTGGCGAACACACCCCTGAGTTCAACCAGGCTCTCGCCCTTGCCAAGGAGCGTTCGGTCAGCAGCCGTGGAGACTTCATCACCCTCTTCGCAGAGGCTTGGAAAGAGGTTTCCAATGGCCAGAGGCTCGCTCAGGTATTCGGTACATACGAGATGCGTGACCGCATCAAGCCGGACAGCACAGACGACGAAGTTATCTCGGTGATCCGCGAGGATGCGGAGGCCGCAGTGGCTAACTCCTTCAATGTTCTCCGTAACCGTATCGACCGTTTCGGCGTTGCCGCTCCCTCCATCCAGAGGCTTGGAAATACCGGACGTATCCTCATCGAACTCCCGGGCGTAAAAGAGCCTGAGCGTGTTCGTAAACTCCTCCAGGGAACCGCTTCCCTCGAGTTCTGGACAACCTTCGAGAACTCGGAGATTCTCCCTTACCTCGAAGAGGCTAACGAGACCCTCGCACAGCTCGCCAGCTCCGAGACAGTAGCCGAGAAGGCTGCCGCTTCGGACGACGTAGTGGAGCAGGAGCTCGCCCAGCAGAAGGGATCCAACGCCGAGCTCGAGGCCTACAAGAAGGCTAACCCCCTCTTCGCAGTCCTCACCCCGTCGCAGTCGCGTCAGGGCGCTCTGATCGGTTATGCAAACGCCGTAGATACGGCCAGGGTCAACGCTCTCCTCAAGGAGACCGCCGACATCTTCCCTGCCGAGTTCCGTCCTATGTGGTCGGTGAAGCCCACCGAACACGTGGCCGTGGACAATGTCTATGAGCTCGTCGCCATCAAGGTCAGCTCCCGCGACGGCAAGGCCCCTCTGGACGGTAGCGTAGTTACCGACGCCCGCGTTTCGTACAACAACCAGCGTGGAACCGGTGCTCCCACCGTCTCCATGTCCATGAACGCAGAAGGTGCCAACATCTGGGCCCGCCTTACCAAGGACAACATCGGAAGGCAGATCGCTATCGTCCTCGACGGTACCGTCTACTCTTACCCTGTCGTCAATACCGAGATCACCGGAGGTAACTCCGAGATCAGCGGTAACTTCGACATCGAAGAGGCAACCGACCTTACCAACGTCCTTAAGTCCGGTAAGCTTCCCGCCCCTGCAACTATCGTCCAGGAGCAGGTCGTAGGTCCTTCCCTCGGTGCTGAGTCTATCAGGGCAGGTCTTATCTCCTTCATCATCGCTTTCATCCTCGTTCTTCTGTACATGATCTTCTTCTATCAGGGAGCAGGTCTCGTTGCAGACGTAGCGCTTATCACCAACGTCGTATTCCTCTTCGGAACACTCGCCGCTTTCGGTGCAACCCTTACCCTCCCCGGTATCGCGGGTCTAATCCTGACGCTGGGTATGGCTGTGGATGCGAACGTTATTATCTATGAGCGCGTCAAGGAAGAGCTCAAGGCCGGCAAGGGCCTGAGCAAGGCTATCCACGACGGATATCAGAACGCATACTCCGCCATTATCGACGGCCAGGTAACTACAATGCTTACCGGTATCGTTCTCTTCATCTTCGGTTCAGGTCCTATCCAGGGCTTCGCTACTACCCTCATCATCGGTATCGTTACTTCGGTGATCACCTCGATCTTCATCACCAGGATCATCTTCGACGACCGTGTCAGCAAGGGTAAGAACGTCACCTTCGAGAACAACCTCACCAAGAACTTCCTCAAGAACACGAAGGTCAACTTCATCGGCGCACGCAAATGGTCCTACATCATCTCCGGTACCGTTATCGTTCTCGCCCTCTGCTCGATCTTCTTCAAGGGATTCACCTACGGTGTTGACTTCACCGGCGGCCGTACCTACATCGTTCGCTTCGACAAGCCCGTCGTAGCCGAGGAGGTCCGCGCAGCGACCGTCAAGGTCTTCGACGCAGCAGTAGCAGCAGACGAGACTATCGGCAACGCTTCTGTCGAGGTCAAGCAGTATGGTGGAGACAGCCAGATGAAGGTTACAACTTCCTACAAGTACAAGGATGAGTCTTCTACAGTAGACGCTGAAATCGAAGGAATGCTCTATGAGGCTCTGAACGGATTCTATTCCGAGCCCGTAAGCTTCTCCGAGTTCACCTCTACTCTCGAGAATCCCAACGGTATCATCAGTTCCGACAAGGTCGGCGCATCGATCGCAAGCGATATCAGGCGCAACGCTATCATCGCTGTTATCATCGCCCTCCTCGTAATCTTCGGCTACATCGCCTGGAGGTTCAAGGGCTGGGCCTGGGGTCTCGGCGGCGTTGTTTCGCTGGCCCACACCGCCATCATCATCATCGGATTCTTCTCGTTCTTCTCGGGTATCCTTCCGTTCAACCTCGACGTTGACCAGACGTTCATCGCCGCAATCCTTACGATTATCGGTTACGCCATCAACGACAACGTGGTTATCTTCGACCGTATCCGTGAGAACCTGATGCTCCATCCGAACGATGACTTCAAGGACACCGTCAACAAGGCTCTCAACGCTACCCTCACCCGTACGGTGAACACCTCGGTCTCGACCCTCCTCCCGATGCTCGCTATCGCGATCTTCGGCGGCGAGTCTATCCGCGGTCTCTCGGTGGCTCTTTGCCTCGGTATCGTTATCGGAACTTACGCTTCGATTATGATCGGTACTCCGATTATGGTCGACACCGTCCTCCGCAAG
>JAEESD010000083.1 GCA_016286145.1 Bacteroidales bacterium | reverse complement strand
GAAGCGGCCGCCTACAAACCCGAGCGAAAGAACCTGGCGGTCTGCCGCGCGGGCGAGTATGAGGCTCTTCCGGAAAAGATGGCAGATCCCGAAAGGAGGCCCGACTTTGGAGGAACATTCGATGAGAGAGCGGCGAAGACCGGTGCGACTAATGTAGGAGCACGCGGCTTCCTTGTAGCCGTGAATTTCAATCTCAATACTACTTCTACCCGCCGCGCGATGGCAGTCGCCTTCGACGTTCGCGAAAAAGGCCGCAAGGCCCGCGAAGGAGGATCGCTTACCGGAGCTCTTCTGAAGGATGCAGACGGCGAGCAGATCTGGATACCCGGGACCCTTAAAGGCTGCAAGGCAATCGGCTGGTATATAGACGAATACGGCATCGCTCAGGTATCGATGAACATAACTGACATCGAAGCCACTCCGCTCCACGTCGCATTTGAAGAAGTTTGCCGCGCGGCGGCAGCGAGAGGTCTTCGCGTCACCGGCGCGGAGATAGTCGGTCTCGTTCCGAAGAAGGTTCTCCTTGATGCGGGTAAGTTCTACCTCGAGCGCCAGCAGCGTTCGCTCGGTATCTCCGAAGACGAAATCCTGAAAATCGCCGTCAAGTCGATGTCTCTGGACGACCTCTGCCCGTTTAATCCCCGCGAGAAGGTTATAGAATATCTGATGGAGGATCCCGAGGAGATGGCCCGCAAGGAGAAGCTCGTCAGGATGACCCTCAAAGATTTCGCGGCGCTGGCGGCCTCGGAGGCGCCCGCCCCCGGCGGCGGCTCGGTTGCCGCCTATATGGGCGCGCTCGGCGCCGGCCTCGCGACGATGGTCGCTAACCTCTCGTCCCACAAACGCGGCTGGGACGAGCGCTGGAAGGAGTTCTCCGACATAGCGGAGAAAGGCCAGGCGCTCGTCACAGAACTTACCGCGCTTGTAGACGAAGACACCGCCGCTTTCGATGCAATTATGAACGCCTTCGGTCTTCCGAAGGAGTCGGCCGAAGAAAAAGCAGCGCGCGCCGCTGCTATCGAAGCCGCGACCCTCAACGCTGCCAGCGTACCTCTGCGTACGATGGAGGCGGCGCTGAAGGTCCTGCCGCTCGCCCTCGAAGTCGCCCGGAAGGGTCTGAGCGCCTCGGCCTCAGACGCCGGAGTAGCAGCCCTGTCCGCCCTCGCGGCAGTACGCGGCGCCGCCCTCAACGTCAGGATCAACGCCGCCGGCCTTAAGGACCGCGATTCCGCTGCTCCCCTGCTCGCCCGTGCAGAAGAAATCGAGCGTGAGGCCCAGAACCTCCAGGACGAGGTCCTCGCCGAAGTCAACGCCCACATAGCATAAACTTATGACCTTTAAAGAAGAAATACTTCAAGGCATCCCGGCAGAATTACCTGCGCTGCAGCCTTATGACCCCGGGGTCAACCACGCCCCACGCCGAAAAGACATCCTGACAAAAGAGGAAAAGGTCCTCGCGATCAGAAATGCTCTTCGCTACTTCCCTGAAAAACACCACAAACTACTCGCAAAGGAGTTCGCTCAGGAGCTGAAGGACTACGGCCGTATCTATATGTACCGCTTCCGCCCGAGCTACGAAATGTACGCCCGCCCGGTAGACGAATACCCCGCCCGCTCGAAGCAGGCGGCAGGCATTATGGCTATGATCCAGAACAACCTGGATCCCAGGGTAGCCCAGCATCCCCACGAACTGATTATCTACGGAGGCAACGGAGCCATCTTCCAGAACTGGGCGCAATACCGCCTGGTAATGCAGTACCTTGCTACTATGACAGACGAGCAGACGCTCGTGATGTACTCCGGACATCCGCTCGGACTCTTCCCCTCCCACAAAGACGCCCCCAGGGTAGTAGTTACAAACGGAATGGTCATCCCCAATTACAGTAAGCCGGACGACTGGGAGCGTTTCAACGCTCTCGGCGTAAGCCAGTACGGCCAGATGACCGCCGGATCATATATGTATATCGGCCCTCAGGGCATAGTCCACGGAACCACCATCACCGTAATGAACGCCGCAAGGAAAGTGCTGGCGAAGAATGTCATGGCCGACTCCGATCGGCCATCTAAGACCCCCGATCAGGTCGGGGGTGACTATCGTCAACTGCTTTTCGTAACCGCCGGCTTGGGCGGCATGAGCGGCGCGCAGCCGAAGGCGGGCAACATCGCCGGGGTCGTGTCCGTGACAGCGGAAATCAACCCCCTCGCGGCCCGAAAGCGCTATGACCAGGGATGGGTGGACGAGCTCCACGATTCGCTGGACGAGCTGATTCCCCGCATACGTGAGGCCGTAAAGGCCCGAAAGCCCGTTTCGCTGGCGTATGTAGGCAATGTCGTGGACCTCTGGGAAAGGCTGGCAGACGAAGGGATAAGGGTCGATCTGGGCTCTGACCAGACCTCGCTCCATAATCCGTGGGCAGGAGGCTATTACCCGGTAGGCTATTCCCTCGAAGAGAGCAAGCGGATGATGGCCGAAGAGCCCGAGCGCTTCAAGGAGGCGGTTCAGGCTTCGCTCCGGAGGCAGGTCGCCGCTATAAACCGGCTGGCCGGGCGTGGTATGTACTTCTTCGATTATGGGAACGCGTTCCTGCTTGAGAGCTCGCGCGCCGGGGCGGACGTTCTGCGCGAAGACGGCTCGTTCCGCTATCCTTCGTATGTCCAGGATATTATGGGCCCGATGTATTTCGACTATGGGTTCGGCCCGTTCAGGTGGGTGTGTCTCAGCGAAGATCCTTCAGACCTTGAGCTGACCGACAAGCTGGCGATGGAGGTGCTCGGCAGGATTGCCGCGAGCGCGCCCGAAGAGATCGCCGGCCAGATGCGCGACAATATCCATTGGATAGAGGAGGCCGGCAGGAATCGCCTCGTAGTAGGCTCGCAGGCCCGCATCCTCTACGCCGACTGCCAGGGCAGGACCGAAATCGCGCTCGCCTTCAACGAGGCGATCAAGGCCGGCCGCCTCAAGGGCCCCGTGGTTCTCGGCCGCGACCACCACGACGTCTCGGGAACGGACTCCCCCTTCCGTGAGACTTCCAATATCTACGATGGCTCCCGCTTTACTGCCGATATGGCGGTTCAGAATGTGATCGGCGACAGCTTCCGCGGCGCTACCTGGGTTTCGATCCACAACGGCGGCGGAGTAGGCTGGGGCGAAGTGATAAACGGCGGATTCGGAATGGTGATCGACGGCAGCGAGGATAGCGACCGCCACATCCGCGAGATGCTGTTCTGGGACGTCAATAACGGGATCGCCCGCCGCAGCTGGGCCCGCAATGAGGCCGCCCGTTTCGCGGCGGAGCGCGAGATGGCCCGTACACCCGAACTGAAAATAACCCTGCCCAACGAGGCTGATGCAGAACTTATAAAGTCTGTACTATGATACATTATATTTCTAAAGAACGCCTTTCGCTGGAAAAGCTGAAAGAGATATTTGATTCCCATTCCAAGATAGCCCTCAGCGAAGAGTCGAAGGAGGCGGTCGTAAAGTGTCGCCGCTACCTGGACGAAAAGATGAAGGATCCCCAGAATCCGATCTACGGAATTACTACCGGCTTCGGTTCGCTCTACAACGTTACGATTCCTTCAGACGAGCTGTCCCAGCTCCAGTACAACCTGGTAGTCTCACACGCCTGCGGCGCAGGCGAGACCGTCCGTCCCGAGATCGTAAAGCTGATGCTCTTCCTGAAGGCCCAGAGCCTTTCCTACGGACATTCCGGCGTCCAGCTCGCAACCATCCAGCGCCTTATCGATATGTTCAACGAGGACGTAATTCCGGTAGTCTACCAGCAGGGTTCGCTCGGCGCGTCCGGCGATCTCGCCCCCCTGGCCCACCTCAGCCTGCCGCTTATCGGCCTTGGCGAAGTCCTCTACAAGGGCAAGATCCGTCCGTCGGCAGAAGTATGGGCCGAGAAGGGTTGGGAGCCTATTACCCTCCAATCCAAGGAAGGCCTCGCCCTGCTCAACGGAACCCAGTTTATGAGCGCCCACGCCGTCTGGGCCATCATCAAGAGCGCCCGCCTCTCCCGGTGGGCCGACCTTATCGGAGCGATGTCCCTGGACGCATACGACGGCCGTATCGAGCCGTTCCTGCCGCTGACTCACCAGCTCCGCCCCCACATCGGACAGATCCTGACCGGCAAGCGTTTTATCGAGATACTCCAGGGCAGCGAACTCATTGGCCGCCCGAAGGAACACGTCCAGGACCCGTACAGCTTCCGCTGCATCCCCCAGGTCCACGGCGCAGTCAAAGACAACATCTTCTACGTCAACTCGGTCATCGAGAACGAAATCAACTCGGCCACCGACAACCCCAACATCTTCCCGGACGAGGATATGATCATCTCAGCCGGCAATTTCCACGGCGAGCCTATCGCCATCCCGATGGACACCCTCGCCATCGCAATGTCCGAGCTCGCTTCGATCTCCGAGCGGCGTACCTACCAGCTTATCCACGGCCACCGCGGACTGCCCAAGTACCTGGTCGTCAACCCTGGTCTGAACAGCGGCTTCATGATCCCTCAGTATACCGCAGCATCGATAGTCTCCCTGAACAAGGGCCTCTGCTGGCCGGCTTCCTGCGACTCTATCCCTTCTTCCCAGGGCCAGGAAGACCACGTCTCGATGGGCTCGAACTCCGCTACCAAACTCGCCCGCGTTGTAGACAACGTAGAGACAGTTCTGGCGATCGAGCTGTTCAACGCCGCCCAGGCTCTGGAGTTCCGCCGGCCTCTCAAGTCTTCTCCTCTTCTGGAGCGTATCTTCGAAGACTACCGTAAGGTTGTTCCCTTCATCGGAAACGATACTTATATGCATCCTTATATTGAGAAGTCGATTCAGTTTATCAGAGATAATCTCTACATCAAATGATTATTTTCAACATCGGAGAGCTTGCAGGTATAGCGCCTTCCGGAGTCCGGCTTTTAAAGGGCTCCGAGATGAAGGATTTCGGCGTACTACACAACGCGTGGATTCAGATTAAGGATGGCGTGATTACCGATTTCGGCACTGGAGAGGTGCCAGCCGACTCTGAGCTCATCGACGCCCAGGGAGGTCTGGTGATGCCGGCCTTCTGCGATTCCCACACACATCTTGTCTACGCGGGGAGCCGCGAAGGCGAGTTCCTAGACAAGCTCGCAGGGCTCACTTACGAGCAAATCGCAGCCCGCGGCGGCGGTATTCTGAACTCTTCCGATGTTCTTCACGACACCTCCGAAGACGATCTTTTCGAGCAAAGCATGGTCCGTGTCCGTGAGGTACTTTCTAAAGGAACAGCCACCCTCGAGATAAAGAGCGGATATGGTCTAAGGCCCTCAGACGAGCTTAAAATGCTAAGGGTCATCAGACGCATCGGCTCGGCCGTCCCGGCTATCGTTAAGGCTACCTTCCTTGGAGCCCACGCAGTCGGCCGTGGATACTCTCATTCCGAGTATGTCGACGAAGTTTTAAATATGATACATGACGCCGCAGAGCTTTCCGACTTCATCGACGTGTTCTGCGACGAAGGATTCTTCACTGTAGAGGATACGGAGCGCATCCTTTCGGCAGCAGCTCCCTTCGGGCTGCGGGCGAAAATTCATGCAAATGAACTCGCCGTAAGTGGCGGAGTTCAGGTTGGAGTGAAATACGGCGCTTTGTCCGTAGACCATCTCGAAAGAACTACCGACGCCGAAATCGAGGCCCTTCGCGGATCTTCTACCATGCCTGTCATGCTTCCCGGCTCGTCGTTCTTCCTGGGCCTTCCTTACGGCAGGGCCCGCGCTTTTGTCGATGCAGGGCTTCCACTCGCCCTCGCTTCCGACTACAATCCCGGCTCCTCTCCGTCCGGAGATATGCGCTTCGTCCTGGCGCTGGGATGTATTAAGATGAAGTTGACGCCCGTAGAGGCGCTTGCGGCCGTTACTTTGAACGCTGCCTATGCGCTGGGAATAAGCAACGAAACCGGTTCTGTAACGCGGGGTAAGAGGGCAGATCTTATTATGAGCCTTCCCGGCTGGTCGCTGACCCGCCTGGGCTACAACTACACTACCCCGTTTATCCGCCAGGTCTTTATCTGCGGAAAATAATGGGAATCTCTGTCGAAGTTAATTTAGAAGAGCAGCGAGACAATCTGCTCCAGGTAGACGCGGTCTGTTTCGTCAAAGGTGTTTAATTCACGGGAATCGATATCCAACACGGCGATGACAGGCTCGAAGGGACGCCGTACGGGAACTACTATTTCGCTACGGGACTCGGAAGAACAGGCGATATGTCCCGGGAACTGATCCACGTCAGGAACTATAATAGTCTTTTCTTCCTTCCACGCCGTACCGCATACGCCTCGCCCAAAGGGAATACGGCTACACGCCACCGGCCCCTGGAAAGGACCCAGGACAAGTTCTTCTCCCTGTACTCTGTAAAAGCCCGTCCACCAAAATCCCATCTCGGAATGAACCATCGCGGCTATATTCGCCATCCTCGCGATCTCATCCTCCTCGCCCTCCACGAGAGCCTTGATCTGCCTAACCAGCAGCTGATATTTTTCTTCTTTACTCATCACAGACAAATATAACCAATTCCCCCGACTTCTCGCTATTTCTCTCTCCCTCGTACGCTTCGGTGTGTAAAACTGCCTAAATCACACACCAACCCCCTCAAAATCACCCCTCGGTGTGTAAATTGCCCCGAATCACACACCAACCCCGCCTTCGGACGGGAACTCCCTCGCGCGGGACTCGTCTCGCAAGTCAATGACTTGCTCGCTCGGACCCTTCCATTGCTATCTTCGTCATGCTCTTCGTGTGAGTAAACTCACCCTCATCGCATACCTCGCTATCACCGGACACCCC
>JAEESD010000008.1 GCA_016286145.1 Bacteroidales bacterium | reverse complement strand
GGGGAGGTGTCCGTTGATAGCGAGTTATGCGATGAGGGTGAGTTTACTCACACGAAGAGCATGACGAAGATAGCAATGGAAGGGTCCGAGCGAGCAAGTTGAAAACTTGCGAGACGAGTCCCGCGCGAGGGAGTCTCCGGCCGAAGGCGGAAATGGTCACTCAGCGTGGCTATCACCCCCTGCGAAAGGGGTGATGGGAGCGAAAAAGGCCCAAAACGTGGATATCACCCGAATTGCGGATGGCGATAGCCACACTCTGCAAGCGAATAGACAGGGGCCTTCCGCAAAAAGGGCAAAAAAATTACTCCACCCGGAGGGGCGGAGTAATTGAATTTGGAGGGAGGAGACGCGGGGTCTCATCCGGGAATGCTAGAAGATTTCTTCTGCGGGCTCCTTGAAGTCGTCGGCGCTGGGGGCGGGGGCGTCTTCGTGGCGAGGGCCGAAGGTGCGGCGCGGACCGCGGTCGGAACCTCCGCGACGGTCGTCGCGACGATCTCCATCCCTGCGGGGACCACGCTCGCCGCGCTCGGAGCGCTCACCGCGAGGTCCGCGATCGCCTCCACGGCGCTCGCCACCTTCGCGACGCGGGCCACGCTCGCGCGGTTTCGGCTCTACATATCCCTCAGGCTTCTCGGTAAGAGCGCGCATCGAAAGGCGCATCTTTCCGGTCTTGGCGTCAATCTCAAGGAGCTTGACATCTACCTCGTCGCCGACCTTGAGGACATCCTCGACCTTCTCGGTTTTGGTCCATGCGATCTCGCTGACGTGGAGAAGTCCTTCCTTGCCGGGGAGAATCTCGATGAATGCACCGAACTCGAGGATGGAAACGACACGGCCGTGATAGACAGTACCTACCTCGGGAACTGCGCAGATACCCTTAATCCAATCGAGAGCCTTCTGCATTGCAACTGCGTCGTTCGAAGCGATGTCGACAACTCCGACTGTTCCCTCTCCGTTCGGATTGGGTTCTTCGTCGATGTTGATAGTTGCGCCGGTCTCTTTCTGGATCTTCTGGATAGTCTCGCCGCCCTTGCCGATGATGGCTCCGATGAACTCGGAAGAGACGATGAGCTGCTGGATGCGAGGAACGAAAGGCTTGTAGTCTTCGCGAGGCTCGCTGATGGTCTTCTTCATCTCGCCCATGATATGGAGGCGGCCCTGACGAGCCTGCTCGAGAGCCTGCTCAAGGACTGCGTAGGAGAGTCCGTCGACCTTGATATCCATCTGGGTAGCGGTAATACCGTCTGCAGTACCGGTGACCTTGAAGTCCATATCGCCGAGGTGATCCTCGTCTCCGAGGATATCGGTAAGGATGGCGTAACGGTCATTCGGGCGCTCGGCATCGGTGATAAGGCCCATGGCCACACCGGCTACCATCTTCTTGATCTTAACACCTGCATCCATGAGTGCGAGGCAGCCGCCGCAGACCGAAGCCATCGACGACGAACCGTTGCTCTCAAGGATATCGGAGACAACGCGGATTGCGTACGGGTTCTCGGGAGCCATCGGGATGACGGGCTTGAGAGCGCGCATTGCGAGGTTTCCATGGCCGATTTCGCGGCGGCCGACACCCCTCTGGGGCTTAGCTTCGCCGGTCGCGAACGGAGGGAAGTTGTAGTGGAGCACGAACTGCTGGTCGTCCTGGATAAGGACCTCGTCCATCTCCTTCATGTCCATCTTGGTTCCGAGGGTGACGGTCGCGAGCGACTGGGTCTCACCACGGGTGAAGATAGCGGAACCATGGGCGCAAGGCAGATAGTCGACTTCGCACCAGATCGGGCGAACCTCGTCTGTCTTACGGCCGTCGAGCCTGAGGCCTTCGTCAAGGATCATGTTGCGCATGGCCTCTTTCTCTACGTCGTGATAGTAGCGGCTTGCCAGAACAACCTTCAGGTCGTAGGCAGGCTTCTCCTCGAGGCTTGCGGGCTCGGGGATAGTGGCGATGAACTCGTCAAGGATGGCCTTGAAGCCGTCCTCACGCTCGTGCTTGGGCTTCGCAGACTTTGCGAGCTCGTAGCACTTAGGATAGCAGAAATCCTTAACGGCGGCGCGGAGCTCTTCGTCCTGCTCGTCGTGGGGATAATCGCGCTTGTTGACGTCGGTACCAAGCTCATGCATGAGCTCTTTCTGTACACGGCAGTGCTTCTTGATCTCTTCGTGGGCGAACTTGATAGCCTCGAGCATGTCGTGCTCGGAGACTTCTTTCATTTCGCCTTCGACCATCATGATGTTCTCTTCGGTAGCTGCGACCATCAGCTCGAGATCAGCCTTCTCCATCTCAGTGAAGGTAGGGTTGATGACGAACTGGCCGTCGATGCGGCAGACGCGGACCTCGCCGATAGGGCCTCCGAACGGGAGGTCGCTGGTTGCGAGGGCGCAAGATGCTGCAAGACCTGCGAGAGCATCCGGCTGAATATCTTTCTCAGCCGAGATAAGGGTAACGTTCACGAACACTTCCAGGTGGAAATCATCCGGCCAAAGAGGCCTGATGGGGCGGTCGATCAGGCGGCTGATGAGGATCTCATAGTCGCTCGACTTCCCTTCCCTCTTCATAAATCCGCCGGGGAAGCGTCCTGCGGAATAATACTTTTCCTTGTAGTCTACGGTGAGGGGCATAAAGTCGGTGCCTTCCTTCACTTCCGTAGCGGCTGTCACGGTGGCGAGAAGCATAGTGCCACCCATCTTTACGACAGCGGATCCGGCGGCCTGCTTGGCCAGTTTGCCGGTCTCGATCTCGATCACGCGGCCATCCGCGAGTTCGATCTTCTTGTTGATTACGTTCATTTGTTTTTTATTGCGTCTGTATTGCTTCATACCCGGACCGTCCGGGTTAGTGCATTCTTTCAAAAAAGGGGCGGCGCCACCCGGGCACCACCCCTGTTCCTATCTTTAAGCTTATCGACGGAGACCCAACTCCTTGATAATGCTTCTGTACCTCTCGATGTCGACCTTCTGGAGGTAATCCAGAACCTGACGACGCTTACCGACGAGACGAAGGAGAGAACGGCGGGTAACGACGTCCTTCTTATTCTTCTTCACGTGCTCGGTAAGATGAGCGATACGGTAGGAAAATAGAGCAACTTGACTCTCAGGAGAGCCGGTGTCTTTATTAGACTTCCCGTACTTCGCGAAAATCTCTTGCTTTTTCTCAGGCATTAAATATTCTGCCATAGTGCAAAAGTTTTGTTTGTTAGTTAACTCGCGGGACCACCCCGCGAAAAAGGTCTGCAAATCTAGCGAATAAATTCGTGATAACCAAATAATTATTATCTTCGCTCTGTTATGAAACGAATTATACTTGCATTGGCGGCGCTGGCCGCGATTTCCTGTGGCGGGAACAATCAGATTTCTAAGGAGCAGGCCCAGGAGGCCGTGTTCGACAACATTATGACCAGGACCTCAATCCGGAAGTTCACGGAGCAGCCCGTACCAGCCGAGGCGGTAGAGCAGATGCTGCGCGCCGGAATGGCGGCGCCGACCGCCATGAACTGGCAGCCGTGGGAGTTTGTGGTCATAAGCGAGCGCGCGAAGCTCGACGATCTGGCGGGCAAACTCCGCTATGCGAAAATGCTCACTGAGGCCCCGCTCGCTATCGTAGTGTGCGGCCGCCGCTGGTTTACCGACCGCGAAGGCAACCGCCGCGAAAATATCTTCTGGGTGGACGATTGCGCCGCCGCGACCGAAAACATCCTGCTTGCAGCCCATGCCCTAGGCCTTGGCGCAGTCTGGGCCGCCGCTAAGGATGACCGTGGGGAAATAGTCAAGGAAGCCCTCGGGATACCCGAAGACTTTGCGACCTTAAACGTAATAGTTATAGGCTACCCGGCCGAGACTCCTCAGCCTAAGGATAAGTGGAAACCCGAAAAGATCCACTACAACCGCTACTAATCCGTGGTGGATTCCGCCACGAGCGAAGCCCTCTAAATAACTATCTTTGAGCCCATAACCGACACCGGATATGAAGACTCTAAGATTATTATTCGCCGCCATGCTCTTAGCAGCTGGCGCGCTGACTGCCTCCGCCGCCGAGGACACGGCTGTCATCGGAGCGGAGCGCGTAAAGTGGTGGGACGCAGACTATCTCACCGTCGTTTGGGGCGGCGGCATCACTCCTTACTGGGGCGACAAAACTTCCCGCGATGCCCGCAGCTATATCCTCTCAATCCTCGACAATCCCTCAAGGAACGACAACAAACTCTTCTGGAGTCCATGGGATGATGTCATCTACCTCGGATCGCGCATCCTCGAGGTGGACGGCAGAAGCGCCCGCGGCTGGAACTCCGACCGTTTCTACGATGCGCTAGCAGCACCCGGAGAGCACACCCTCACCCTCGAGCATATCGGCGCGGGAGTGTACAAAGTCACCATGGGCTATTCCGAAATGCCGGCATGGATGACAGCCGGAGGCTTCAACCCTTATTCCTGCAAGTGGACCCGGACCTACTACAACAAAATGTCGGACCGCTTCAAGATCCGCATGGACAAAGACGTTGCCTGGAGGACCTTCAAAACCTACGATTACTATTTCTCGTCGGACGATGTCCTCGCGGACAAGGAACTCTTCGAAACCATATGCAAAACGCTGGACGAGAACGGCCTGCATCGCGACCAGGACAACCCGGATGTTGTATTCACCCTCATCAAGGACGCCAACCAGAGCATAGACTACACCTATGTGCCTGAGACCCGCGAACAGGTTCAAACCGGAAGCACCAGCACCCCTATCTACGGCTACAAAGGCGCTTACCTCGGCTCAGTCACCAAGAATAAGTATGAGACCGTCACTTCCGGCGGCTACACCCAGAAAACAGCCTCGACTCAGGCCTATCTGGAAGTGAACTTTATGGAGACCAAAAGACTGGGCGAAAAGACCCTCCCGCTCATCTGGCAACTCAAATACACTTACCATGAGCAGTCTGAAGCGAATATCGACAAACTCTATGAAAGCGCCGTCACCTGGGTGGACTGGCCCATCCGTGATGAAGCCCAGGAGAAAACATCCAACACCTGCACAAGGTTCTTCTTCGGCGACATTCCGCTCTACGACTTCGGCATCGTCCTGGACGCCGACGCCGTAGTTATAGGACTGGACAAGTACTCCGACGTGGTCAAAAAGAGCGGACTCCGCATAGGCGACCGCATCAGGAGCATAGATGTCAAACAGGGACGCTCACTCAGCAAATCGCGCGGTACACACTATTCAGGAACCATCAAAGTGGAGCGGAACGGCAGCAATACCGCACTCAGTTTCTCAAAGTGCAAACGCACCAAGTTCTTCGGCAAGATGACCTTCGCCTCCGCACGTGCAACCTTCTAAACTCCGTATGACAATGAAAAGATTACTTTTGATCTTCGCCCTTCTGGGCGCATCGCTGGCGGGGTTTGCCCAGCATCGCACCTACGCAACATACGATCTCACGCAGAAGACTGACAAACTATCCGATATCTTTTACTGCGAAAACGCCATGAGCATCGCGTTCGGCTACACCAACATGCAGTGGAAAGATCCTAACGGAAATACCGCCCCCGGCGCTCCCGTCAACGCCTCCGCCCTTCACGGTTTCAAATATGAATCCGACTTCCAGTGGGCATTGTGGGGTCCACTGGCCCTTAATATTCAGTGGCTGGGCTTCAACTTCGCCATGGGAAAATGGGATAACGACATCGCGATGCACATGAGTTGGAACGTGGGACTAATGCCCACTTTCAGCATGCACATCACTGACGACATGCAACTTCGCCTGTATGGCGGCGCCAAAGCCTACGTCGGTTTCTGCATCGACGGAACCGACGCCTTCCCGCTGATTACGCTAAGCGACAACGTGGAGAGCATCGGAAAACTTGGATGGCTCAACAAGACAGTCGGAGCAGATATTGTCTTTGACAAATTCAGCGTCCGCGTCAGTTACGAAGCCCCTCTCAAGGGCCGCCTTAAGGACAAGTGGTACGCAGACCACATGACAGACCGTTCCCTCTACAACCCCGGCTACTACACCCTCAACCTCGGTTTGGTCTGGTGGTTCGAGCTATAGAAGATATCCTTAGTCAAGGATAACCAGAAGCGGGGAGGGGTGATTGAATTCGAGGTCCACGGAGTCAGACGTAGCTCTGTTCAGCGTAGCCTTCCACCAATTATCGAAGACAACATTATCCAGGGGCCATTCAAGGCCCTTGGATTTTATTTTAAGAGTAGGATCGCAGGAGACCAAAGAAACGGCTCGGCCCTCTCCTACCGACAAAGCGCAAGAATCTCCCACGGCAAATGCAATCGACCAGTCGGAAATAATCTGAACGTTTATCCCACGGGCCCAGAATCCGTACTGTTTCTCGTACTCCATCAGAAGTGAAAGATTGCCTATAGTGTGGGCTTCCCTCTTTCCAGTTGCCCCGAGTATTGTAATATCCGAGACGGAAGGATACTCCGAAAGGACATAGTGAAGAGCCTTAGTCAGGTCGTTGGTTTCCTGCTCGGGGACCTTCACCACCTTCCCATCAAAGCGCTTCAACACTGCGGGAGCTACAGAATCCATGTCGCCGACTGCCGCATCCACTCGTACGCCGCGCCTGAGCGCTGTCTGAAGGGCGCTGTCGCAACAGACAACGACATCTGCCGAACTCAACAAATATAGAGGATAGGCCTTACGCGGGAAAGCGCCCGCAGCTATAATTACGACATTCATATTACAAAGTTATTATTATCTTTGGAAACGTATGTTACGAAAAACCAGAATCTTCTTGGCGGCGTTGTTCCTTGTAGGAATTACTCTGCTCTTCACCGGAATCGGAACTCAGTGGTGGGGCTGGATGGCGAAACTCCAGTTTCTTCCCGCCGTTCTGGGGCTGAATATCGCGGTGATCGCCGGCGTCCTCGCCGTGACTCTGCTTGTGGGAAGATGTTACTGCGCGGTAATCTGTCCGCTCGGAATCTTCCAGGATGTAATAATCTGGCTTCGCCGCAGGTTTAAACCGGTCAAGCGTTTTACCTACTCGAAAGAACGCAAGTGGCTTCGCTACGGAGTCCTTGCTCTTATCATAATATGTATTGCCGCCGGAATCCAGGGCGTAGTTTTGCTTGTAGCGCCGTATAGCGCCTACGGCAGGATGGTGGCCCTGGCCGCCGGCAAGTCGCTGGCCTGGCCGCTGATCGCGGTAGCGGGGGTGACGTTCGTTGGCCTGGTCGTGCTTGCATGGACAAGCGGTCGCGCATGGTGTTCGAACATCTGCCCCGTCGGAACCCTGCTCGGATCGGTCAGCCGCTATTCGATGTTCCGGATCGCGATCGACAAGAACAAGTGTATCGACTGCCGCAAGTGTGAGCGCACCTGCCGCGCCGCCTGCATCGACATCCCGGGCGGGAAGGTGATCGACAGCTCGCGCTGCGTCAATTGCTTCGACTGCATCGGCGTCTGCAACGAAGGCGGAATCGGGCTGAAGTTCGCCTGGGGGAAGAAACCCCGGGTCGAGGCCGAAAAGCCTGAGGGCCGCCGTGGGTTCATCGCCCAAGCAACAATGATCGCCGGCGGAATGGCCCTTACTGGGCTCGAGGCGAAGGCTCAGCTCCACGGCGGGCTGGGTACCGTCATCCCGAAGGAAAACCCGGAGCGCAAGGTGCCGCTGGTCCCGCCCGGAGCCGTGAGCGTGAAACGATTCTACGAGCGTTGTACGGGCTGCCAGCTCTGCGTGTCGAACTGCCCGAACGGAGTTCTGAAGACTTCGACCGACCTGGAGCATCTGCTTCAGCCTACGATGAGCTATGCAGACGGCTACTGCCGTCCCGAGTGTAATACCTGCTCGACCGTGTGCCCCGCCGGCGCTATCGAGCCTCTCGCCAAGTTCGAGAAGCTTACGCTCAGCTGGGGCGTGGCCCACGTCTACCACAAAGACTGCCTCCAGCGCCAGGGAACGGACTGCGGAAACTGCGTCCGCCACTGCCCTGTGGGCGCGATAAGGATGGTGACCAACCGCGCGGGTCGCGAGGTCCCGGTAGTCAACGAAGAATTGTGCATCGGATGCGGAGCGTGTGAGAACCTCTGCCCCGTGCGCCCGATAAGCGCGGTAAGGGTAAACGGCCGCGAGCAACATCTCAGACACAATGGATAGAAGAGACTTCCTTAAGATATCGGGCCTCGCTGCGGCTTCTGCCGGTCTGGCTGCCTGCGCCCCCAAGACCTCTACCGTCGCCTCGGAGTCGAAGCAGTCGCTCGGTCCGGACCACATGGAGCAGCATTTCCCCGGAATCGGCCTTCTGGGCTTCGGCTGCATGCGCTGGCCTTCCTCGGAAGACGGCGTCATCGACCAGGAAGCCGTCAACGAAATGGTCGACTACGCCCTTGCCCATGGCGTCAATTACTACGATTCGGCGCCGGTCTACCTCCGCGGCCAGAGCGAACGCGCTACCGCCATCGCCCTCCTGCGCCACCCCCGCGAGAGCTATATAATCGCGACTAAATGTTCGAACTTCCGCGGCCCGTGGTCCTTCGAACAGGGCAGGGACCTGTATCTCAAGTCGTTCGAAAACTTCGAGACGGACTACATCGATTATTATCTTCTCCACTCCCTTAGCGGCTACGCGTCGTTCAAGATGCGCTTCGAGGATACGGGGCTGATCGATTATTTCGTTAAAGAGCGCGAGGCGGGTCGTATCCTCCATCTCGGATTCTCGTTCCACGGCCCCGCCGAGGGCTTCGACGAGATGATGGCTCTCCACGACAAATATCACTGGGATTTCGTCCAGATTCAGATGAACTACAGCGACTGGACCCACGCCAAGCGCGACGTCAACGCAATCCATATGTACGACAAGCTTACCGAGCTTGGTATCCCCATCGTCTTGATGGAGCCCCTGCTCGGAGGCCGTCTCGCTACCCAGCCTGCCGCCATTACCGATATGCTCAAGGCCGAGCGCCCCGATAAGTCGGTGGCTTCGTGGGCCTTCCGCTTCGTGGGCAGCTTCCCTCAGATTATGTGCGTCCTGAGCGGTATGACCCGAATGGAGCATCTGAAAGACAACCTGGACACTTATCTCGATTTCGAGCCTCTGTCTCCGGAAGAGTTCCGCCTTCTGGATGAGGTGGCTATCCGAATGAACGAATATCCCCAGGTTGAGTGTAACGACTGTAAGTACTGCCTGCCTTGTCCTTACGGAATCGACATCCCGGGGATCTTTACCTTTTATAATAATAATATAAAGGAAGGCACCTATGTAGTCAACTCAGAACAGAAGCGCTACGCGAAGGTCCGCAAGAAATATCTGCTCGAATACAATAAGGCTATCCCGACTATCCGTCAGGCCGACCATTGTATCGGGTGTAAGCAGTGTCTTGTCACCTGTCCCCAGCAGCTCAATATCCCCGAAGAGCTGCATAAGATAGACGAGTACATCGAAAAGTTGAAACAGGAGAAGCTTTGACCCTTCTTAAAAAGATTATAATAATTATTTAATAATTGAGAAGTTATAATTTTTAAGTAAAGCGCCTCCGTTAGTTTTAAATCGGAAGCGCTTTACCTTTTATCTGGGCGTGATTATTTGCGAAAACCCCTCCAGACAGCAAGATAATCAATATTGGGACGCCTTATAAAATTTTGTTGTTCCGATTTTTATTTCTACCTTGTGCTCGATTTACTCGTTTTTGGGAGCCCTTTAGCGGCCCGAGTATAACCTAAAGATAAGAAACTATTTAACTTATAGTGTATTATTTATTGTTTAACAAAGTTTAACGCTTATGAAAAAAGTAAAGCTTTTTTTCACGACCCTTGTAGCGCTTCTGATCGCTACCGTGGCGTTCGCACAGAACGTGCGTGTGTCCGGTACGATTACCGACGCTGTGACAGGTGAGGCCGTTCCCGGCGCAACTATCCAGCTTGTCGGCAGTGCTACCAACTATGCATTGTCAGATGCATTGGGCAACTACTCGATTTCCGTTCCTAAGGACGGAGTTCTCGCAGTTTCTTGCCTGGGCTTTGTTTCTATCGAAGTCCCCGTTTCGGGCAGGGCGGTAGTGAATATCACCCTCGAGGCTGAAGCTCAGGAAATCGAAGAAACCATCGTCGTGGCTTTCGGTAAGTCGACCAAGGAAGCTTTTACCGGTTCCGCAAAGGTCCTCGGTGACGAGCAGCTCTCGCTGTCTCAGGTTTCCAGCGTCACCGACGCTCTCGCTGGTCAGGTAGCTGGTGTTCAGCTTATCTCCTCCAACGGTGCTCCGGGAAGCTCAGCGACAATCCGCGTGCGTGGTATTTCCTCCATCAACGCAGGAAAAGACCCGCTCATCATCGTTGACGGCGCTCCGTACGACGGCGACATGAACAACATCGCTCCCAGCGATATTGAGTCTATGACCGTTCTCAAGGATGCTGCTTCCAACGCTCTGTATGGTGCACGTGGTGCCAACGGTGTTATCATGATCACCACCAAGAAAGGTAACCGCGGCCAGGCCGTCGTTTCCTTCGACGCAAAGGTTGGTCTCAACACCAAGGCTCTTCAGGAGTACGAGACTATCTCCGATCCTCGCGCTTACTACGAGCAGCACTACAAAGCTCTGTATAACTACTATACAGCAGCTGACGGACTGAACCTCTCCGCATCTGAGGCTCACATGCGCGCGAACGATAATCTGTTCAGCGCTGAGAGCGGCGGTCTCGGTTATCAGACCTACACATTCCCTACAGGACAGACCGCTATCGGATCGAACGGCAAGTTCAACCCTGCAGCTACTGAGGGATATGTTCTCGGTGACTTCCTCGTAAAGGCAGACAACTGGGCAAATGAAGTTTACCGCAAGGGCCTCCGTCAGGAGTACACCGTCACGGTAGCTGGTGCTCAGGACAAGCTCTCCTTCTATTCTTCGGTGAGCTACCTTGACAACAAGGGTATTGTCGACAAGTCCGACCACAAGCGTCTCACCGCTCGTTTGAAGGGTGACTATCAGGCCAAGGATTGGCTCAAGGTCGGCGCCAACATGTCGTATGCCAAGTTCAACTTCAACTCTCTTGGAAACAACGGTAGCGACGGTTCAACCGCCAACGTCTGGGCTTACACTTCTCAGATGGCTCCTGTGTATCCTCTCTACATCCGCAATGCAGACGGTACTCAGTACTACGATGTCAACGGAATCGCTGTTCTCGATCACGGTAACGGCAACCTCCTCCAGGGTGGTATCCCCGGAACTTCCCGTCCGTTCATCACCAACGCTAACCCTGTTCTTGCGAACCTCTACAACACCCGCAACTCCGAGGGTAACGCCCTCTCAGCACAGGGCTACATGGACATCGAGCTTCTTAAGGGCCTTACCCTTACGATCAACGCTTCTGCAACTCTCGATGAGACTCGTCAGAACTATGTTTACAACCCGTACTACGGACAGTTCCGTACTACTGGCGGTACAGTCGACGTATACCACAGCCGTTCGTATGCAACGAACCTCCAGCAGCTCCTCAACTACACCCGCGACTTCGGTCTGCACTCTGTAGGACTCCTGCTCGGTCACGAATACTATGACAATAGGTACTACCTCGTAGGTGGCTCGAAGAACCACATGTTCTCCCAGAGCAACAAGGAACTTGACGGTGCAGTCGTCGACGGCCAGGGAGCTACTTCCTACCAGACCCGTTACAACAACGAAGGTTACTTCGCACGTCTCCAGTACGACTTCGCAGACCGCTACTTCCTTTCCGGATCTTACCGTAAGGAGGCTTCCTCCAGGTTCCATCCCGATCATCGTTGGGGTGACTTCTGGAGCGCAGGTGCCGCCTGGATCCTCACCAAGGAAGATTGGCTCAAGATCCCCGGTCTCGACGAGTTGAAGCTCAAGGCTTCCATCGGTAGCCAGGGTAATGACTCTATCGGTGCTTACAGGTACACAGATATCTTCCAGATCGTTCCCTCCGACGGCGAAGTTTCAACCATCTTCTCAACCAAGGGTAATCCTGACATTACCTGGGAAACCAACACCAACATCAACGCCGGTCTTGAGTTTGCTCTCCTCGGAAACCGTATCACCGGTGACCTCGAGGTCTTCAACCGTAAGACTACAGACATGCTCTTCCCGACTCCGGTACCTCCGTCCCAGGGTTACAACTCTATCTACAAGAACGTTGGTAACATGAGCAACGTCGGTTTCGAAGGCGACTTCAACTTCGGCATCATCAACACTAAGAACATTCAGTGGGATGTCAACGCAAACGTTACCTGGCTCAAGAACAATATCGACCTCCTCGTCGACAGCGTAAAGGACACCAAGGCCTATGACGCAGACCTCAACGAGTATCAGGGTTACGCCAGCGGCGGCTTCTTCGTAACTGAGGGAGTTCCTATGTACACCTGGTACACCTACGAATACGCAGGTGTCGACAAAGAGACCGGTAAGTCTCTCTGGTACAAGAACAAGCTCGATGACGAGGGCAACGTAGTAGACCGCGAAACAACAGACGACTTCTCGAAGGCAACAAGGTATATCACCAAGCTCTCGACCCTCGCCCCTGTATTCGGTGGATTCGGTACCACTCTCCGCGCATTCGGCTTCGACCTCTCCGTCAACTTCACCTATCAGCTCGGCGGAACTCAGTTCGACAGCACCTACCAGACATTCATGTACTCTCCTACCTCCAGCCAGACCGGTTTCAACTACCATGTTGACCTCCTCAAGTCCTGGACTCCTGAGAACAAGGATAGCAACATCCCTCGTTTCCAGTACGGAGATTCCTATGCAAATGCCGGTTCAACCAGGTTCCTCACCTCTGCATCTTATCTCAACCTGCAGAACGTGAACTTCGGTTACACTCTTCCTCATAGCCTGACTTCCAAGGTTCAGATCAGTTCGCTCAGACTCTACGTCTCTGCAGAGAACCTGTACTACTGGTCTGCACGTAAAGGCTTCGATCCTCGTCAGAGCTTCTCTTCTGCCACCACAGCTTCGAACTACTCTCCTATGAGGACTGTTTCCTGCGGTGTTACTGTTAAATTCTAATTACAGGAGGATTCAATTATGAAAAAATATATATTCTCTCTTCTTGTAGCGGCTCTTACAATCTCGTTCATCCCTGGTTGTATCGAGGAAACCGTTCCCCTTGAGGGTGCTGCCACCTCCGAGCAGATGGCAGAGTCTTCCGCAGCTATGCAGGGTTCTGTCGACGGTATGGTAGCTCAGACTTATCAGCGCTACTATTTCTTCGGCGGCGACGCTCAGCTGGAGTACGACATCTCGTATGCCGGTATCCTTATTACCTATGCACGTCAGACCAATGACCTTGTCAACAACTCCGCAACTATCGGATATGACTGGTGGAGCGGCTACTGCGGCGCATACGGTTACAGTATGAAATACACCTCAGACCGTCAGTTGGTTCCTTATATGACCTTCTATAAGATCATCAAGAGTGCTAACGATATCATCGGACCCCTTGCTCCTATCGCAGATCTCAATGCAGATCAGAAGGTTTATCTCGGAACTGCTTACGTCTACAGGGCTCTCATGTACCACGATCTGTACAACTGCTATCTGCCCGCAGAGAACGAGTACACAGATTGCTCCAAGGTTAAAGACCTGACCGTTCCTATCATTCTCTCCAGCGCAGAGGAAGAGTCTGCTTACAAGAGCGCTCGTGCTCCGAAGGAAGCCCTTTCCGCTCTGGTCCTTGCAGATCTTGACAAGGCTGAGGAGCTCCTCGACGGTTATACCCCTTCCACCGGCCGTTATCCTGGCGTTCCTGTAGTCTACGGACTTAAGGCAAGGATGTACCTGGCTATGAAGGATTATAAGAACGCTGCCGTTTACGCCCGCAAGGCTATCGACGCTTCCGGCAAGACTCCTCTTACCCAGGCTCAGTGGCTCGATCCTAAGACCGCTTTCTGCGACGCAAGCGCAAACAACTCCTGGATGTGGTACTACAACATCGACGGAAGTACTATGGGTAACCTTTGCAACCCTACCGGATTTCTCGCAGGCGAGGCAGACTGGGGCTACAACTCTCTTACCCAGCTTGCTCTCCACAAGTGGATCTACGATCGCATCAACCGTTCCGACTTCCGCAAGAAGTCTTTCATCGATCCCGACCGTACAACTTATCCTGCTACCTATTATCAGTGGGCAGATGCTACCGGTTATCTCGCCGACTATCCTTTCGAGGAGCTTCCCGACTACATGTCGATCAAGATCCGCTGCAAGGAAGGCAACTGGACTGACTATGCAACCGGTGGAGCCGTCGATTGGCCTATCATGCGCGTTGAGGAAATGTACCTCATCGAGGCCGAGGCCAAGGGTATGGATGAAGGCGAAGCAGCAGGTATTGCCGCTCTCGAGGACTTCATGCAGACCTACCGCGATCCTGATTATACCTATGCAGCAGCAGCCAGCACTTTCAACCAGGGCTTCGTAAAGAACTTCCAGGAAGAGGTTCTCTTCCAGAAGAGGGTTGAATTCCTCGGTGAGGGTGTCGGTTTCTTCGATGCAAAGCGTATCCGCCCGGGTATGAAGACCTGGTATCCTGGATCGAACGTTATCCACGATACTATGAAGTATGACATCAACGAGGTCAGCCCTTACTGGAACTGGGTTATCCCTCAGCGTGAGATTGAAAACAACCCTTACATCCTCGAAGAGGACGCTACTCCTACCGAGAAAGACGGCGTTATGACAACTCTCAACAATCCTGATCCTACCAATAAGGTCCAGAACGTTGCATCATAGTTTTAAATAAGGAGTGATATGAAAAATAATATTATAACTATTGCTATCTCCGCTTTTGCAGTTGCGTTCGCACTTGCAAGCTGCGATAAGCCTTTTGAGTACACGCCTTCTCCCATCGAAGATTCCAACAAGACTTTCGTGGGTGCTGATGTTAACGCTGTCCGTAACATCGAGGCTGCAGGTGAAGACATTCTTGTTCCCTTCGTAAGGAATAACAAGAGTGGCGCTCTCGAGGTTAGCCTTTTCCTCGAGGATACTACCGGTATCTTCTCACTGGCTACCCCTACCATCACTTTTGCAGACGGTGATTCTCTTGCTAACGCAAAGATCTCTTACGACTATGCAGACCTGGTAATGGACGTCACCTATAGCATCACCGTAGGTGTCGCAGACAAGGAGCTCATCTCTGACTTCCTTCCTTCGACTTTCCCTGTTTCCTGCATCAAGGCATGGGAGAATCTCGGAATTGCTCAATTCTATGATGACTGGTGGACCGGCGGCCCGTTCGAGAAGACTCTTCTTAAGTCTCCCGACGGATCCGAGACCTATCGTCTCATCACCCCTTGGACTGAGGAGGAAATCACCGAAGGTGGACTTGATTTCACCCGCGAGGTTCCTTATCTTGAGTTCTTCATCGATGATGAAGGTATCGTTACCTACGCTCAGGTTCTTGATATGGGATTCACCTTCTCAGGTATGACCTGCCATATGCTCCATCCTACCCTTAGGAAGGATGAGGCAAATGCAGCCCAGAACTGTGTCGTCGCTCCCAACGTGATCCAGTTCGTCTGGTATCCCGTTCTGGATTACGGCCCGGACGGCTTCAGGTGGTGGGGAAAGACTTCGGTCGCTTACATCTCATTCCCTGGCGGTCCCGATCTCGCTGAACTGCTTGGTCTCTAGAGTTAAACTCTGACACTTTATCGGAACCCGCCCCTTCACGGGCGGGTTCTTTTCACTCAAAAAGAATTTTTTATGTATAAAGTTTTGCCCCCACTGGCAGTGGTTGTCTTACTCCTGGCCTCGTGTGTTCAGGAAGTGAATCCTTCTGGCATTCCCTCAACCGAAGAAACGCAAACCGTAGAGCGTTCTTCTACCGTTCCGGGATCCCTTATTATCCAGCTCGATGAAAAGCAGGCCGATTTGATGGCTGAATCGCCGGAGAATGCGGCTTCCGTTTTCGGCAGTAGCCTGGACGCTCTCGGAATCACCAACGTAGAGCGAGTGTACCCTGATGCCGGTAAGTGGGAAGCCAGACACCGTAAAGCGGGCCTTCATCGTTGGTACAAGCTTACCTACGATCCCCAGGCCATCACTGCTACTAAAGCGGCGGCAGACTTTTCTTCCCTGCCGGGAGTCGTCTATGTTGAGCCTGAACGAAAGGTGGAGTCTACCGCCTTCTTCAACGATCTGTACGCCTCCCGTCAGTGGGATTTTTACAACGACGGTTCTAAGCCTAACTCCGAAGCCGGCTGCGATATCAACGTAGTGCCGGTGTGGGATAACTATACAGCCGGAACTCCCAACGTTATCGTTGCTGTTTTGGACCAGGGAGTAGCCGTTGATCACCCTGACCTTAAGGCCAACTGTATCCCGGTAGGCCCGGAGGGCAGCCAGAGCTTCGTAAACGGCTATGAAAGTACCGTCAACAATCTACCTGCCGACCATGGAACCCACGTAGCCGGCGTTATCGCAGCCGTCAACAACAACGGAATCGGCATCAGTGGAATCGCCGGAGGTTACGATGGCCACGGAGTCAAAATCCTCTCCCTCGCCTGCCTGAAGGAAAACCCCCGCGATCCCGATCACCCTATCGGGGGCAATATGAACCAGGCGATGGTCTGGGCCGCCGACCACGGCGCCGTCATCTCCCAAAACAGCTGGGGCTATGTCTTCGAATCGGAAGAGGACGCACTCAATAGCAGCGATGGCTCGCTCAGACCGGCCATCGACTACTTTATCCAATACGCCGGATGTGACGAGAACGGCAACCAGCTGCCGGACAGCCCGATGAAGGGCGGCATCATCTTCTTCTCTGCCGGCAACGACGCCTGGAGCATAGGCTGGCCGGCGGCAGACGAGGCCGTGATCGCGGTCGGCGCTACCAGCGCCAAGTTCACCCGCGCCTACTATTCCAACCACGGCGACTGGGTAGACATCTGCGCCCCCGGCGGAGACGCTAAGCTCAATACGCTTATCTACAGCACCATCCTCAACGGAGAATACGGGAATATGCAGGGCACATCGATGGCCTGTCCCCACGTCTCCGGCGTCGCCGCCCTTCTGGTCTCCCACTTCGGAGGCCCCGGCTTCACCAACGAGATGCTGAAAGAGAAACTTCTTGGAGGAGCCTCCAAAACCAAGATTCCCGCAAGCGAAGACATCGGTCCGATGCTGGATGCGCTGGGATCATTTACCTACGGCAGCACTATCGCTCCTGAACTCCCGTCTACTCTGGAGATAGGAGCCGCATCAAACAACCTTACCCTTACCTGGAAGGTAACTGCCGACCCTGAGGACGTCAAAGCCTACGGCTATCTCCTCCTGCTTTCGGAGAATGCGGCGGACCTCGAGAATATAGACGTCAACAATCTTCCCGAATCCGTCAAAGCAGTGGACGTGACGGTTGGGACAGCAAAAATAGGCGACCCTATTTCCGCCACCATCCCCAAACTCGAGTTCGAGACTACCTACTACGTTACTCTGATAGCCCACGACTACGCCGGCAACTATTCGGCTCCGATGGCGGTGAAAACTATCGTAACGAACAAGAACGCGGCTCCCGTAGTTACTACAGACTATACCGGAAGCTTAGTACTGCAGCCGTACGAGAAAATCAATGCCACATATTATGTTTCCGATCCCGACGGCCACAGCTTTACGGTAGAGCTGGAGCCCGGTTCGAGCGCCTTCAAGTGGACCAAGTCCGGAGACAAGTACCAGGCAGCTATCACTGGCAACGGCGCCCCCGCCGGACAGTATGTCGCACACCTCACCGCGACTGATTCTTTTGGCGCCAGCACCGATTACCAAATCGAGTATGAGATCCTTCAGAACCACGTCCCTTATTCGATAGCCGCCTTCGAGAATCTTCTGTTCACTAAGACAGGAGAGAAGGTAGTCTACGATATGTCTAAGTTCTTCGCAGACGAAGACGGCGAGCAGCTTAACTACTCCGCCTCGATGAGTGAGAGCAATGTCATCAGCGTCAACCAGTCCGGCAATAATCTTATCATTACCGCTATCGGGTCCGGCCTTACTGAGGTAACCATCACCGCCTCCGATGCCTGCAAGGACCGCAGTACCGCCTCATTCAAAGCTCTTGTCCGCGAGAACACATCGGTTCCCGTAGATCTGTACCCCAACCCGGTAGTAGACAAGCTCAACATCCGCCCTGCAGCGGAAGGACAGATTGAAGTTTCCATCTTCAACAAGATAGGCGCAAAGGTCTGGTCTGGATCAGGCAGCGCAGCTCCGTTCACCCCGTTTGAAATAAATCTCTCAGGGCTTCCCGGCGGCATCTACTATGTGAAAGTCACGGGAGCCGGAGTCAACGATACTTACACCATTGCTAAAAAATAGGACGCTATGAAAAAGATATTTACTCTTACCTTCTTCATCCTTACAGCGGTGACGCTTTTCGCCCAGGGCGGCAGCGCGCTGCTGATTCCCGCGGACTCGCGAGCGACAGCGATGGGAGTAAGCGCGCTGCAGCCCGCCGCGGAAAAGCTGGACGCTCAGGCGTTCTATGGAATGTGGGCCCCGAAAACGGCCAACAACACCATCGTCGGAGTGAACGCTTTTTATAGACTTAATGACAAGCTTTCCTTTACATTCGAAGGCCGCGAACTGATCGACAAGCCCTATGCAGTTTCCAACGCATTGGGCGCCTCCACCGAAACTTACACCCCTACCGACCTTATAATTGGTCTTGGAGCGACATATTCTATAACAGACCAACTCTCTGTAGGAGCCAAGGCCCATATCCTTTCTTCGGGAATCGCCCCCGACGTCAAGGGCTCCGCTTTCTGCGCAGACATCAGCGCCGTGTATGGGACCGAGCTCTTTACCGCCGGGCTTGGGCTCAAGAACCTCGGCTCGAAGATCGATTACGGCGCCGGCGGCTATTCTCTTCCGGCTCTCGTTTCTGTAAGCGGAACGGTCTCCCCTATTCAGAACCTTAACACTGCGCTGGAGGTGGATTACCTCTTCAGCGGCGCACTGATGGCCGGCTTGGGAGTAGAGTATACTGTTATCGATATGATATCAGTACGCGGAGGATTCCACTACGGAGACGCCGAAAAAGCCCTGCCTACTTACGTATCGCTGGGTCTCGGCGCTCAGTTCTCGGGAATTCATCTCGACGCTACTTTCCTTACCGCATCTGAAACTCTTGGTAATACTCTGCTCATAGGTGTAGGTTATTCCTTCTAAGCAGTTGTCACTTGAGCCGATATTCACTATATTTGCGCTCGTATGAAAACTCTTGGAAGATATATAATAATTGCACTCGCAGCCCTTTCACTCTCTTCCTGCTTCCTGGGAAAACACGAAGACAATGCGGAAGAGGTGAAATACTATACCCTTAAGTACGTCAACCAGTATGTATACAACGTAATGAACGTGTACTATCTCTGGATTGACGAGATAAAAGACAACCTTAAGGGATGGATGGACGACGATGATCCTAAAGCTAAAGTACTGGAGGTTCGCTACAAAGACGCAGCCGGAAAAGACATCGACAAGTGGACCCAGGTAACAGACGACTATGAGACTTTCGTCCGCTCTATCGAGGGCGTAAGTACAACCTACGGCTACGAATTCACCCTCTTCTATACCAGCGCTGCAAGGGAATACGTCTCTGTCGCAGTTACTTTCGTCTATGCAGACAGTCCCGCTGAAAAAGCAGGGCTCAAGCGCGGCGACGTAATCCTCAAAGCCGACGGAGAACCTATCCCGGCAGATAATTATAAGGATATAATCAACGGCAAGCTCGTCAAGAGCTCGCACTGCCGCGTAGGTCTTGCAGACGGCCGTACGGTAGAGATGGATGCAGTAGAGATGTACTGCAATCCCGTCCATATTGCTAAAGTCTTCGACTGCGGCGGTAAAAAGGTCGGTTACTTACACTTCACCGCCTTTACCCTCGAAGCCTGCCTGGACCTGATTAAGGTCTGCAACGAATTCAAAGCCCAGGGCGTCAGCGAACTCATCCTCGATATGCGCTACAATGGCGGCGGTTATGTAGAGACCGAAGAGGTCCTGGCCAGTATGCTCGCCCCTGCGGCAAAAGTAGCCTCGGGAGATGTCTTTATGACCGAGGTCTATAACGACATCCTTACCGAAGCCTGGGGAGAGTCTGAAACCGTAACCAACTTCCGAAACAGGTTCAAGATTGGCGGAACTACTATAGACACCTCCGAGTCCAACATAGGAATCTCCAAGATCTACGCTATAATGACCGGAGGCAGCGCCTCTGCCAGCGAAGCAATTATTTGCGGCCTTAAGCCCTTTGTAGACATTACCATAGTCGGTCAGCAGTCCTACGGAAAATACTGCTCCGGTATTATAATCGAAGGCTCGAGCTGGTATGAGACCTATAAGAACAACCTCTCTGTCCGCGAATATAAAAACGGCGTCAAGTATGCTGCCAACTGGGGCATCTACGTAATGATCGGCCGCTACGCAGACCGCGACGGCAATACCGGCTGCATGCCCAACGGCTTCGCCCCCGACGTAGAGGTTGCCGACGCCCCTCTGGACGGCTACCAGCTCGGCGACCCCAACGAAACCATGCTCAAGGCTGCCCTCACCCTTGCCGGCTACCCGTACGAGCCCGAACTGAAGTCGGTAAAAAAGAAACCGGCCACTCCAATCGAGGGACCGGCTTCTCCGAAGCGTGAATCTTTCGGTGTTTTCTTACACCAGAAGACTATTTAAGTTTCTTATAACCATAAGCTGCGGTATCTCCAAGCTCCTGCTCGATCTTCATCAGGCGGTTGTACTTGCAGATACGGTCTGTACGGCTGAGCGAACCGGTCTTGATCTGACCGCTGTTCGTAGCGACTGCGATATCGGCGATAGTCGTATCCTCAGTCTCGCCTGAACGGTGGCTGGTAACGGTTGTGTAGCCGTGGCGATGGGCCATCTCGATAGCATCGAGAGTCTCGGTAAGAGAGCCGATCTGGTTAACCTTGATAAGGATAGAGTTACCTGCTCCCATCTCGATACCCTTCTGGAGGTACTTGACGTTGGTGACGAAGAGGTCGTCGCCGACGAGCTGGCAGCGGTTGCCGATTGCCTTGGTAAGCTTAACCCAGCCTTCCCAATCTTCCTCGCTGAGGCCGTCCTCGATAGAGTCGATAGGATACTTGGTGATGAGCTTCTCGAGGTACTTGATCTGCTGGTCGGTAGAGAGTTTCTTTCCCTTAGGATCCTTCTTCTTACCGTCCTTGAGCTGCTTGTAGTCATAGTAGAACTTGCCGTCCTCGCCCTTGAAGCAGAACTCGGAAGCAGCGCAGTCCATTGCGATAGTGATGTCCTTACCGGGCTCGAGACCTGCGGCCTTGATTGCGAGGATGATGCAATCGAGAGCGTCGTCGATACCCTTGAGAGCAGGAGCGAAACCGCCTTCGTCACCGACTGCGGTAGAGCATCCGCGGTCCTTGAGGACCTTCTTGAGGGCGTGGAAAACTTCTGCGCCCATACGTACTGCCTCAGCCTCGTTGGGAGCGCCGACAGGACGGATCATAAACTCCTGGAATGCGATAGGGGCATCTGAATGTGCTCCACCGTTGATGATGTTCATCATAGGGACGGGGAGAACATAGGTATTGGTTCCGCCGATGTAACGGTAGAGAGGAAGATCGAGATAAGCTGCTGCAGCGTGGGCTACTGCGAGGCTGACGCCGAGGATAGCGTTTGCGCCGAGCTTGCTCTTGGTAGGAGTTCCGTCGAGCTCGATCATGGTCTTGTCGATAGCCCTCTGCTCGAGAGCGGACATTCCGAGGATTGCGGGGGCGATGACGTCGTTGACGTTGGCAACTGCCTTAAGAACGCCCTTGCCGAGGTAGCGCTTCTTGTCGCCGTCGCGAAGCTCGAGAGCTTCGTTCTCACCAGTGCTGGCTCCTGAAGGAACAGCTGCTACACCCTTAATACCAGACTCGAGGACAACCTCGACTTCCACTGTAGGGTTACCTCTTGAATCGAGGATTTCCCTTCCTGTTACTTGTACGATTCTCATTTTTGGATAAAAATTATGATAAAATTGTTATGATTTTCTCATTTTTGGCTCAAAAGCCACGCAAATTTAACAATTTTCCGGACAAATTAGCGTGATTTTGTTATGATTTCGATGCCCGCCGCGTCATTTGCCCTGTAATGAGGCGCATAAAGCGATTCTATCTCCGGAATGCCTGAGTGGAAAACACCGCTCTGGGTTACGTAGAAGGTCTCTTCGAGCTTTGTCTTCTCCTCGGGATAGGACTCGAACCAGTATTCGGTCTTATCGAAGCGGACGCTTCGGAACGCATTCCAACCGAAGTTGCCGGACAGCTGGTTTTGAGGAGTGAGGCAAGCGGGGCGAGGGACGCTGATATGGACAAAACTGCGGTTCTCCTCGTTCCATATCGAACATACCGAGACTACTTTGTCTCCCACTTCGAGGACATCACCTTCGGAGAGCAGCGCTCGCGAACCGTCGGGGGCGAGCCTGTACCACTCTCGCGAGATAGTGAGGCCGTTTCCGGCGGCCTTGATCTGCGCGAAGGGCAGGCGGACGCTGCCGGAAAGGGCTATCACCTTAGTCGCGAGAGTCTCTTGGCTCGCGTCCGATACGCTGGCGAGCGCGTTAACTGTCGCCGGATCCTCCTTCCACTGCTGAGTCTCTTTCTGCAGCATCAGCCATAGGCGTATGCCCTCGGCAAGGGTGGTCTGCCCGCGCGAAGAGAGCAGGTCGCAGATAAGGCTATGGGCATAGAGCTCGCTCTCGAGCAGGCCGCGCCATGGCATCACGGCGTTCGGGTAGTAGATGCCGCCGGAGGCGTGGCGGACTGCATACTGGGCCAGTGAGCGCGTATCCGCCTCGAGGGAGCGGGTGAGGCGGCTCTTGGTCCCAAGGCTCACGCCCATCGAGCGGGCCAGCGCGAGCCCCTTGTCGGAGGCGATCAGCGCCTGGAGGGTCATCATTCTCCTGGCCTTAGCGTAAATATTGCCCTGGAGCCCACGGTCGGAGCCCGGAACGAGATACTGGCGGGTTTCCTTGCGCCACTTCGAGTCTGTCTTCAGACTGAACTTCACCTCCGGATACAGACTCCTTATGTATAGGTATTGCTCACGGCTGAGGCGATACCACCAATAGCGCTTCTCGCTCTTGTCGAACTGATTATTGTCGAGATACTTCACCGCGCCGGGCAGTGCTTTCGCGAGCTCGGAGCTCACGCTCAAGCCTCGCGAGCGCAGTCCGGCGCAAAGGTCGAGCACTACGGCCGTTACATAGGGCGAGGAATCAAAGCCTTTGATCCAACCGAAACCTCCGTCGGCCTTACGGCAATCCAGTATTCTCTGGACCACGTCGGCCTCTGTAGCCCCATCCAGCCCCTTGCCGCCGAGTTTGCGGGCGAGAGTTGAAGTGTAAAGCGTACGGATCAGAGAAATAACATTCTCAGACTCGGTATCGAAGTGCTCCGGAAGTGCCTCATCAAGCATCTGCTTGATAGAGATCTCACGGACTTTTGTCTCGGTTCCGGGGATATTTACGAACTGGCCTCTAAGTGCGGTTATTACGGCATCCCTGTCGGCTCCGCTGAGAAGTACTGCTGAATGGGCCTCGGTGATAGTCTGGCTGGATTCAAGTATAGGAATACTCAGCTTCACGGCATCGCCCGCCTGGTCTTTATCCTGGGGCTTGAAGGCGGCCGTGAACTCTATCTTCCGGGCTTTAGGGCTGAAGGCAACAGGAAGTTCGAACGCTGCCTGGGCAAGCGCAGGGACCTCCACCTCGACCTTAGTGCCGGAGACATTGAGAGTTCCTTTAACAACCCTGTCAAGATTGCTGGAGAGTGTAATGCGGATGTTCCAACGATCCTCAGGATAGAGATAGCGAGCCTCAAGTACGGATATCTTCACCGGCAGAGTGACAAGCATTTCTTTACGCAGTGTCGCGTTTTTCATTGCTTTGTCGTGGGCGAAGAGCTGTACATAGAAAGTTGACAGCTTGTCAGCATTTTTGAAACTGAATGTAATGTTTCCCTTGTCATCGGAGCGCAGGAACGGTTCCCAGGCGATAGTGGTTGAGAAGTCTTCGCGAACTGTTACAGATTCAACATCATCATATGACGTATTTCTGAGAGACGGATCCGCAAGCTGAAAAGCCACAAATTCTTCAACAATCTCATCATTTTCCGATTCCTCCGCAGCGACCATATCCTTCATCACCGCCCCGGCAGACTTCATCATATAGTTCCGCCCCCTGAAGAGCCACGCACTGCCTTCGTTCCGGCCGTTTCTGATATCGTAGTACGGGGTCTGGACCGGCACCTGGATAGGGCGGACGGTAGACCATCTGTTGGGCTGGACCGTCTCGCTGCTCTTATCGAAGATGGTGGCGGCGCACTCGACGCCCGCGGCCGTGGAGATAAGGAATTCGTAGGACGTTGCCGGAGAGGTTGTGTCCAGGAAGCGGGTGAACTCCAAAGGGAGATCGTAGCGGGTGTCCTTGCGCCTTACGATAGCCGTACGATGATAACAGCTCGAGTTCTGGAAATAGAGAACGGTCAGGGAAATGGCCTCCGGATAGGTCGCCTTATAATCATAAGTAAAGGTCTGCTCGGCCTTGGTCCCCTTACCGGGCCCGAAACTGACTATCTTGCTTTCAATGAATTTCTTATCGACCCCATAAAGGTCTACGACTGCCCACACGGGTTTATCGCCCGCGACGGCTCTGAGGCTGATATGGTTTTCGTCCGACTTATCCTCGAAGAAATACTCCTTGGGTTTCTCTTCCCGGGGTTTGGAGGCTACGTATGCAGAACGGCTGAACTCCTGAGTTTCTCCTGTTCCGTCTACGACTTTGATTTTCAAGGCGTAGCTGCCGTATCCGTCTTCTTCTGTTGTCTGATGAGACAGCTCAAAGCGTCCACCCTGCTGGAGTTTCAGTTCTCCTTCGGAGACAGTGTCTCCCCATCTTGAGAGAGTATAAGTAATGTCTGCACCGGAAAGGGAATGGCCGCTGTAGGCTTTGATCGCTCCGGAGAAGACAAGTGTCTCCCCTGCCGTGATTTGCTTCTGGTCGTCGAAGCTCGCGGCAAAGGTAGGGAGCACGAAATCGTCAACCCTAATACTTGTGGAGCCAATTATTATTCCATCTACTTCCGCCCTTATCGCATAGCGTCCGTTGCGTTCTGCTCGAGGGATGAAGAAACTACCCGCAGCAGAGCCAAACTCGCCGGTTTCCAGATTGTCTATCTTTACCTCCTCATACTTTGCGTCCAGAAGGGTAACTTTAACCTTCTGCCCTGAGCTTACTGGCGTCAGGGAGTAGTCCAGGCGGTAAAGTATTATCTTATACTGAACCGTCTCCTCCGGATTGAAGGCAGCGCGGTCGGTCAGGATAAGAGCCCGAAGATCCTGGGCAGGCTTGTAGGTATCGTTGTAACCTCCATAGAGCTTCTCCGGCTTAGAGCGGCGCACCCTTCCTCCTTCAGCAATACTTACGCTGTATGTCTCGCCGCTCTTCGCGTTTATCTTACGGAAACCTTTTTCATAGCCCTTAACGGGCTCTCCGGTAATATAGTCGGCCGCATAGGCCAACCATCCGCCAGCCTCGTATTTAACTACTGCCGATATGGTGTACTTTTCCCAGATGCAGTCGCACTTTTCTTTTCCTCCCTTGCAGACAACGGTATAAGTATCATCGTCAACTATCGGCAGGTTGAAAAGTATCGTATCCTGGGCGTAGTAACTGTTTTTAACGTTCTTAAGATTCTCTTTATGGACAGATTTCTTGTCTTTCTTAATGTCTACCTCCACCTCGGATAGGTTGCGTACATAAACTGTCAACACATCATCCTTGATGTGGAAGGACAATTGCTGGGAGTCCAGAGTCTTGATCAGCTCCTCGATCTGCTTACAACAGGAAGCAAGCGTCTTTTCCGGAGATTCCTTTCTGTCCTTTTCAAAAGCAGAACACTCGGCTCGCAGTTCTGTAAACTTCGCCCCGTCTGCATCTGAGTCCTCGTATTGACTGAAAATATCAAGCAGAAGGGCTTGACGCGAAAGCAGCGACACTCCCTTGTCTGAGTACTTACGAGTGTAGGCCTCGAGTGCCTCTTTTCTTTCCTTGCGTTTGTCGCCCCAGCGCGAATACTGCCTTTCTATCTGCTCGAACTCTGCCAGCTGCTCGAGAGGATAACGGCCCTTGAAGGCAGTCAGGTCAGGGTTAGCATTACTGTCGATAAAAAGAGTCCAGAGAACATAATCTCTGTCGTTTTCAAAGCTCTCGACAAGAATTTTACTGTAGCTTCGGCCGGATACTGTCCAATCCCTTTTATAGAATTCGGGATTGCGGGAAGCCTTAAGAGCAGTCTCATTGGCCTTAAGGAACTCCTCGCCCAGGCCTACTCCATAAGACGTTTTATAAAAGAAGGTAACTACCGGTTCATTATAGCTTTCGATTTCTTGTTCGACCCAGGTCCTCAGCGAATCGCGCTGCTTCCAGTTGATCCTGGTCCCGACGCTTTCCAGCTCGATGAGCGCGTCATAAAAATCCCAGGAAAGCCTCTCTTTCGAGGCCTGGTCTTTTATTTTGCGAAGTATCTCCTGCTGATCGACCGGAAGGTCGGATTTTCTGGCAGATTCATACTGTTTCCAGAGTCCGTCGAGGACGTGGCCTTCGGAATCGGCCCGAGCCTGCGGAGCGATTGCCGCAAGAATTCCCATAATAAACGGCAGTACCTTTAATAATTTCATACTTTACTTTTTAAATGCATCCCAATAATCGAACCTGCGGATATGGCAGAGATCGAAGATAAACAGTCCGTCGGCCTCGGTCAGCATAGTCTCGGCAATATCGGACATCAGGTCCGCACAGCCTCCCTTTTCGAAGCCCTTGCCGTTTCCGATATCCGGGCCGCTCGCAAACGGGACATCGCCGCAAAGGCGCTTTCGGGTCAGCTTCGCAAAGCCTTCCATCGACCACTCGCCTTCGCCGTGGACACGATCGGCCGCGCAGTATGCGCCAACCAGCATAAAGTCCACAAGATCCGCAAAACCGGTCGCCTGATATTCGGGCGTTGCCCACCAGAAGGTCTTTTCCTCCTTTGCGAGATCGTAGCGCGGGCTCGTCCAGTTCACTCCGCTCCGATAATATTCGGAGAACCATGCTCCAACATAGATGCCGAATTGCAATTTGGGTGCCACCGCCTTTACGGCAGTGCGGGCATCGGCTACGAAATCGTGGATCACCTTACACCTGTAGGTCATCCACTGGACGTCCAGCTGATCGGGATCCCACTCGATGAAGATGTGGCCCGGACGGTCGAACACCGGCCACCTCTCGGGCTCATGTCCAAGGTACTCGCTGAATCCCTCGAACGCCGCCTTCGTATAGCCAGCGTCCATCGCATAATCATCATAGCGGCAGCGGTCCATCACTATTCCGTCCAGCCCCCTATACGCGGCCAGGTCGCGCAGCATCTGGACCAGGAACGCCTGCACCTCCTTATTTGCGGGGTCAAGGAAGCGCCCGCCTATAACCTCCTTATTATCAGCGTGATTCACCAGCCTACCATCTTTTGTCCAGTTCACGGCACACCATTCCTTACGCTCCGGGTGATCGTAGACCATACCCTCCGGCCCGGCCGACGCCGACCACCATCCGCCGACCATCATATTCACTCCGGCGTGGATTTTCAGCCCTGCCTTATGTCCCGCCTTAATCCAGGTCTCTAGATAATCGAAGGTCGCCTGACGTGGTGTATACTTATGTCCCCCGTCTCTCCATCTGGCAATCTGCCTCAGTTCTGGAGCTACAGTAGACTTAAAAAGCACATCTCCACTGGTCGGCCTTACATCTACTACGACATCCGTAAAGCCAGCCTCTTTGATGCGCTTACAGTCATTGAAAATATTTTCCTGTGATTCGAAATAATAGTCCGACGAAGCGCCCGCCTCAATCCAGACATAGCTCGGCTTCTGGGGCGTTTTACCTGCGCATCCGGTGATCGCCAACGCCACCACCGCCAGTTTTAGTATTCGTTTTATCATAATTATGGGCTTATTCTGCTACTAATTTACAAAAAACTCCATAATCGTTAAGCGGCTTTTCGGTTTTGCCGCAGCCTTAGAGGCGCGAAGCGCCGACAGCGGCATCAGCCGCGTGCCGTGAGGGAGGAGCGATGCGACGACCGGAAGGCACCCGCCGAGAGCGTAGCGGAGGCGGCATGCCCCGGCGGGGCAGCTGCGAAGCAGCGGGGGTAATAATGAGCTTCGCGCAGCGAAGTCTCATCGAGCGCACGAGAAGAGGCGACCATTTTTGGCCGCCTCTTCGAAGTGCGCGAGATGAGACTCGAACTCACACAGGTTTTACCCCACTAGCTCCTGAAACTAGCGCGTCTACCATTTCGCCACCCGCGCTTTGGGATTGCAAAGATAGACATTTTTTTGAAATGTCAAAACACAAGTGTCAGGGCGAGGATGAGTTGATCGGGGCGAAGAAAGTACTTCGAGCCGCGCTCTCGTATTCGCCCGCAGGTCTCGCAGGCATAGACGGAGTAGGTTTCGTAGCCTGTCCAGAATCCAAGGCCGAAATCCAGATTGAGATTCTTTCCGAGCATACGGGAGTAGCCGGCAGTAAGGGAGCCGCCGTAGCGGTCTCCTTCTTCTGTAAAGGCTGAAGTCATACTGTATTCCTGATAGCGGGCTTTACCCGAGAGCCAGAGCCCGGAGTAGACATACCAGGGCCACCAGCGAGCGCCAACTCCAAACGAGCGCTGCCTGGAAGCGTCGAAATAAGGATTATATCGGACATCCGCATCTGCGCTCCAATGCCTTGAAAAACCTACTGACGCCTCGAAATCCAGGGTCCCGCCCTGAACCAGCTCAACTACATTTGCCCTGAGGGCGTATTTAGTTTCCTGAGCCCAGGCGCTGAGGCTGAATGCCAGCCCCAGCGCAACAACCAAAACTTTATTCATCTACTACAGGTATTTATTGAAGGCTTCGTTGATCATACTCTTGCTCTCAGGGTACAGGCTGAGAAGGCGCGATCTTAGCGCATCTACCGAGTGTACATCCGAGGTAAGTGCGACAAATATCTTGAAACGGTTCATACCTCGCTCGTCAAGATACATAAGGATTTGAGGAGAGAACCAGTATTTTCCGCCGTAGAACTTATCGGTAGGGCCGTATCTTTCGCGGTAGAGCGCATTCTCTACATAATAGGCCCACATTTCCGAAACTGCGCAGTATCCGGCGCGGTCTTCCGTTCCGATGCCGTAGGTAACGCCCCCGGAAGTCATATATGAGGTTGCTATATGGAGGATTACGTTGTCCCAGTACTCGTTTCCGACTCTCATATAGTGACTTGCGTGGGCGATTTCGTGGATTACACTGCGGTAGATTTCGGGATAGGAAGTCTTGTTCTTAAGGCCCAGAACTATATCCGGGAGGAACATCTTTATAATAGGGGTATACTCTCCGAGCAGCGACTGCACCAGGTCGAAATCCAGCACGGGTCCCTGCTGGAGCATCGGGGCGGCGCTGCCTTCGAGCAATTGGCAGGACCATATCCTGAGATTTGCCGGAGGGGCGGCTATCTTCACCCCGTTGCTGACGCAGCTCTCGTAGTAATCATAAGCCGCATTGTTGATAACCGAGCGGCGCCACAACTTAGCCTCTGAGTTCTTGGTAATCAGAAGGTTATAGCCCTGCGCGCCGTGTTTTCCAAGGGTCGAAATCGAGCCCTTCACCATAATCAGGTTGATTCCCTGGCTGAAGCCCTTACGATTGGTAAACTCTATACGGTAACGGGGATCTGAAGTAAAACTTTTCTCCATCTCGTAATACCCTTCTTCATCTGTAAAGGCCCTTGCAAACTTTACGAAAACATTGCAGCTGACCTTCACTCCCTTAAGCCCTACCGGATGCATATCGTAGTCCGTATCAACTATAGTTATCCTGCCCGAGGGATAAGCAGCCTTACTTCCGGCCTTAGTCCCGGTGGAAAGCATCGAAGAGTTCCCCGTCAGCTCAAAAGACATACTCTCTACAGCATCCCAGTCTATCCAATCAGGAGCGGATTTAGTCGCATTCTCCCCTGGAATAAAGCATTCATCCAGAAGCTCACATTCGATCCAGTCCGGGGCGCTGAAATCCGGCGGGACTACCGCATACTGCCAGGTAATATCCTCATCGGGGATATCGGGGTCGTGATAATAATCACCCTCTTTTACGATACTGTAATCCAGGGGATGGTCCAGCATCTGGACGCCCATCTCCTCCAGTAATTTAATGTCTTCTTCGTTTCTGGGAAGCAGGCGCACGTAATTGTCTGTAGGAGTCAGAGTAACTACGGTAGCTTTTGTAGGATAGAGGACCTGAAGAGCTTTAGTCATATTTTCGACGGTATAGGGATCTTCGAGTTTCTCTCCCAGGACAAGGAGCTCGTGTTCTACATCTGAGCCGTCGTCATAAGAAATGTTGTCCGGATCCAGTCCGGTAGGAGAACAGGCGGCAAGAACCGCTGCCGCGCATAATAATAATTGAAGTCTTTTCATAACACAAAACAGTTTGGTTGAGACAAAAGTATAAAAGAATAGCCGTGTAAAAACGTGTTTACACGGCTATCTTCACCTCAACTCTAAAATTAAGGTATATCTATCTCATAGAAAGTCGACCCATAGCCTGCCCAGCAGCCATATCCACCCACCACATTGGACGCAGGGGTTGCCCGTACCGGGAAGAACGGATTTCTCGAGAAGACCCATTCATCGAATAG
>JAEESD010000082.1 GCA_016286145.1 Bacteroidales bacterium | reverse complement strand
ATGCTCCAGCTGGAGAAATCCGGTACGGCTGATACCTCGGAGGCGGATTATCTTAGAATTATACATTGCAAGACGGCCTCGCTCTTTGAGACTGCCGGCCTGAGCGGAGCTATCTCCGCGGGGGCGCCGCAGGCTTACGTCGAGGCCGCCGGCGAGTACTCCAGAGCTCTTGGAACGGCGTTCCAGATTAAGGATGATATCCTTGATTATACCGGAGACGGCTCTCTGGGTAAGCCGGTGGGGATAGATCTTCTGGAGAAAAAGATTACACTTCCGCTGCTTTGTGCGATGAAAGATTCGCCACGCGAGGCCGAAATCAGAAAAGCCGTTCTTCAAATCGATTCCCACAGGGAAAATTACGAAGAGATTAGTAAATTTGTAGCGCAGCGGGGAGGAGTGGAAAAGGCCGCGGAAGTACTCGACAAATATGTCGAAAAAGCCCAGAAGGCCCTGGAAATTCTTCCCGAGAGCAGATATACTGAATGTCTGGCAGAAATAGCCAGATTCAACGCGATAAGGACAAAGTGAGATTCGCTGATATTGTAGGAAACGAAGAAGTCGTAAAGGCTCTGACCGGGATGGTAGATTCCGGTAAGATCCCTCATGCGATTATGTTCCATGAGGACGACGGCGGCGGGGCTTTCCCCATCGTCCAGGCCTTCCTGCAGTATCTGTATTGCCGCAACCGCTCTGAAGGTGATTCCTGCGGAGAGTGTCCCGGCTGTAACAAGATAGGGAAGCTCATACACCCGGATGTCCATTACATCTATCCGGTTAATACGGGTAGCTCTACAGATTTCGTCGCTCAGTGGCGCGAGCTGGTTCAGACCAATCCTACGTTTACAGAGAATGAACTGAGCGATGCCCTTGGGATAGAAGGTAAAACAGCGATGATAAAGGTTGAGGAAGCGAAGAAGGTTCTCGACGTATTGTCGCTTTATGCTCTCGAGAGGGGATACCGTACGCTGGTTGTCTATCTCCCCGAGAAGATGAACAGAGAGGCGGCAAACCGTCTTCTGAAAGCAGTCGAGGAACCGCCGGAGAAGACCCTCTTCCTGATGGTGACTCACTCCCCGGACAATGTCCTCCCGACTATATCTTCGCGTTGTCTTCGACTGAGGGTAATGCCCCGAAAGGGGACGTTCCGCTCGATAGGTCAGGCGGAGGATCCGGAGCTGCTGCGCCGCCTGGTGCAGGCCGTGCTTGCGCGCGACCTTCAGGCCGCGCTGGAAGCGGCCGACACCGCCGCGGCGCTCCCTTCGCGCGAACGCGCAAAGGGCTTCTGCCGCTACGCAGCAGAGCGGCTCCGCTTCGTTTTCCTTCTTCAGCAGGGCCTCGACGGGATGGTCGAGCTGCCCGAAGGCGAGCTCGCAGAGCTTCGCGACTGGGCTGCGAGAAGCCCTAAAACATTCCCCCGAAAGGCGGCGGATGCGCTCAGCCGCGCCCAGGGTTTGATAGAGCGCAATGTCAATCTTAAGATCCTCTTTACGGATCTTGTAGACAGAATATACACTGCAATATGAGTGAGACTATCAACTACGACTGCTTCCGCGGGTGTGTAAAAAGTACTACACCCGAAGGCGAGACCGTATGTACATACAGAGAAGGATGCTGCAAACTCGGCGAGCATAATTACCTGAAAGATGTAGGAGCAAACGAATACCCCGACATCTTCGAGGTGCGTTTCAAAAACACCCGTAAAGGCTTTTATCGCAACGAGAGCGGTCAGAGCGTCCGTCAGGGCGATATGGTGGTGGTTGAGGCCGTAAACGGCCACGACCTCGGAATCGTAACCCTCGAGGGACCGCTGGTCCTGCGCCAGATGAAGCGCCGCAGGATAGACCCCGAAACCGCAGAGTTCAAAAAGATCTACCGCAAGGCCCGCCAGAACGACGTAGAGAAGTGGCTTGAGGCTACTGCCCGCGAGCAGCAGACTATGATCGAAGCCCGCAGGATAGCGGCTACGATGGGTCTTGAGATGAAAATCGGTGATGTGGAATTCCAGGGAGACGGTACTAAAGCTATCTTCTACTACATCGCAGACGGCAGGGTAGACTTTCGTCAGCTTATCAAGGTATTTGCCGAGGAGTTCCGCATCAAGATAGAGATGAAGCAGATAGGCGCCCGCCAGGAAGCCGGCCTCATCGGAGGCCTGGGCGTCTGCGGCCGCGAGCTCTGCTGCGCAAACTACATCACGAACTTCAAGAGCATCAGTACCGCTGCGGCCCGTTGCCAGGACCTCTCGCTGAATCCTCAGAAACTGGCCGGCCAGTGTGGTAAGCTTAAATGCTGCATCAACTACGAGGTCGCGACCTACCTGGATGCCCAGAGCCGCATTCCGAAGGTGAGCGAGCCGCTCGAGTTCAAGGACGGTCTTGCGTGGCTCAGGAAAACCAACATCCTGGCCGAGACTATGTACTTCTCCTACGACAAGAATTCAGACGAGAACCTCTATCCGCTTGCGGCTGAGGACGTCCGTGAGATAATAATGATGAACCGCAACGGCATCAAGCCCGATTCGCTGATGCCGGAGCCTGTAAGCGCTGCCCCCGAGTTCGTTACAGCGGCTGGCGAAGACAGCATCACCCGCTTCGACAGCCCTAAGAAAAAACGTCGCAAGGGCAGGAAGAAGCCCCAAAAATGAGAAGTAGTATAATACTGCTCTTATGCGCTCTTCTTTGTCTCTGTAGCTGCGGAAGACCGACTTCGGGAGAGTTGTTTCTCCCCGCGCCGCGCAATTCCTACGACTACCCTATCTCGGTTGTGGATTCGCTGGCGCTCTTCGATTTCGCCTTCTTTACCAGGGTGGACGGAGATGGGAGCGAATCGCTGCCCGTGAGGCTGGATGTCTCCTGGGTTTCGCCGGCCGATACGGTCTACCGCGAGACGGTATATATGCTCAGCGGGGCGGAGAACGGGACCTTGGAGCGCTACCGCTCATATGTTCGCTTCCCCTCTGCGGGCCAGTGGATGCTCAAGGTAAGCGTCAGCCCGGAGGTGAAGGGATTCAGGGGCCTTGGGCTCACTTGGAAAGAAAAACGATGGGACACGACAAACTGAGAAAGTTCGCTGAGAACGAGACCTTTACCTGCCTGCTGCAGCCCTCTGCCGAGGAGCTGCTCTCGGAGGGGTTCTTCAACCTGAAGGACCATCCTATCAAGGGCAACTGGGCCTCGAAGATGTTCGGCCGAAAGCCCGGGGCTGAGATCGTGCTCGAGCTGGGCTGCGGAAAGGGAGAGTACACGCTCGACCTTGCCCGCCGCTATCCGGAGAAGTGTTTCATCGGGGTGGATATCAAGGGCGCCCGCCTCTGGAAGGGAGCGAAGACCGCTACAAAAGAGAAGATTCCAAACGTAGCCTTCCTTCGTACCCGTATAGAGTTTATTACGGCGTTCTTCGCCCCCGGAGAGATATCGGAGATTTGGCTTACCTTCTCCGATCCCCAGATGAAGAGCGAGAACTCGCGCCTCTCCTCACCCCTGTTCCTTGAGCGCTACCGCAGTTTCCTTAAGCCCGGAGGCATCATCCACCTTAAGACCGACTCCCGCTTCCTTCACGAGTACACAAAAGCGGTTGTGAAGGAAAATGGATTGAAGGTCGGAGCCTGTACGCTGGATGTTTACAATAACCGGAAAGAACTCGATCCGGTAGTTTATGAAGTCCAGACTTTCTACGAGAAAATGTTTCTGGAGATGGGCCTGCCGATAACTTATCTGCAGTTCTGTATAGACCACGAAGGACCTTACGTACATCCTTCGGATTTTGATGAAAAATACTGGCGTGAGGCGGAAGGCCCCCGCAGGTCCTTCAGCCACGCCCCTCAAAAGAAATAGCTATGGCACTTTTCAACTTCTTCGGCGATCAGGAACACCGCGTGTTCCACTACACTCCCCGCTACTACGATGAGAAAGCGGAGGAGCGCAAGCGTATGTTCGGCAAGGTCGATGGAACTGCCGAAAAAGAGAAGGAAGAGGGAACATACAAGCCGGGCGACTATATTCGCGGGTCGTTTCGCGAAGGCAGTCGCAGCCGCTCCCATGTCAACCGTGCGCAGCAGATAATAGGAATCGTCGGCCTTTTGCTCGTCTTCGCCATCCTGTTCTATATCCTTAAATTCTATATGCTCATAAAATGAAAGACACTATAATCGAAGCCGCGAAAGTTCTTAAGGCGGGTGGAATAATACTTTATCCCACGGATACAATTTGGGGGCTGGGCTGCGACGCGACAAACGCCGAGGCAGTAGCGAAGATATTCGCTCTCAAGCGCCGCGATGAAGCGAAATCGCTCGTCTTGCTGGCAGCAGACCTGGATATGATCGTCCGATATGTAAAGGAGATACCGCAGATGGCGATTCAGCTCGTCGAGGTCAACGACGCCCCGATGACTATTATTTATCCCGACGCAGTAGGAATAGCCCCGAACGCCGTGGCTGAAGATGGCTCGGTGGGGATTCGTATCCCGCTGAATGAGGACTGCGTAGATCTTTGCCGTAGGCTCGGCAGGCCGGTCGTTTCGACCTCTGCCAATATCTCCGGCGAGCCGGCGCCCAAAAAGTTCGCCGAAATCCCGGACGAAATCAAGGCCGCGGTAGATTATACGGTTTCCCCGGCGCTCGAAAAGGGCAGCACGGGAAAGGCAAGTCAGATAATTAAGGTGGCCGTGGACGGTCAGATCCAGATAATCCGCGCGTAGAGATGGGAAAGCTTAAGGTATTGCCCGCACAAATTGCGAATATGATTGCCGCCGGAGAGGTGGTAGGACGCCCCGCGTCGGTAGTGAAGGAACTGACCGAGAACGCGCTGGACGCTGGGGCTACAAAGGTCACGGTAGTCGTGACCGATGCCGGCAGGACGCTGATCCAGGTGATCGACAACGGCTGCGGGATGGACGCGGAAGACGCCCAGCTCTGTTTCGAGCGCCACGCTACCTCGAAAATCGCGGAGGCCGAGGACCTGGAGCAGATAATGACCTTCGGTTTCAGGGGCGAGGCGCTGGCTTCGATCGCTGCGGTTGCGGAGGTGACGCTTAAGACGAGGCGCGCAGAGGCCGAGACCGGGACGCAGGTGACGATAGGGAATTTCGGGGCCACGGAGGTCTCGGAGTGCAGCGCGCCCGTGGGCACTTCGATCGCCGTGCGCAACCTTTTCTACAACACCCCCGCCCGCCGAAAGTTCCTTAAGTCGGACAACGTCGAGCTTAAACACATAATCGAAGAGTTCACCCACGTAGCGCTGACAAGGCCCGACGTAGCATTTACCCTGACCCATAACGGCCGCGACGTCTTCGTCTTGAAGGCCGCCAAATCGCTTAAATACCGCATCCAGGACCTGCTGGGCGCGGGAGTGACGGGCGAGCTGGTAGATATCGATGTCCAGACCTCGCTGGTCCGGGTAAGCGGTTTCGTGGGCCGGCCGGAAAGCGCGCGTAAGACCCTTGGGAACCAGTTTTTCTTCGTCAACGGCCGCTATTTCCGCAGCCCTTATTTCCACAAAGCGGTGATGAACGCCTATGCGGAGATGGTCCCTGAAGGGGTTACACCCTCGTATTTCCTGTACTTGACGGTCGACCCCCATTCGATAGACGTCAACATAAGCCCCACCAAAACCGAGATCAAGTTCGAGGAAGACAGCGTCATTTTCCAGACCCTGTTCGCGTGTGTAAGGGAGACCCTTGGCCGCAACAGCTTCGGTGCCTCGATCGATTTCGATACAGAAGGCGCGGTAGAGATGCCGCAGATTTCGCGCAGTTTCTCGGAGTATAAGAGCGGCGGTATCGCGCCCTCACACGACTTCGACCCGGACTACAACCCCTTTGACCAGGCCCAGTCTTCGGACTATGTGCCCGATTTCGGCCCAAGCACGGCCGGCGAAGGCGCGGGTTCGGCCGGACAGGGTTATGGCCACGGCATCGCCCGCAGCGAGAACTACGGCGCTCTGTTCGAAGAGCGGACGCTCGCGCTGGGAAAATCTATCGTCGTGGGCGGAAGGTTCATCGCGACCCCGGTCGCTTCGGGAGTGATGCTGGTCCATATCCGCCGCGCGCTGGTGCGTATTCTCTACGAGAAGACGCTGCGCGCGCTGCAGGCTGAGTCGCCGGTCTCGCAGACGGCTTTGTTCCCGGTGGAGGTTCAGGTAGGCGCGGCATATGTCCCGCTGTTCGAGGAGAATTCCGATCTGCTCTCCCGGATGGGCTTTGATATCGCTCCGTTCAGCTCGGATACCATCGTGGTGAACGCAGTGCCGGAGGGGTATGGTGCTGACGAAATGTCAGTACGCGGGACGGTGGCAGATTTGTTGCAGGTTCTGAGCGATGGAGGACACAATGTCCTTCCGGAAATGATGCAGTCCGCGACTGCCCGTAAGTTTGCGGAGATAGGGGCTGCCCGCTATTCGGAGATCAAGACTCCGGCGGAAGCGACCCGCCTGCTCGACGACCTTTTTGCATGTTCTTCGGCAGACCTCACTCCTTCGGGAAAGCGTATCACCTGCATCGTTCCGATTGAGGATTTAGAAAAGAGATTTTAGATGGAGTATTACCAGCAGAGAGGAGGCTTTTTTGCCAATATCCCTACCGTGACGAGGAACCTGTTCTACGTCAATGTAGTTGTTTTTATAGCGACCCTCATCAATCAGGATTTTATGATGAGTACGTTCGCTCTTTATTACCCTACTTCGCACTATTTCCACTGGTGGCAGCTGGTGACGCATATGTTTATGCACGGCGGCTTCTTCCACATCTTCTTCAATATGTGGGCTCTGATTATGTTCGGCTCCGCAGTTGAGCAGACTATTGGCTCGAAGAAGATGCTGTGGCTGTATTTTGTCGCGGGACTGGGCGCCGTAGCGCTCCATTTCGGGACCATGCCC
>JAEESD010000081.1 GCA_016286145.1 Bacteroidales bacterium | reverse complement strand
ATCTTTGCGCTCCCAAGCCACATTAGCTCAGTTGGTAGAGCATCGCATTCGTAACGCGAAGGTCAACAGTTCAAGCCTGTTATGTGGCTCGCAAGGCCGCCCAAAGTGGGCGGCCTTTTTTGCGAGCCACACAGGCTTGAACTTCCAAAATTTCCTTTTATTGGGCGGCCTTTTCGGCGCAGCGGAGGCCGTCGATGGCGGAGGAGACGATGCCGCCGGAGTAGCCGGCGCCTTCACCGCAGGGATAGAGTCCGGGGATGGAGACGTAGGAAAGGGTTTCCGGGTCTCTGGGGATACGGATTGGAGATGAGGTGCGGGATTCTACGCCGAGAAGAAGGGCTTCCGAGCAGTAGTACCCGCGAATCTTGACTTGAGGAAAAGCTTTACGCATACGGTCGGAGACCAGCGAAGGAAGGACTTTGTCCAGTCTTACGCTTACTGCGCCTGGGTGATATGAGGTCTCGGGAAGGGTCCCGGAAAGGCGCCCTTCGCAGAAGTCTGTCATACGCTGGGCAGGGGCCGCCATAGGGTTTAGGGCGGCATCTTTAACTGCCTCACGGACAGCCTTATACATATCTCTTTCCACCTTCTGCTGGAAATCATAAAGCTTGAACGGGGAGTCTCCGGGGATGTCTTCGGGTTCTATCTGGACTACTACTCCGGAGTTGGCCCAGCGGGAGCTGCGCGCGGAGTTCGACATACCGTTGAGAACTACGGTTTCAGGCTCCGTTGAAGACGGGACCAGAATTCCGCCAGGACACATACAGAAGGAGAAGACGCCGCGTCCGTCTACCTGCTGGACGAAACTGTATTCAGCGGCTGGCATTCCCTGATGGAAGCGGCCGTGGTATTGGGCGCGGTTGATAAGGCTCTGAGGGTGTTCGACCCGAACGCCGAGGGCAAAACCTTTCGGCTCGAGGCATCCCCCGTCTGCCGAGAGCATCTCGTAAACGTCGCGAGCGGAATGGCCGGTGGCAAGGATTACGGCCGGGGCCGTGAATATGGAGCCGGAGGCGGTGCGGACGGTGAAAAGCCCGTCGTGGCCCTTCGAAATCGAGCTGACCCGCTGGCTGAAGTGATACTCGCCGCCGTGGTCGAGAACGCACTTGCGTATGTTCTCTACGATTACGGGCAGTTTGTCCGAACCGATATGGGGGTGAGCGTCGATAAGTATGTCTGGAGAAGCGCCGAATTCAACGAGCCGGCGAAGGACCTCCATATTGTCGCCGCGCTTGGTGGAGCGGGTGTAGAGTTTTCCGTCGGAGAAAGCGCCGGCCCCGCCCTCGCCGAAACAGTAGTTGGAGTCCGGATTCAGGGCGCCTTCGCGGGAGAGCCGCGCCATATCGACCTTACGCTCGTGGACGTCCTTTCCCCTCTCGAGAACGATGGGCTTGCGGCCGAGCGTAAGGAGTCTCAGCGCGGCGAACATCCCGGCCGGGCCGGCACCCACGACTATAACCGGCTCAGCGCCGTGGACATCGAGATAGGGATCGAGTGGGGCGGGCTCGCTGTACTCGCCGGGCAGATAGACCTCGACGCGATAGCGGTAGATAGGCTCACCGCGCGCGTCGATACTGCGCCTGACTACCACGGCCTTGAGGTCCGGGCGCGCGAACTCACGGGCCACACGGGCCTGGACGGCCTCACGGCTGAGCGGCCGGTCGAGGGGGCAAGTGAGCTCCAGGGTACGCATAGGTCTAGAAATCGGCTATACGCGAGACGGGGGCGACGTCCAGCGGGCAGCGCTCCCCTGCCAGATAATGGAAATAACCGGCGATAGCGATCATCGCGGCATTGTCCGTAGTGAACTTGAATTCAGGGAGATAGACGTTCCATCCCCGCTTCGCTCCCTCTTCCAGCATCCTTGCGCGAAGGCCGCTGTTTGCGGAGACTCCGCCGCCGATAGTGATTTCCTTGATACCGGTCTGCTTCGCTGCCTTGATAAGTTTATCCAGAAGGATGTCGATGAGGGTTTTCTGGAAAGAAGCGCAGATATCTTCCTTGTTCTTTTCCATAAACTCGGGATCGCGGGCCATCTCGTCGCGGACAAAATACAGGAGCGAGGTCTTTACGCCGCTGAAACTGTAGTCCAGCCCAGGGATATGGGGTTTAGCAAAAGTAAAGCGCTTGGGATCTCCAAGTTTTGCGAGTTTATCGATTACAGGGCCGCCGGGATAGCCCAGGCCCATCATCTTCGAACATTTGTCGAAGGCCTCGCCTACCGCATCGTCGATAGTCTGGCCGAGGATCTCGAAATCGATCGGAGAATTGACCTTCACGATCTGGGAGTTTCCGCCGGAAACGAGCAGGCAGAGGTATGGGAAGGAAGGCTCGCGTACGGGGACGTCCTGCTGGCGGACGAAGCCTGCTAGGACATGGCCCTGAAGGTGATTGACCATCACGAGAGGCTTGTCGAGGGCGATCGCAAGCGATTTGGCGAAGCTGGTTCCGACCAGAAGCGAGCCCAGCAGGCCGGGGCCGCGGGTAAAGGCTATGGCCGTAAGATCCGAAGGGCTTACCCTGGCGCGCGAAAGCGCTTCGCTGACTACCGGCACTATATTGAGTTCGTGGGCACGGGAGGCCAGTTCCGGGACAACGCCGCCGAATGCGCGGTGGACGTCCTGGCTTGCGATTACGTTCGAAAGAAGGACTCTGTCTGAGATGACAGCCGCCGATGTATCGTCGCAAGAAGATTCTATTCCGAGGATAATATCTGCCATAGCGGGTCCAAAGTTAGCAATATTCGTTGAATATTACTAAATTTGTGAGATATGGCTAAGAAGCGGGGCATAAAAATTATTGCGAGGATCGTGGAAGCGATTCTGGTGATTCTCGTGTTGGGCCTTCTGGTCCTTCACCTCCCCGCCGTTCAGAATATAGTGGCTCAGAAAGCCGCCGATTCCCTGAACAAGTCCATGGGAGACAAGATCTCCTTTACCAGCATCAAGTTCGTTCCCTTCAGGACTCTCGTTCTGGAGGATCCGGCCGTCATAGAACACTTTGAGGCCGGACCTGATACCCTGCTTTACGCCGAAAGGCTAAGCGCCACCTTCTCTCTAAAGGGCCTGCTGAATATCAGGAACGAGGGAATGGGCGGAGTCCGTATAGACAGGCTTAAGACAGAAGGGCTGGTCTTCAATATGATCCTTTTCGACGAAGACGAAAACGGATATACCTTCAATATCAACCGTGCCTTTGGAATCCCGGAGGATAAGAATAAACTGCCCGCGGACTCACCAGACCTCTTTACCATAGGCCGGGCCGAGCTCAAAAACTCCAAGGTCAGGCTGATAATGCGCGGAGAAGACGCCTTCGTCTATAGCGGACACGGCATCAACTGGGCCGATATGGACCTCTTCGTCCCTTCAGCCCACGTCCGTAATCTCAAGTACGGAGGAGGGCGGATAGCGATGGACATAAACGATGTCACCGCTACAGATAAGTGTGGGTATACCATCCACGGAACCGGTCAGATGTCTACCGGCTACTGTAAAGACGGCAAGCGCCTCGGACTGGCGGAAGTCACCGGAGCCCATCTCTGGGACGACCGTTCGGACCTCTACATCCCCTACTATTCGATGTCATACGGCAAGGCCTTCGATTTCAGCGACTACATCAATGAAGTCGATATGAGTCTGCGCATGCGCCGCAGTACCCTTGCGATGACTACCATCGCCGCTTTCTCGGGAGCGTTCGCGGACTGCCCCGTCGTTCTGGACATCAAGCGCGGCTCCGCAGACGGCCCGGTCAACGACCTCCACGTCCGCGAACTCGAGTTTACAGACCTCTACAGCGGGGTTGAGGCAGACCTTGACTTCGTGATGACCAATCTCATCCTTACGGAAAAGGAGCCTGAGATCGCGGCGGAAGTGCGCTATCTTGACTTTACTTCCCGTTCGCTGACAGACCTCATCACCGCCTTCGCTCCGGAGTCCGGAATCGACCTTTCGAACTTCGCCACCGACGTCAAGGCCAGATTCGCCGGAAACGCCAGCGGCTGGATCAACCATATGCGCACGGACGGCGCCCTAACCACCAACTACGGCGATCTCAAAGTCAACGCAAACACCAGCCGAATCGATTCCATCCCCCATAACCACAACGCCTTCCGCTTCGACGGAAAGATGGAACTGGACGATGCCGACCTCGGCCGCTTTATGAACATAGACGCTCTCGGCCGCACCTCAATGACTATAACCGCAGCCGGAGACTTCAACCACGAAGTCACAAAAGCCAGGGTCGATACTTTCAAGATAGACCATATCAAGCTCTTGGACTACACCTACAAGGGCATCAGGGGCAAGGGAACTTTCGAGGACGGAGTTTTCGATGCGAATATAATCAGCTCGGATCCCAACGCCAACATAATTTTCAGCGGACGCGTCTCGACCAAAAAGAGCGCCCGGGGATACTATGTAGCCAGGGGCAACCTCAACCTCGCCAATCTCGATCTCGAAAAGACTGGTCTGGATAAGCGCGGAGGCGGTTCCGCCCTTCGCGGCAACATAAACGCCAACGCCGCCCTCGACTCGCTCGGAAACATCTTCGGTAACGTTTCAGCGCAGAATTTCCGCTACATTACAGACGAAGCTTCGAACGATATAGGAAACTTCACCCTTTCCTTCAACGATATGTCCGAGCAGGGCTCATCCGGCAGTGCCAATCACAAAATGGTCCTCTGGAGCCAGCGCTTCGGAAGGGCTTCATACAGTTCGAGCGTTCCGGTTACAAAGTTCCCCGAATTCGTCCGGAAGTCTATCCTGAATAAGTACCTCCCTTCCCTTACGAAAGAAGAGTACAGCGGTTCGAACGATGGCCAGTCCTTTGCGATCGACGTTAACCTCGAAGATACAAGGGCGCTGCTTTCCCCTCTCAAGAAAGATATCTACATCAACTCGGGCTCCAAGCTGAAGCTCGCGATGAACAAAGCCGGCAATCTTGACGCATCGTTCGATTCGGACAATATCCGAGTTGGAGACGTACGCGTCAAGGGCATAGAAATAAGGGGCAGCGAGAGCCCGAAGGCCTTCAGGCTCAGGACAGTCAACCCTATTACGGTAAACCTTCCCGACCTGCAGATTTCGGACATCGAACTGTCCTCCAGCCTGATGACAGACAGCCTCACCTTCGACGCATCGGCTATAAGCAGCAGGATCGAGGCCGCAAAACTTTCGCTCGGAGCCGGATTCTACCGCGACTCCTCCGATTCGCTCGCTATCCGGGGAAAGGTCGGCGATTCTTTCGTCGTATTCGATGGAGACAAATGGACTTTCCGAAACGGCAGGCTCGACTATCATACTACCGGTAGCGTCGCGGTTCAGGATATGGGACTCTATCTCGGAGACCAGACCCTGGATATTGAGGGCGAAATGTCCAATAAGGTGCCGGCTGAGATGATGCTTACCCTGAAGAATTTCGATCTGTCGGTAATCAGCCATTTCCTCAGCGAAGATGCCCTCGTAACGATCGACGGTCTTCTCAGCGGAGAGGCCCGTTACAGTACTCCTCTGGATAGCAATGCGGGGCTCGATGTCTCCCTCGTATGTCCGGACCTGAAGCTTAGCGGAGCTTCGATCGGCCGGGTGACGATGGGCGCGACTATGGACGATGAGTACGACAACCGTATCAGTTTCAAGGCCTCTCACTTCTCTCCCTCGGGAGTCGAGGATCTGCGCATCAGACAGGAAGAATCCCACTTCGATCTCAATTCGAAGAATCTCAAATCTACCCTTACTCTGAGCGGGCTGGATCCCGCCCTGCTGCAACCTATCGTCAAGGAAGCGGTCAATTTCGGTAAGGGCTCCCTGGACGGAAAGATTTGTGTAGACTATACTGTAGGGGCGGACAAGATAGATCTCAGCAGGTCTTATCTTACGCTTAAAGACACTCTTACCGTCATCCCTACAGGAGTCCGCTACGCACTGGATGGAGACATCCGCGGCGACCGCGAAGGCCTGGATATCAGGGAGATAAACATCAAGGACTTCCACCGCGGCTCCGCAAAGATCAGCGGCCGCACCAGCGATCTCAACGCTACCCTCAACGCGCTCGAAGTAGTCAGCGAAAAGGGCAGCGCGGATATGTTCAGCGGCCAGCTGTATACCAGCGGCGAGGTTGGACTTCAGCTCGAAGAAGGAAAGGTACTCAGGGTCGGTGCAGACCTCAGAACAGCCCGGACCGGAAACCTTACCATCTCTCTTGGAGGAATGGCGAAACAGGAATCCGCCACCCTCACCTTCCTCGCTCCCCCTTCAGATGAGGAGATAGAGGAAGAGGAGATGAAAAAGCCCGTCAAGACAGTAGTCAAGACTTCCGACCAGCCGGCGGAAGAAGAGGGACTGAGGCTATTGGCAGATGTCAGCGTCACTACTACCCCGGCAGTTCAGTTGAGCGCCGAAATCGATGCCGGAGGCGACAATGTAGTTACCGTAGGAGGCAATGGAACGGTAAAAGTAAACTACGACTCCCAGACAGACGAGCTCGCCCTCGGAGGCGATTATACCATACGTGAAGGTCGCTTCAAGCTCTCCGCGGCAGGAGTCTTCAGTAAGGACTTCGACATCTCAGACGGCAGCTCGGTAAGGTTTGCGGGCGATCTGATGGATACTGAGCTGGACATTACCGCAACAAACACCGTCAAGGCTTCGGTCGGAACCCTCATCTCCGATACTACCTCGGTCTCTACCCGCAGGGATGTAATCTGCGGTATCTCGGTCAGCGACCGACTCCGCAACCCTAAACTCCAGTTCAGCGTAGACGTTCCCGACCTCGATCCTACTACCGAGGCCCTGGTGAGGAGCGAACTCAACACAGAAGATAAGGTTCAGAAGCAGTTCCTTGCCCTTGTCGCTACCGGTTCGTTCCTTCCCGGCGACCAGAGCGGTGTCAACAA
>JAEESD010000080.1 GCA_016286145.1 Bacteroidales bacterium | reverse complement strand
TGTGACAGACAATTATAGTTGGAGTTCCAAGTTCCTAGACCAGGCCGTTCACATCATCCTCTGCGACGGTAAAACGTTCTCTAGAAGTGCTTCGCAGCAAGGCCATGATGCCATTGAAGTCAAAAATGGCTCCCTTTCCATTTATGGTCAGAGTCTCGGCACCGGCAGGCTCATAGCCACCTCTCAAAGTACTGTCATTTACGTCAAGTCCGATATCAATTTTAATGGTGGCATAGTCTCTTTTACTACTACTAATTATAGTAGTGTATATACCCAAAATGGCGATATTACTATTCGCCGAGGCAACATAACAGCTCAGGCCGCTTACTATGGCTTCAGAAGTAATAGTGGAACCATCATCTTGGGCTGTTCTTCGGCTGCTGACCACATCACCGCCAAAGGGTATGAAGCTGAAAAAGGCGTGAAAGTGGCCGACGGTCAGACACTCACCGATGGCATCTCCTCGCACACATTCACTGGAACGCTCAGCGACGAGCAGATAGCAGCTATTGCGGGCAAGACGCTACGGCTGTTCATTCTAGAACCGGCGACCCTCACTCAGGGCACCAAGGACGGCGTCAGTGCCTACTGGGGCACCTACTACAACGGCACCACCAACCAGACCCTCGTTGGCGCCACAGCCTACACTTTAGGCTCGGATTACAAGCTCTACCGCCTGGGCGACGACGGCCGCACAATCCCCAAGGGAGTGGCCGTGGTCATCATCGGCACATCGGCTGATGCCTCCCTCATCTCTGCCGGCACCGATGACCTTAGCATCACCGACCATGCAAACGGCGGCAACCAGCTCCAAGGCTCCGATTCAGCCGTGACGGTCTCCGGCCTTAGCGGCACGCCGTACGTACTGAGCCTCAGCGCCGGCGAGATCGGCTTCCGCCCCTTCACCGACTCCGGCTCCTCCATTCCCGCCGGCAAGGCGTATTACTTGGTTGTGGCGCCGTAATTTTCCCTCCGGACGGGATAGGTTTCGCGAAGATGTTCGAAGGCGGTCAGGTCTGCTTTCAGGGCATCGCTGTCGCGGGTGACGTCGTATTCGTCATTGCCGGCTGCGACCGGCAATCTTACTGACCAGTCCTTTAGCTCGGCAATCCCGAGCTGTCGGGCGAGGAAGCGCACGGCGGCGCTGGTGCCGTTCGCCTTGCCGTCGAGGCTGTAGCCGGCGATGTGGGGGGTGGCGATCTCGACCAGCGCCGCCAGTTCGGGATCGATTACCGGTTCGTTTTCCCAGACGTCGAGCGCGGCGGCTAGCAGTCGACGGGACTTCAGCGCTGTTTTCAGCGCGTCCCCGTCGACAACCTCGCCGCGCGAGGAATTTATCAGAATATGATCGGGCCGGAGTGTCGCGATCCGCTTTACATCGAACATATATTTTGTTGACGCGTCCAGCGGAACGTGTAAAGTAATTATATCAGCCCTGTCAATAATTTCTTCCAGCGAAACGAAACCCTGAGGGCCTTCAGCCGCTGCGCGGGGAGGGTCGCAGAGAAGCACCGTCATTCCGAGCTCACGGGAGAGGGCGGCGACCTTCGTTCCGACGTGGCCCACGCCCACGATGCCCAGCGTCCGGCCCGCCAGCGTGAAACCATGGTTCCGAGCCAGCGTCTCGAGTACCGACCGCACCCATTGCGCGACCGAGCCCGAATTGCAGCCCGGCGCGTTCGACCAGGAGATGCCGTGCGATTCGCAGTAGGACGTGTCTATGTGGTCATAACCTATCGTCGCGGATGCGATTGCCCGAACGGACGAGCCTTCGAGCAGGGCGCGGCCGCAGCGCGTGCGGGTACGGGTTACAATTGCGTCTGCGTCGCGTACGTCCGCCGCGCCAATCGCCGCGCCCGGCAGGTACACTACCTCTGCGTAGGGCTCGAACACCCCGCGAAGGAAGGGAATCTTGTCGTCGCAAACGATTTTCATAATATCGCAATCTGCTTTGAAAGAATATCGATTCTGTTGACTATAGCCTCCTTCATCCTGTCGACCGCCTCTTGGAAGGTCATTGTCTCATCGCCGTTGACACCGCTGCTGTCGCAGGGCCACATAGCGTGGTTGCCGGCCTCGGCGGCACGGATGATGTCCGCCTGCTGGTCGACATAGTCGGGGAGGGTCTCGAATGCGGGCTTGAGCTGGATCCAGCGCTCCTTCAGGCGCGCCTTGAAGGCCGCATTGCTCAGAAGTCTGCTGTACCACAAACACTTCTTGAGCCCCATCCAGTTCTCATACGGGATATAGGTATACCAGTCGAAATCCCACACCGGTCCGGCATACATTTTCCCGCCGCGCCAGTGGAAGAAGCAGCTCTTAGGGTGATTGGGCTCCAGGTTGAAAGTCAGTTCGTGGACTATGTACCAGTCGCAGAAACTGTCTATATCTATTTTGTCCAGCGAGCCCTTGGAGATGGCATCTGTCATGCCCTTCAAGGTGCTCTCCGCAGTCGTTAGAATAGTCTGGTATGCAGCCGGCTCGTAATTGTCGGAATCTGGATACTTTACTTCCACTGGAGCGCCCCAGTAATTGCCGTTGGCACTAAAGGTCCCGTAGGAAGTGAAGTGGGCTTCCTCCGGCTCGGAAGTGTCGAACGAATACAGATAATCGGCTTGGATCCTGGATTTTTCGACCTCAATTTTTTCTCCCAGCCAATAGACTCCGAGGTAGCGGTTGTCCAAATACAGATCTACGAACCGTCCGCTTGGAGTCCAATCGATGGAGGTGCGCCTTGCTGCTTCGAAAGCTACCTGGTTGCGAAGAAGTGTCCTGTCCATCCAGTTGGCAAGCAGCACCCACTTCTTGCTGGGGCCGGTACCGAGGAGGTCGGCTTTGTGGTCCAGTTTGAAGTAGTAGGGCTTTTTGTCGTACCACCAGGTGCTGTTTCCGCGCCCGCGTATTTTCAGGCTGTCTTCCTGGAGAAGAGTTTTGTTGGCGTCGCCCTTTATCTCGATAGTAGCAAGTTCTACCCAGGTGGTTCTGCTCCTGATTCCTACTTTGTTCGGGGTGTTGATATAGACGGAAGGGAGCGAGTTCATCTCCAGCGGAATTACAGGTCCTGAAGGCTGCGGGGGCTCTGGAGGAGTCGGAGGGGTAGGGGTAACTGTTGAATCGCCAGGTTGCTGTTGCTCGATAGGATCCGGCTCTATAGTGATGTCTGGCAACAAATCTTCGCGCTCCCGCTCGCAGGACAGTAGCAGCAGAGCAAGAATCGCAATAACGATATGAGAGCGCCTGAAAATCATTTTACTCCATATAGAATACTAACTCGCCGCCCTTGCGAAGTTCTTCGAAGGGGATAAACGGAGAGTCGAGCGGCCGGCCGTTGAGAGTGGCGCGCGAGACGTGGACATTCGAGGGGGAGTTTCCGACCGCGCGGATCGAGAGCTCGCGTCCCTGACCGAGCTTTACGCGCGCCGCCTTTACGGCTGGACTCCCTATCGTGAAATCTCCTCCCGCCGGATCTACCTGATACAGGCCGAGGGCCGAAAGAACATACCATGCGCTCATCTGGCCGCAGTCTTCGTTGCCGCATACGCCGCCTCCGTCATCGAAATACAGCTCGTCCATAATCTGCCTTACGAGCTCGCAGCATCTCTGCTGCCCGCCCGGGAGCCAGTTGTACATATAGGCGACGTGGTGGCTGGGCTCGTTGCCATGGGCATACTGGCCGATAAGGCCCGTAACGTCGGCTACCGTGCCCTCGGCCGAGCCTTCAGCAATGAACAGGCTGTCCAGCTTCTGCTGGAAGCGCTCCGGCCCGCCGAATACGGAGATCAGCCCCTCGACGTCGTGGGGCACGAGGAAGGTATACTGCCAGGCGTTGCCCTCTACGTAATCGGTAGCATTGTCGGCCACGAACGGGTCGAACGGCGTGCGGAACCGTCCGCTGAGGGTGCGGCCGCGCAGGAACCCGCTGGCGGGATCGTAGTAGCGCTCGTAGGCCTTGCTCCTCCAGCGGAAGCGCTTATATGCGTCCGTATCCCCGAGCTTCAGGGCCACCTTCGCGACCGCGTTGTCTGCTATCGCATATTCGAGCGACTTTGCCAGGCCCCAGTCTTCGGCGCTCTTGTCGTAGGGGATGAAGCCCCAGCGGCCGTGGGTATCGAGCCCGCGCTCGGAGAGATCGGAACTTGCGACCATCGCCTCGAACGCGCGAGCCGGGTCGTCGACCAGCCCCTTCAGGACCAGGTCACCGAGCGAGATAACGCCCGGATTGCCGACCATGCAGTCGGTCTCATTGGCGTCCAGGTGCCACACGGGCAGCTTGCCCTGGCCGTCGAAAATGTTCAGGTATGTGTCTGCGAGCGAGCGCGAAAAATCGGGGTCGATAAGCGTCATCAGCGGCATCTCCGAGCGGTAGGTGTCCCAGAGCGAGAGGATCGTGTACTGGTCGCGCTCGCTGCGGTGGATCTGTCCGTCTGAGCCGCGGTAGCGCCCGTCTACATCGCTATACAGGGCGGGGAAGATAAGGGTATGATAGAGCGCGGTGTAGAAGATCTTCTCCTGCCTGGGATCCATAGGCTCGATTTCGATAGCCCCCAGCGCCTTATTCCATTTCTCGTCGGCCGCCTTCGCCGCGCGCTCGAAGTCCCAGCCGGGCATCTCTTCGGTCATATTCATCCATGCCCCTTCGCAACTCACTGGCGAAAGGGCTACCTTCACCTTCAGCGTCTTAGAGCGGCGCGTATCGAACTTCAAGACGGTCGCGGGCCCGTCGTTTTCCAGCTGCTCCACCTCCTGCGAGGCGATGGGCTCGCTGAACTCGGCCGCGAAGAACCAGACCTGGTCCTTGGCCCATCCCTTCGAGCGGCGGAAACCTTCGACGTGGGTCGGGTCCACGACCGTGAGCCCGCTGTCCGTCTCGCGATCCCAGCCGATACCCGTCTGCAGGTCGACCAGGACCGCTCCCTCGCGCGAGCTGAACCTATACTCGTGCAGCCCCACGCGCTCGGTCGCGGAAAGGCGAACCTTGATCCCGTAGTCCGGAAGGGCTACCGCGTATTCGCCCGGCCTGACCGTCTCGAGCGAGTGGTCGAGCCGCGCATAGATATGGCCTATGCTGTCTCGCTTCTGATTTACCCAGCCCTTCGTCCGCTTCGTTTTCGCCGGATCGAAAGGCATAAAGAGTACATCTCCCCGATCGCCGATTCCGGTACCAGAAAGATGTGTATGGCTGAAACCGATTATAAGCGTATCAGAGATATGATAGCCCGAACACCAGTCCCACGAATCGTTGATCTGCTGAGGTCCCAGGGTAACCATTCCGCGGGGAACACTCGCCCCGACAAAGACGTGGCCGTGTTCGCCGCTTCCTATCATCGGGTCTACCTTGTCTGTAAGGGATTGTGTTTTGCTGCAACCGGCAAGAGCCAGCGCTGCCAGAGCTATGATGGTGGTTATTCGTTTCATATCTCCCCAAATTTAATCAAAAACTCTCGTTTTCGCACAAGGTGGAACTTCAGTGGCGGGACCTTGTGTGCCGGAAGTCCTGTGTTGGGATTTTTCGCACAAGGTCCCCGGGGTGGAATTCCACCTTGTGTGCGGGGCAGTTATTCGGAAAGAAGTTGCAGGGCGTCGGGAAGCGGGATGGCATCCTCGATAGAGTAGCCGCCGTTGCCGGTGCGGCGAAGGGAAGAGAGGAAGGCGCCGGAGCCCAGCGCCTCTCCGAGGTCGCGGGCCAGGGCGCGGATGTAGGTCCCTTTGGAACCTTCTACATCAATTATCGCGGTAGGAAGATTGTGTCCGCTTATGTCGGCAACGCGAATTCTTCCCCGGCCGTCGTCTACTACGTTTTGAGCCGGCGCGGGTCCGAATTCTACAAGATTGATGTCGTAGATAGTGATCCTGTTGGCCTGAAGGATGCCTTCGGCGTCTACCGGGAGGCCCTGCTTCCAGAGTTTGCGGGCCTTTTCGTACATACGTTCGCCGTCGACAGACTTTGCGCTGAAAAGGGGAGCTATCTGATCCTGCTCTCCGAGGAAACTCGGGAGAATTGCTCTGACGGATTCTTCGCTGACGCCGTCCAGGGGGTACTCCTTGTCGATAGGCTTTTCAAGATCGTAGGAAGGGGTTGTCGCTCCGAAAGACACGCCGGCAAGGTACCGCTTGCGGGAGCGCTGCAGCTCTTCGGCTCGGCGCGTTGCCGCGCCGATGCACACGAGCAGCAGCCCAGTCGCAAGCGGGTCCAGGGTCCCGGCGTGTCCTACCTTCAGGTTCTTCTTCCCGAAATGCTTTATCGCCGCATACTTTATCTTACGGATAACATCCGCCGAAGTCCAGCGATACGGCTTATCTATAGGAAGAACGATCCCCTCCGGATAGTCCTCGATGTTTCGCGACAGTTTCTCCATCCTCTAAAAACTTCATGCTTCTCTGCGGATTTTCCCGCAGAGTAGCACTAACTTTTTTATACAGGGATTTTATCGATGCGTCTCTGGTGACGGCCTCCCTCGAAGGGGGTGTCCAGCCAGGCGCGCACGATAGCTACTGCGAGGCGGTAGGAGATGAAGCGCGCCGGCATTACCAGCACGTTCGCATTGTTGTGTTGCTTGACGAGCTTTCCGATCGCTGTCCCCCAGGCCAGGCCGGCGCGCACTCCCTGATGTTTGTTCAGGGTGATCGCCATTCCGTTACCTGTTCCGCAGAGTGCGATTCCCAGATCCACCGAGCCGCTTTCGACTGCGGAAGCCAGCGGGTGTGCTACGTCCGGATAGTCCATGCTCTCGGTCGTATCAGTTCCGAAGTTAACCACCTCGATCCCGCGGCCCTGCAAATATTTGATGAGCTTAGCCTTGTACTCGACCCCAGCGTGGTCGCTGCAAATACCTATTTTCATAATGACAATAATTGACCGTGTTTTGTAATTCTCTGAATATCAATTAATTATTGAAAATGATGTACCTCAATTAGGATACATAGT
>JAEESD010000079.1 GCA_016286145.1 Bacteroidales bacterium | reverse complement strand
GAAGGAGGGCGCGGGCGATGGCGATGCGCTGAGCCTGGCCCTCGGAGAGGCCACGGCCGATTTCGGCGCAGGGAGTGTCAAGCCCGTCCGGCAGCTCGAGGACGAAATCGGCCGCGGCGAGGTGGAGGGCCTCGCGAAGCTCTTCGTCGGTAGCCGAAGGCCGGGCGAGAAGTAGGTTAGCGCGCACCGAGCCGCTCAGCAGCGAGTTGCCCTGAGGGACGTACATAAAGTTGCAGCGGGTAGCCGGGCTGATAGGGACAGATGCCCGATCGGGGTCGTACAGTTCAATCTTTCCGGAAGTAGGTTCCAGCAGCGCAAGCAGAAGCTGCGCAAGAGTACTCTTTCCCTCGCCGGTGGGTCCGGTTATCACCGTCATCTTACCGGGCAGGAAGTCAAAGCTCAAACCGGACAAGACCGGCTCGGGACGCCCTTCATAACTGAAAGAAATATCTGTAAGCCGTACTCCCGGAGCTCCCTCAACCAGAATATCCTCATACTCTCCTTCCTGAGGCAATTCGCCTATCTCCAGCAAGCGCTCCTCGGAAGATAGCGACTTGATAAATGCGGGAATATACAGAGCAAGATTTGCGACGGGCCTCTGGACCTGGCCCACCATCTGAAGGAAAGCTACCATCAGACCATAAGTCACCGATCCGTCTTTCAGCCCCAGGACTCCCCAGATAAAAGCCACGAGATATCCTGCCGAAAAGCCTACGGACATGAAGCCGCGTGAGAGGGCTGAATACCCCAGACGGGAAACGGTCCTCGAACGCTCCTGCTCCTGGAGCGCCTCCAGTTCTTCTTCGGAGGCACCTACACTACCCAGAGTCTTCACTAAAACCCTGTGTTGAAGAGTCTCCTGAAGATGTCCGTTGATACGGCCGTCTATAGTTCGGATCTCGGTAGTGAGGGCTCTCATCCTGCGGAAATACAGGCGGGCTCCAACCACCGCAACCGGCATAATCCAGATAAGGATCCACGCCAAAGAAGACGAGAACACGAACAGCATCACTACCGCCGCAATCATCTGAACGATAGTAACGAACGCGGTAGGGATATCGCAGCAGATGAACTCCGTAATGACACGGATATCCTCCTCCATACGGTTGGCCATATCGGCGCTGTGGAACTTGTCCTTACCGGTCCAGGTACTGCGCAGGGCCTTCTCAAAAATATCCGAGCGTATCCTGTTCTTTGCCAGAATCGTAATCCGTCCTTCATAGTACTTCACGAAAATCCGCATCAGAACCTGTAGGACCATAATCCCGACCAGCAGCCATATCGCCACCCCAAGCGGAGCGTCTACCTGACCGGTCGCAATATCTACGACTCTCTTGCTGAACCACACAAAAGCGAGCGAAGCCGCCGCCGCAACAGTCTGAAGGAAAGCGCTCAGCAGCACCTTCCACCGAACTGTCCGGAGCAGTCTCCAGACTCCCTTAAGACATGGTCCGAAATCTTTCACTTGGCGGCAATACCTATCTCAACCCACTTATCGGCTATAGCCGCAGCATCCTTCGAAGCAATCTCCTCAGAGACATCATACTTCTCGGTAAGCAGCGAAACAAGAGTCTCTACCGAGAACTCCTTCATACCGCTTACCTGCTCCCACAAATACGCTGCGGTAGCATTCAGATGGATCATTTTATTGAAATTGACGAGCTCAGTACTCTCCGGTACTATGATAAACTCGCCGCATATTTCCCTGAGCCTGAATCCTTCTACGACTTTCATATCAATCTTCTATAAATGGCCAAATAATATCTTCTCACAAAATACGGCAACGCGTTCCATCTTCGGGCGCGGGCCATAAAGCGGGGGCTGCAAATATCTACAGTCTTACCCCCGGGACGGACAACCGAAACAGCCTTTCCCTTCACATCCCCCAAAGAGCAACTCTCAGTCCCGACCAAATTTCCATCACCCTTCAAAGTTACGCAATCCCCTTCTAACTTCACAATCCTGTGGAGCACAAAACGCCCGGGCGCTATCTCTGCGAGAACGGCGTCTCCGACCTCATACGCGGGGAAAGCCTTCAGCCTGACGCTGTCGCGGTCGCCCACGATAAAGGGCAGCATGCTCGCGCCTTTGGTGCGGATTTCGACCTCGTTGCCATGGGCCAGAAGGGCGGCGACCTCGGGCAGCAACACTTCGTTCGGGAGGGTCAGGTTCATGCGTGCGCGCCCTCCCCGGCGATGCCTGCGTAACATACGCGGGCCGCGTCTTCGTCCGGCAGGCAGTGCATCGCGAACGAGGGCGCGCCCTGAATGGCCTCCGAAATCGCGGTATGCAGCCCGTCTCCCATCGCCCGGTCGGCCTTGAAGCCGGAGCACGACGAATAAAGGCTCGCGTAAGCCTCCACGACCGAGAGCCGCTCGAGCCGGTTTTCCAACGCGCGCTCGATCCGAACGAACGCCCCGACGGGGAACGATTCGTTTCGGTAGCACGGCGTTTTCCCGCTCCACGGCGAGCCGTAGGCCACAACCCGACCGTCCGGCCAGCAGCGGACCACGGGGTTATCGTCGTTCATAAGGTGAGTCCCGGGGATCGCCTGCAGCCACATCCGGCTATGGGTGCTTTTCCCCGTCCCGCTCTTCGCAAGGAAGAGGTAGGCCCGCCCGCCGTTAACCACGGTCGAGGCGTGCATCTCCAGAGTTCCGAGCGTTGCGGTCGCGAACGCATACTGCAACATCAACGCGTTATTGAGCGCGAACTCGGCCTCGGCCGGCCTTTCGATGAAGAGTTTCGAGGTCTTGAAATCGCTGCTCAGCGCGAGAATGGCCGAATTCGGACGGCCGGGGCTCGGGGCCATCATCACACGCCAGCCGCCGGGGGCGCGCCAGAGCGAAATGACGGTCTCGCCCGGTTCGGCTCCCTGGTCGATCACGAGCTCGCAAGACGCGGGCTCCGGCGCCTGCCCGGCGGCTGCCACCTCCAGGCTGAAGAGCGGCTCCCCGGTCGCCTTCACGGCGAAAGGAGCGTAGTTGTCCAACCTGAGCGCCAGTTCGTCAGGGATCAGGATTCTGAAAAGGTGATCGGCAACCAGGCAGTCCACCTCGTTACTTCTGAATATCTATGAAAGGAAGAGCGCCGCCGCCATTGTAGGTAGGGAGTTTTCCATCCCACTTTTCGATAGCGTACTGCTCCACGAGGAGTTTGTTGAGCGAAGCGGAAACAACGCGGTTATAGTAGGCCTCGCCGTCGCCCTTGATCTTGAGAGCTTTTGCCTCACCTTCGGCCTTAGCGATCTCGATCTTCGCTTCGGCTTCGGCCTCCTTAACCTTATTCTCAGCCTTCAGAGCATTCTGAACAGCTTCGTTCTTAGCGTTAATAGCAGCGGTAAGGGATGCCGGAGGATCGATCTTGGTAGTAAACTCGCGGACGATGAAGCCTTCCTGGTTCATCGACTCGTCCAGACGGGCGCGGACCTCGGTCTCGAACCTGGCGCGGTTAGCCATCAGCTCGTCTGAAGTGTAGTTATTGGCGCAGGTACGGTACGCTTCGAAGATACAGGTCTTGATGTAGCCCATCTCCAGTTCGCGTACCGGTTTACGGTATTTGATAAAGATATCTGTAGCCTTAGACTCGTCGATCTGATAGGCCAGGGTCGGGGTCATCGAGAAGATAGCGGCATCCTTAGGGTTAACCGTAAAGGGATCGTAAGTCACACGCTGAATGTAGGTCGGGTATTCGAAAATACGCTCGGTGATAGGATTATACCATACCCAACCGCGGCAGGTTCCCTCGACACCGCCCTTGAGGTTTTCATTGGCGCTCCATTTCTTGAAGCGGATACCTACTGAAGCGGAATCGATAGTAGTACAGCAAGAAGCCAGCACCACGATAGTAATCGTTGTAATCGCAAGTGCGATGAAAGTTGATTTGGCCGGTTTGTTCATATTCTTTGTCTTTATTAGTTTCCAACTATCAAAGATAATAAATATTCAGTACTTTTGTGTGTTATGAGTATCTGGATAATATTGATAGCCGTTATGATCGCCAGCGCGATCATCCAGGCCGTACTTAATTCAAAGTTCGAGAAGTATTCCAAGGTCCCCGGGCGCCTTACCGGCGAGGAGACCGCCCTCAAGATGCTTCGCGACAATGGAATAAACGATGTAAAAGTCCAGTGTGTAGACGGTATTCTTACCGACCACTATAACCCTGCGACAAAGACCATCAACCTCAGTACCGCCGTCTTTGAGACGCGCTGCGTGGCAGCGGAGGCAATCGCGGCTCACGAAACGGGCCACGCCATCCAACACGCGACCGGCTATGCTCCGCTGCGGATGCGCAGCGCCCTCGTCCCGGTCGTGAACTTCAGCAATATGGCCGTAAGCTGGGTCCTGCTCATCGGAGTCCTGCTCATCGAATTCACCCCCTCCATCCTCTGGCTCGGAATCGCGCTCTTCGCGATGACTACCCTCTTTTCTTTCATCACCCTCCCGGTCGAGGTCAACGCCAGCGCCCGCGCAATCGAGTGGCTGGACCACTCGGGAATCACTGACTTTGAGACAACGCCTATGGCCAAGGACGCCCTCCGCTGGGCCGCCTACACCTACGTCATCGCCGCCCTCGGTTCGCTGGCGACGCTCCTTTATTACATAGGAATAGCGAGAAGAAGATAACTCCCCTCTTATCTCAGATCGGTAATGATCCACTCCCCGGAGAAGAGATTCTCGTCGGGGCTGAAGATAGACATATCGCCGCTCGGAGGAAGGAACTGGATATCCTTGATGGTAAAGGGAATAAGATTTCCGGAGATAGGTTCATTGTAAAGACCTGAGAGCCATCCGTTGTCTTCGAGGGTCAGCTCGCTCAGGTACTTCATATAATCCATCGGTCCGGCGGCCTCGATATAGGCTTCCTTTCCGTCGAGATCCAGAGTCCAGATATTTACGGCATCGCAGAGGATCAGTATCCCCGCGCCGTCCATCCTGAAGCAATTGTCCTGGATAACGGCCGAGCCCTCGACTGTAATGTCCGGCATACCGGCTATCACATACTCGTAGTTGGCTGAGACTCTGTGGCCTTTGGCCTGAGCCAGGAACGCCTCAAGCTGCTTGTTCTGAGCGAACGAGACCAGCGAAAGAAGCGCTGCAACTGCTGTAAGAATGTATCTTTTCATCTGAATCAGTGTAACATCTGGTCCAATGTATCCAAATCCGGTACCAAAACCTGACGCGGCTTCGCTCCGTCCTGAGGGCCGATGATTCCGGCGTCCTCGAGCTGGCTCATAACGCGCGAGGCTTTCGCGAAGCCCATCGCCAGCCTGGTCTGCAGGAACGAGGTCGACGCCTTCTGCGAAGTCACGACCAGCCTGGCCGCCTCCTCGAAGCGTTCGTCCAGATCGCCTACATCTACTGCGCCGCCTTCGCCTCCGGCATTCTCATCCTTCGGGATAGGCAGGTAGTACGGAGTATTGTAGCTCTGGCCATATTTTGTCTGTTCGCCGATAAACTCGGTCACCCTGCGTACTTCATCGCTCTCGATAAGGCCGCACTGTATACGTTCGTTCTCGATACCTGCCGAGAAGAGCATATCGCCGCGACCGATGAGCTTCTCCGCTCCGGGAGCGTCAATGATAGTCTGGGAGTCGATACGGGACGAGGTACGGAACGCGATCCTCATCGGGAAGTTGCTCTTGATTATACCGCTGATGACATCTACCGACGGACGCTGGGTCGCAAGTATGACGTGGAGTCCGGCGGCGCGTCCTTTCTGGGCGAGACGGATGATGCTGTTGGTGATGTTCCTGCTGGCCGCCTTCGCCTCGGGCGACGCGCCGGTGGTCATCGTAAGATCGGCGTACTCATCGACGATGGTCACCAGGTACGGGAGGTATCTGTGGCCGTGTTCGGGATTGAGCTTGCGGTCCTTGAACTTGTTGTTGTAGTCGTTGAGTTTATTGACTCCCGCCTTAGCCATCAGAATGTAGCGGTCGTCCATCTCGATACACAGCGAGCGCAGAACCTTCTCCGCATCCTTGGCCGTCTTGACGATGGCGTGGGCTTTCTCGGCCTCTTCATCCTCGGCGTCGGGCAGGACTGCGAGGTAGTGTTTGAGGAGGTGGTTATATGCCGTGAACTCCACCATCTTCGGGTCGATGAAGACGAGCTTCAACTCCGAAGGATGTTTCGAGTAAAGGAGCGAGCCGATGATGACATTGAGACAGACCGATTTACCCTGCTGGGTAGCACCCGCTACGAGGAGGTGAGGGGCCTTGGCGAGATCGACCACTTTCACCTGCTGGGTAATGGTATAACCCAGGGCGACGGGCAGGTCATATTTCGTATTGCGGAAATTGTCGTCATTGAGAAGACCACGAAGAGGAACTATCGAAGGCGAGTCGTTGGCGACCTCGATACCTACCGAGTCCTGAAGGGTCACAACACGGACTCCCTTGGCGTTCATAGCCATCGCTATATCGTCCTGCAGGTTCTTGATAGCCGAAATCTTGATTCCCGGGGCGGGGGTAACCTTGTACAGGGTAACCGTAGGGCCCACAACTGCCTTGATGTCGGTAATCTCAATCTTATAGTTTCGCAGGGTCGCGATAATCTGATTCTTGTTTCGTCCGAGCTCCTCGGAGGACATTACGTGTTTGCCGTCCTCATAAGTCTCAAGCAGCTCCAACGGAGGGAACTTGAAGTTAGGAAGGCCATACGGCATATCGAGACGGTTGTCGATGCGCGGCAGTTCTTTCTGAACATCGGTTTCCAAACCCTCATCTTCGATCACTTCCAGCTCGACCTCGCCTTCGGTCTCGTCGGAGTCGTCACCCCCGACCTGATCGGGGGTCTTAGATGGCCGATCGGAGTCGGCCATGACGGGTTCCGGTTCCGGTTCAGACTCCGCTACCGGTTCTGGTTCTACCACCACGGGCGCAGGAATAGGATCGGTCTGGACTCCGAGGTCCACGGCCCCGGGCTCGAT
>JAEESD010000078.1 GCA_016286145.1 Bacteroidales bacterium | reverse complement strand
CGGAGAGCGAGCCGTCACAGATGCACGGAGAGAGAAAAACAAAGGAAGAGCTAGTAACAATTCTGAAATAGTATGCCCGAAGAACTCTTAACATATTCTCAACAAGATCTCAAAGACCTCGACTCCCTGATGCACGAGCTCGCGGAGACGAGCAGCTGCGATGAGGAGAACCTGAAGATTGCAATCGCGGATCCGAATGCTCACGTTCTGGTGATTCGTGACGGGGGACATATCGTTGCGACCGGGACTCTTTGCGTCAAACATACGCCGGAGTTCGCAAGCGCAGAAATAGAGTCGGTAGTCGTCAGCTCGCAGTGCCGAGGGAAAGGCTACGGCAAGCAATTGTTGACAGCACTTATTGCCACAGCCGAAAAACTGAAGGTTCATCACATAAAGCTTACATCAAACCCTAAACGTCTGGCAGCCAATAAGTTATATCAAGCCCTTGGATTCGAAAGGTATGAGACGAATTGTTATATGAAAAACATTTGTTAACTTTGACTGCAATACATAGATTAATTCTTTATGAATTCAAGATATAAGAGGGGATTGGCGAGGCGTTTGACCCATTGGTTCTTCAGCAAGCGATTGCTACCGTATTGGGTTATAGTACTTCTGGACACGTTAATCGTGTTCATGTCCTGCATTTTTACCTACTGGGTCAGCAGGCGTACGGGCGCGTTGCTCGAACATGGTACTGATATTCTTCTTACAGCGTTGCTCTACAGCGTCATCAGTTGGGTCGGAGCGCGCTGTTTCCGTACTTATTCGGGAGTTGTCCGATACAGTAGTTTCGTGGACCTTGTGAAGGTTGCGAAGGCGAATGCCGTATCGCTGGTTATAGCTATTCCGCTATCGCTGCTCTTCAAGTATCTCTGGATTCCGCAGCTCAGCGCGCTTATGGTTCTCGAGACCGTAGCTGCCTTCCTGGTCGCGACTGCGTTCCAGTGGGCTATGCGAGTGGTGGTAAAGACTATCTTTGATATCGCGAATTCCGATGCTCTCGCGATGCCCGTGCTTATATATGGCGCCATTACCGGCGGCGTAGGTGTTGCGAAGAGTATCCGTGCGCAGAACCCTGCCCGCTATGATCTTCGCGGTTTCATTACCCACGAACACCGTATCAAGGGTATGGAGCTTATGGGCGTTCCCGTTTATACGCTCGAGCAGGATATAGCGGCCGTGGTCCGTAAGGAAGGTATCCAGGGCGTGATCGTGAGCCCGCTGCGAGTCGAGGAGTTCCGCCGCAATCAGAAGATTCAGGATGTCCTGATAGGGGAGGGGTGTAAGATCTTTATGGCCCGCGAGGCCAGCGAAGCCAGCGTCAAGAACGGCGAACTGACCGAAGACGAAGTCGAGAACCTGCAGCTTCGCGAGGTGAGCGTGGAGGACCTTCTCCCGCGCCAGCAGATACGCGTGGATATGAAATCCGTAGGCGAGCTGCTCGCCGGAAAGCGCGTGCTTATCACCGGTTCGGCCGGCTCGATCGGTTCGGAAATCGTGCGTCAGGTGGCCTCCTTCGGCCCGTCTAAGATGATGCTCATCGACCAGGCTGAGACCCCGCAACACGACCTCCGCCTGATGATGGCCAAGGACTTCCCGAATGTCGATGCTCAGACTATCGTAACCAGCGTCGACCGCCGTACGCGTATGGAACACATCTTTGATGACTTCCGTCCCGAGTACGTGTTCCACGCAGCCGCCTACAAACACGTCCCTATGATGGAGGACAACCCCAGCGAAGCAGTTCTCGATAACATACAGGGAACCAGGATCCTCGCCGATCTCAGCGTCAAGTACGGGGTTAAGAAGTTCGTTATGATCTCGACCGATAAGGCTGTCAACCCGACTAACGTTATGGGTTGCTCGAAGCGTATCTGCGAGATCTATGTCCAGAGCCTCGACCGTAAGCTTAAGATGGAGGCGATGACCGACTTCAAGCACAAAGGTTCAGCCTCTTATACTCAGTTCGTTACTACCCGTTTCGGAAACGTTCTCGGCTCTAACGGTTCGGTTATTCCGCTCTTCCGCGAACAGATCAAGAACGGCGGTCCCGTTACCGTTACAGACGAGCGTATCGTCCGCTTCTTCATGTTGATCCCTGAGGCCTGTAAGCTCGTTCTTGAGGCAGGTACTAAGGGCAACGGCGGCGAGATCTTCGTCTTCGATATGGGAGAGCCCGTAAAGATTGCAGACCTTGCGAAGAGGATGATTGCCCTTTCCGGAGCTAAGAACGTCGAGATCAAGTACACCGGACTTCGCGAGGGCGAGAAACTCTACGAGGAGGTTCTCAACGAGCTTGAAGGAACGAAACCGACCTTCCACGAAAAGATCCGCATCGCCCAGGTCCGCGAGTACGACTTCGACGAAGTCTGCAAGGCGGTCGACGAACTGGTCGAGATCTCCAAGAAATACGACAATATGGAGACCGTCCGTAAGATGAAGGAAATCGTTCCCGAATACAAGTCGAACAACTCCGTCTACGAGGTCCTGGACAAATAGCCCGACAAATGTTAGATTTCACCTACTACGCCCCCACTGAAGTAGTCTTCGGTCGCGAGGCAGAATCCCACGTTGCCCGTCTGGTCCGCAAGTACGGCGGCCGGAAAATTCTTGTCCACTACGGTGGCGGCAGTGCGAAACGCTCCGGCCTGCTGGATAAGGTTTGCGATCAGCTCGCCGCTGAAGGAATAGAGTTCCTGCTGCTTGGCGGTGTAGTCCCTAACCCGCGCCTCTCGCTCGTTCACGAAGGAATCGAACTTTGCCGCCGCGAGGGAATCGACCTGATTCTCGCGATAGGTGGGGGCAGCGCGATCGACTCTTCGAAGGCGATAGCCTACGGCGTGCCCTACGAGGGCGACGTGTGGGATTTCTTCGAAGGGAAGGCGAAGGTTGCCAGGGCCCTGCCCGTCGGCTGCGTAGTCACAAACCCAGCGTCCGGCAGCGAGATGAGCGATTCGTGCGTCATCTCGAATGAGGAGACCCGCGACAAGCGTGGCGTCTCGACCCCCTTCGGCCGTTGCAAGTTCGCCGTCTCTAACCCCGAGCGCACGTTCACCCTCCCTGCCTGGCAGACCGCAGCCGGCGTGACCGATATCATGATGCACACGATGGAGCGCTACTTCTCAAACGACATGGACATGACCCTGACCGAGGCGCTTGCCGAGGCGCTGCTGCGGACTTTGAAGGATGCGGCTCCTAAGGCGCTCGCGGATCCTTGCGACTACCAGGCCCGTACGCAGATCATGTGGGGCGGCAGCCTGGCGCACAACGGCCTCACGGAGTGCGGCATGACCCGCGACTGGGCCTGCCACAAAATGGAGCACGAACTCAGCGCCATGTTCGACGTAACGCACGGCGCCGGCCTCTCCGCCCTCTGGCCCACCTGGGCTCGCTACGTCTACCGCTCGAATCCGGAGAGGTTCGTTCGCTTCGCGGTTAATGTTCTTGGCGTTCAGTTTGATGGCTCCGCGGAATCCACCGCCCTTGCCGGCATCGATGCGATGGAGGCGTTTTACCGCTCAATTGGGATGCCCGTGACGATTACCGGGCTCCTCGGCCGCGCGATTACCGACGATGAAGCCGCCGAGATGGCTCGCCGCTGCTCGCACGACGGCACTATCACCGTCGGCCGCCTGCGGGTTCTTGATCGCAACGATATTTTTGAGATTTATAAACTCGCTAGATAGTCTTTCGTTATGAAACGTTTTGTCGCCCTTTTCGCCGCGCTCGTTCTGGCGCTTTTCATCGCTCCCGATTCCTCCGCCGTCTCGAAAGGCGGAATTACCGTCCACAACTGGTCTTTGACCAGCATCCGTCCGACCTCCTTTACCAGTGTTGACGGCGTTGTTACTTTAACTCTCTCGAGCTCCCGCCGCCGCACTGTCATCTCCGATATTACCGGAACTATCTACAAGAAAGACGGCCAGGCCTTCATCATCGGCCGCGCCGACAATCTCACCATTCACCGCGGCGACAACCAGTCCGTCAGGGTCACCGGCCACGGCTCCCTGATTTCCTACACCGCGTTGTTGTCCCTGCTGGCTAACCCCTCACTCAACCCTGCAGACTACACGATGGACGTCTCCTGCACCGTCAAGACCGGCATCCACCGCCCTCACCCCGTCGAACTGAAGAATGTTCCGCTCTCTGATTTCCTGAGCAAATAATTTTTTCGACTTGTCCCCTCTAAATTACGGGGAGTAGTCCAATTTTTCGAGTTTCTTTGCCCCAAACGGAGCAAAGTAACTTCGTTTTTGCCCACTCCAATGTAGGGCCGTTTTTCCCAGCCGTCGCATCTTGCTCCCGCTGATGCACGAAGATTATTGCAAACCTTGCAATGATTAGGTGGATGCTCCTTATGAATGTAACGCTGGAGCGCCATATGAATATGTTCATAACGAGAAAGGGGAGTCTGTAGAAATTGAACTACTGGAAGTCTTGTTTTACCTGCCTAAACAATATGGGGATATCACTCTTCCCCGAGACTATGGCTTTAATTCTCCGTTTAGTATAAGGGATATCAATGCGGGGGCGGTTGCGTGGATTTATTATCGCGATAATGGATGGAACCAAAGTACGGGCCCTGTGGCTATTGATGAGGGTGACTCAAGTCCCGATGTGGTTGATTTCGAGGAGGAGGAATTTATAGCCGAGATGAACGCGGAATGGAGAAAAAAGTGAATTTCCTATTTATGTTCGACATAGCAGACGGAATCCTCGCTTTCCGTTCTGCTGCAAAGGCCAGAAGCGGTGAACATTCCTTCAAAAGATAAATCTTCATCGATCTGAGGCCAGTGGATTCCATAGTATGATAGGTAAAAGTCCTCTCTCTGCTCTTGAGTGGCATTGCGAAGCCGCTCCCAATCTGCAAAGAGATAACTGGCCACCAACCCATCTTTGGTCTTGGCGTAAACTCTTTCCGAATCCACCCAAACAGTCTCGATAAAGTGCTGCATATTACTTTTTATTAAAATGCTCTTTCCAACGGTTTTTAATAACTTCGGCATTTTCTCCCAGGAAGCCTTCTATCATTGACAATTCGTGTTTTTTGAAACCATGGCTATAAACCTGCTCGATTCTAGGCACTAAATTGTACTTGGCTTCATGTCCGTCCTTTTCTATATGAACGTGAATAGGTTCGTGATCATCGGAATAAAACTTAAAAACAAATCCGAAAACGATAAAAATGGTAGGCATTTATGTGTAGGTTGTAAAGTTAAAACAAAACAATAATAAAGGCAACGGCCCGACTGCAAATAACGAAAGAAATAGCCGTGTAAAAAAGTGTTTACACGGCTATTTTCAAACAATCCCCGGGTCGGGGGACTCGGGGATTGGGAATACTAAAAAAAATCTAGTACAGCTGTACGGTAGAGATTACCGGGAACCACTCGGTCCAGTAGTCTTCCACTTCGTCGACCATGTCGATATGGGTACTGGCTTCGATGAGGATGGGACGGAGATGGCCGGTCTTGTTTGCCGGGATGGTGACGTAGAATGTGTAGATTCTGGCGTCTTCGGCGGGATCGAACTCGCTGTGGACATCATCCGGCTCTAAAGCTTCGGTAGCTACGCCGTCGATGATAAGACGATAGACGAAGTCAAACTTGCGGGTGATGTTCTTGGTCTCGTACCAGACGTACTTATACTGTACCGGGAACTGGCCGCCGAGTGCTGAGATAGTCCAATCGATAGTGTCATCGTAGAAAGCGGGCTCCTCGTAGTCGTAGTCGCCGCAGGATGACAGCAGGACAAGAGCAAGAGTCAAGGCTGCAAGGATGGAAAATATTCTTTTCATACCTAAAAAATTATTTTTCACTTCTCAATAATCTCAAAAATCGAGCCTAAAACAGAACAGTAACTCCTGCCATCACGATCGAGACCATCGACATAAGCTTGATAAGGATGTTGAGCGAAGGTCCGGAGGTGTCTTTGAACGGGTCGCCGACTGTGTCTCCAACAACTGTTGCGTGGTGAGAAGGGGAGTTCTTGCCTCCGAAGTGGCCTTCCTCTACGAACTTCTTCGCATTGTCCCAGGCACCGCCCGAGTTGGCAAGGAAGATAGCGAGGACGAAGCCTGCACCAAGGCCTCCGGTAAGAAGTCCGATAACGCCTGCAGGGCCGAGAAGGATACCTACGAGCATCGGAACTACGATAGCAAGAACTGAAGGGAAAATCATCTCGTGCTGAGCTGCTTTAGTCGAAATCCTGACGCAGTTAGTGTAGTCCGGGCGCTGCTTTCCTTCGAGGATGCCGGCGATCTCGCGGAACTGCCTGCGGATCTCAACGACCATCTTCTCTGCCGCACGTCCCACTGCGTTCATAGTAAGTCCGCAGAACAGGAACGCCATCATCGAGCCGATGAATACGCCTACCAGAACCTTCGGGTTCATCAGGCTGATGTCGTAGTAATTGACGATATCGGTAATCGAAGCGTTGACGGTCTCAACGAGGCGGTCGCCGACCTGGATAGCGGTCTTTCCGATATGCCCAAGGCCGATCTTGATCTCCTCGATATACGAGGCGAGAAGGGCGAGGGCGGTAAGGGCGGCGGAACCGATGGCGAAGCCTTTACCCGTCGCGGCCGTGGTGTTTCCGAGCGAATCGAGGATATCGGTCTTCTCACGGACCGACGGGTCAAGCTCGCTCATCTGGGCGTTGCCGCCCGCATTGTCGGCGATGGGGCCGTAGGCGTCCGTAGCGAGGGTGATTCCCAGGGTCGAGAGCATTCCCACGGCGGCAATCGAGATGCCGTAGAGGCCGAGGCTCAGCGTGTCCGCGCTGAAATGGAATCCGGTCGCAAAGCCGTAGGCCAGCAGAATCGCGGCGGCGATGGTGACAACCGGAACTGCGGTCGAGATCATTCCCAGACCTACTCCGTTGATAATCACGGTCGCGGGGCCGGTCTGCGAGCTCTCTGCGAGCTTCTGGGTAGGCTTGTACGAGTGAGAGGTGTAGTATTCGGTGACCTTGCCGATAATGACGCCGGCGAGCAGACCGCTGATAACAGACAGTGACAGC
>JAEESD010000077.1 GCA_016286145.1 Bacteroidales bacterium | reverse complement strand
ATTAAAGCTATTAATTCAGCGGTTTTGCGTAGTGTGTAGGCTCCTTCTTGGTTGGTTTCGGAGTCTCGCGGATAATCTTGGAAGGTTTGCCGCGGCGGACGCTGAGGACCCAGATTACTATACCTGCGATTATGAAGGGAATGCTGAGCATATGTCCCATATTGATCACTACGTCTCCGATGTGGAAGAGAGTGACTGAAGGGGCCTTGGTGAACTCGAGCAGGAAGCGGCAGCCGAAGCAGAAAGTAAGGAAGATGCCGAGATACTCTCCGCGGAACATCTTGTCGTTCTTCTTGTTGTAGAGGAACAGAAGAACCAGTCCGAGGATTATGTAGCTGATAGCCTCATAGAGCATCGTGGGGTGTTTCGGAAGCGGATCTCCCGAGCGCTCGAAAATAACTCCCCAGGGAAGGGTGGTATGGTATCCGTAGATCTCGGAATTGAAGAAATTACCGATACGGATACAGGCGCCCGCGAAGCAGATAATGATTACGAGCTTATCCAGAATCCAGAGGAGATCGAAGCCTTCTTTCTTGCCGTATTTGTTTGTGTACCACCACATTGCGAGGATGATACCGACCGCGCCGCCGTGGCTCGCGAGGCCGCCCTTCCAGGGCATGAAGACCTCGCCGAATCCCTGCCATGTCCCGAAATAGTAAGCGGGATCATAGAAGATGCAGTGGCCGAGGCGGGCGCCTACTATAACGGCGATAAGCATCGAGTAAAGAAGCGGATCGAGGATCTGTTCGCTCACTCCCTCGCGGCGGTAGAAATTGCGGAGGATATAAATACCGTAGATGAATCCTGATACGAACAGAAGGGAATACCATCTGATCTGAAGGGGGCCCAGATGAATGAGAACCGGGTCGATGTTCCAATGTATTGCGAGTAAATCTAACATATCAAATCACTTTGGAATGCAAATATAAGTAAAATCTCCTTATCTTTGGGCCGCTTCGCGCCTGCGCGCAGGCACAATAATTGCAGCGAAGCGCGCGATTTATTAGTGTATTATGATCGTTTTGATTAGCATGATGGCTCTGGCCGCCCCGCAGGTAGATACCGTCCAGGCGGAGCAGAAGCCTACTGAAATTACCCTCGAGCAGGCGCTGCAGATAGCGCTCAGCGAAAACATATCCGTAAAGGTAGCGGACAAGGAGATTGAAAGGGCGCAATATGCGAAGAAAGGCTCTTATGCCGCCCTCTTCCCTAAGGTAGACGGTTCCGCTTCGTTCCAGAGAACTATCGAAAAGCAGGTTATGTATATGGACTTCGATATGTCCAGCATAATGGGCGGCGCAGGAGCAGGAGCGGGCGCTGGAGCCGGAAGCGGTTCCGGTTCGGGCAGCGGCTCTGGCTCGGGTAGCTCAAGTTCGAGCAGCTCCGGCGGATCGAAGAAAGGTATTGAAGTCGGCCGTTGGAATTCGTTCTCTGCCGGAGTAAGCGCCTCGATGCCTCTTATCAACTTCCAGCTCTGGGAATCCCTCAAGCTCAGCGGAAACGATGTCGAGCTCGCGGTCGAAAAGGCCCGCAGCAGCCGTCTCGAAATGGTAACCCAGGTAAAACAGGCCTATTATCAGGTACTCTTCGCAAAAGAAGCGGCCAAAGCGTATAAAGAAGTCTACGAAAACGCCCTCGCAAACAGCGAGAAGATAAAGATGAGACACGAAGCCCAGAAAGCTTCCGACCTCGAACTTGCCCGTGCGCTGACTACCCTTGCGAACGCAATCCCGAATATGTACGATTCCGAGAATGCAGTCGAACTTGCGCTCTGGCAGCTTAAGGCTGTAATGGGTATAGACCTTGACCTCCAGATAGACACTAAAGGTGAGCTCCACGACTATGCCGAGGAGATGAGTGTCCTTTACGGCGAGAACGAACTCAGCCTCGAAAACAACAGTACGATGCGTCAGTTGGAACTCCAGGCCGCGCAGGTAGCATCTGCAATCAAGACCAGCAAGTACGCCAATCTGCCGAGTCTGGCAGTAGGCTTCACCTACCAGTACAGCGCGATGGCCAACGACTTCGATTTCTCGAACTACAACTGGACACCTTACTCATTTGTAGGTCTTACGCTCAACATCCCTATCTTCGCCGGCGGTCAGCGCTATCATCAGATCAAGACCGCGAAACTGCAGGCCGAAGAGCTGGATATCCAGAAACTTGAGACCGAAAGACGCCTCAGGATAGCTATCCGCCAGAGCCTCAACACGATGGAAACCGCTATGCGCAGCTTTGACGCTGCAGACGCGGCCCTCGAGGCTTCCCGCAAGTCCTACGACATTACCCTCGCTTCCTACGAGATAGGCGGAAGCACCCTCACAGACCTCAACGACGCTCAGTTGGCTCTTACCCAGGCTCAGCTTACCGCCGGTCAGTCGATCTTCAATTACCTCTCGGCGAAGGCCAGCCTCGAAGGCGCCCTCGGCAACGATTTCCTCGAAGAAAACAAGAAATAACAATGAATATAAAGTCAGCAGCGCTGCTCCTCGCAGCATCAACTATCGCCCTCCTTTCCTGCGGTCCCCGCAAGCAGGCGACAACTGAGGTGAAGGAAGTCATCCCCAACGTAAAAACAACGGTTACCGCTAACCAGAAAGTCTCGGTAGACAATACCTATTCGGTGACTCTCCAGGCCTACGCCGTCAATAACATAGCTCCTCAGACCGCCGGCCGTATCGTCAGCATCAAGGCTGAGATCGGCGACAACGTCCGCAAGGGCCAGGTCCTCGCAGAGATGGAGCGCACCAACCTCGACCAGGCAGAGCTCCAGTTAAAGAATGCAGAGAGCGAATATACTCGCACAAAAGCCCTCTACGAGAAGGGCGGAGTCTCGAAATCAGACTTCGAGGCCGTAGAGCTTAACTACAAAGTCAGGAAGAGCGCCTACCAGAACCTGAAAGAAAACACCATCCTGAAGAGCCCCCTCGACGGAGTCGTCACTGCCCGTAACTATGACCAGGGCGATATGTATGCGATGGCCTCCCCGATTTTCATGGTCCAGCAGATCAACCCCCTCAAGGCCCTTGTCTCCATTTCCGAGAAAGACTACTCGCTCCTTAAGAAGGGCGTGAAGGCTGAGATAGTTACCGAGGCCCTTCCCGGCAAGACCTTTTCCGGTCAGGTGGCCCTCATTCATCCTACCATCGATCCCGCAACACATACTGTTACGGCCGAAATCAACATCCCCAACGCTTCGCGTGAGCTCCGCCCGGGTATGTACGGCAACGCCAGGGTCATCTTCGGCAGCGCGGGCCGCATCCTCATCCCTGACTACTCGATCGTAAAGCAGCAGGGCTCCGGGGTTAAGACGGTGTTCGTGCTTGAGGAAGACAATACCGTCAGCGTAAGGGTTATCGAGCTCGGACGCCATCTCGGCGGCAATTACGAAGTCCTTAGCGGCCTTGAGGAAGGCGAAACGATAGTAATCAGCGGCCATGGCGCTCTGCGCAGCGGCACCAAAGTCAACGTTATTCAGTAATGAGCATCTACCGCAGCGCAGTCAATAAACCGGTCACGACGGCCCTAGTGTTCGTCGTGTTCGTGATCTTCGGCGTCTATTCGCTGCTGAAGACCAGCATCGCGCAGTTCCCTGAATTCGAGAGCAACACCATTATGGTGATGTCTTCCTATCCCGGAGCGAGCGCGGAAGATATCGAAAACAACCTTACCAAAGTCCTGGAAAACGCCCTCAACGGTGTGTCCGACCTGAAGGAGCTCAACTCGAACTCCAAGGAGAACATCAGTCTGCTGACTCTGACGTTCAACTACGGAACGGATATCGAAGAGGCTACCAACAACGTCCGCGACAAGCTTGATATGGTCAGCTCGGTCCTCCCCGAAGGGGCGAGCCTGCCGACCATATTCAAGTTCAGCGCGGACGATATGCCTATTATGATCCTTTCAGCCACGGCAGACGAGTCGCTGCCCGGCCTGGACAAGATCCTGGACGACAGACTGGCGACCCCGCTGGCCCGTGTGACCGGAGTGGGAACTATCTCCGTAGCCGGTGCCCCGACCCGTGAGATCCAGGTCTATTGCGACCCCAACAAACTCGAGGCCTACGGACTTACGGTAAGTACCATAGCCCAGGTGATAGCGGCAGAAAACCGCAACATCCCTTCGGGCAACATCGACGTAGGCTCCGATACCTACACCCTCCGAGTACAGAAAGAGTTTACATCGCCGCAGGAAATGCTTGACATCGTTGTCGCAAACAAGAATGGCAAGATCGTTTACCTGCGCGATGTAGCGACCCTGCGCGACGGGAATCAGGAGCGCGAGCAGGAATCCTACACCAACGGCCGCCGCAGCGCCCGTATCATCATCCAGAAGCAGAGCGGCGCAAACACTGTCGATGTTATCCGCAACGTAAAGAAGCAGCTCGTGAAGATCGAGAAGAACCTGCCTTCCGATATCAAGATTGAGACGGTAGTGGACAGCTCGACCAACATCATCAATACGATCAAGACGCTGCGCGACACCATCATCATCACCTTCCTGGTGGTTATGCTGGTCGTCTTCTTCTTCCTCGGGCGCTGGAGGGCGACGTTCATCATCGTCCTGTCTATCCCTGTGGCTTTGCTGGCTTCGATCGTGTACCTGTTCGCTACGGGTAATACCCTCAATATAGTCTCGATGTCCGCCCTTTCGATTGCGATCGGAATGGTCGTGGACGACGCTATAGTCGTCCTGGAAAATATCACGACACACCTGGACAGGGGGGAAAAGCCGAAGGAAGCGGCCGTCCACGCTACCGGCGAAGTCTCGATCTCGGTTATCGCTTCTACCCTTACGATGCTCTGCGTGTTCCTGCCCCTTACGATGATGAAGGGCTTCACCGGAGTGATGTTCAAGCAGCTGGGCTGGATCGTCAGTATCATTATGATCGTTTCTACGACCGCGGCTCTTACTCTTGTCCCGATGCTTTGCAGCAGCTTCCTTCGTTCGGGAAAACGCAGCGGCAAGCTCTACGATATCTTCTTCGTCCCGTTCAACAAACTTCTTGAGAAGATTTCCGTAGGTTACGGAAAGCTTATCAAGTGGTGTACGACACACCGTAAGGTGGTGATTCTCAGCGCGTTCGCCATCTTTGTGGCAACCGCGGTACTCTATGTCCCGAGGATGAAGACCGAGTACTTCCCCAAGACAGATGAAGGCAGAATCAGGGCCAACATCTACCTGCCGGTAGGAACGGCCCAGACGACGACGGCCGAGCTGGCAAACAGCATCTACGAGGAGATCGTCGCCGCCGTTCCGGAGCTTAAGATCATCAATATCACCTTCGGTCAGGCGGATACAGACAATACCTTCGCGAATATGCAGTCCAACGGAACCCACGTCATCTCGATGAACGTAAACGTTGGAACAGTAGACACCCGTCAGCGCAGCTCGGACGAGATTGCGACTGTTATCCGCGGCATCCTCGCCCGCTATCCCCAGATCCGCAAGGCGCTCGTATTCGAGGGCGGCGGCGGAATGGGCGGCGCGGCGACCGTGGACGTGGAGGTTTATGGCTACGATTTCCATGAGACCGACCGCATTGCCCACGAGCTTCGCGACAAGATGATTCAGGACCCGTCGTTCGTGCAGGTCAGCCTCTCGCGCGACGAGTACACGCCCGAATACCAGATCAACTTCGACCGTACGAAGCTCGCCCTCAACGGCCTGACTTCTTCTACCGCAGGCGCCGCTTTCAGCGCGGCCATGTCCGGCCAGGTAGCCTCCTTCTACCGTGAGGACGGCGAGGAATACAACATCCGCGTCCGCTATGCGCCGGAGTTCCGCCGTTCGATTGAGGATATGGAGAACATCACCATCCTCAACGCGATGGGTAAGCCGGTGAAGATGAAGGAACTCGGCACCCTGGTGGAGACTGAGGTCCCGCCGACTATCGAGCGCAAGGACCGCGAGCGTCTGATTACCGTCACCGGTATCGTCAAGAACGGAGTGGCCCTGAGCGAAGCGGTAGCCCAGACGGAGAAGGTGATCTCTCAGACCGAGATCCCGGCCGAACTTACTACTGTAATCGCCGGTGACTACGAAGATCAGCAGGAACTCTTCAGGGATATGATAGTGTTGATTATCCTTATCATCATCCTGGTCTACATAGTGATGGCAGCCCAGTTCGAGTCGTTCGTCTCACCGTTCGTCATTATGTTCTCCGTGCCGTTCGCCCTTGTAGGTGTAGCGTGGGGAATGCTGGTAAACGGCTCGCCGATCGGAGCGATGGGACTGGTCGGTATCATCATCCTTCTGGGTATCGTAGTGAAGAACGGTATTGTTCTTATCGACTACACGATCCTGCTTAGGGAGAGAGGATACAGCGCGGTTGAAGCTTCGGCTATGGCTGCGAAGAGCCGTCTGCGGCCTATCCTTATGACTACCCTCACTACCGTTCTCGGTATGCTCCCGATGGCTATCGGCCTGGGAGAGGGCTCCGAGCTTTGGAAGGGCCTCGGAGTAGTAGTCTGCTGGGGACTTTCGATCTCTACCCTCGTCACTCTCGTACTTATCCCTGCCATCTATTGCGTGTTCGCGACAAGACAGGAAAGAAGACAACAGAAAAAACTCGCCAAACAATGAAAGCAGTATTCATAGCCTACAACCAGGCATACAACGAAGAGATTATCGATATTCTCGACAGTTTCAACCAGAGGGGCTTCACCCGCTGGGATGAGGTCAGCGGTCGCGGCTCTTACTTTGGCGAGCCCCACTACGGATCTCACGCGTGGCCTATTATGAACCACGCAATCCTTACGATGGTCCCGGACAATGTCGCACCGGCCCTCCTCGAGGCGCTCCACGAAAAAGACGTTCAATTCGAGGACCTCGGCCTTCGCGCCTTCAGCTGGACCATCGACAGTATGGTCTGACCGGCATTTTCTTCTGCCAGCGTCTGAAAAGTTGGTACTACTCTGCGGGAATTTCCGCGGAGTAGTACCAACTTTTTGGCATTGGTTTTGAAATATGTGCGGCATCAAAATAAGAAAGCGTGTACAATATAAACTTGAACGCCATGAAACAGAAAGCATTAGTGATCCTGATAGCGGCGATAGCGGCCGCGGGATGCGGGAAGGAAGACATACTTCCCTCAGG
>JAEESD010000076.1 GCA_016286145.1 Bacteroidales bacterium | reverse complement strand
AAATGTATCTTCTTCATAGCTAGTTAATCTTTAAAGTGTGACGGACAGTCCGAAAACGAGTTTCTTAGTAGTCGGATAGGCTCCCATATCGAGGCCTATACCACTGATAGTATCGTTCGATATCTCCGGATCGAGTCCCGGATACGAGGTGAAAAGGAAGTAATTGTCGAGCGATACACTGAAACGAACTTTCTCAACGGAGACCTTGCGAGTAAGCGATTGAGGCAGAGTGTATCCCAACTGAATCTGCTTGATCCTGAAATATGAGCCGTCAAAAATAAACGCATCTGACAGCAGATACTTCGCGATTGCGTCTGTCCTGACCTGAGGCTTTGCAAAACGTGTATTGGTATTTGTTTCTGTCCACCTCTGGTCATACAAAGACTTGAGGAAATAAGTATATTGGGAACCGTTGTTGTAACACATCAACACGTCGTTGCCCCGAGTCCCGTTGGCAAAAACTGTCAGGTCAAAACCCTTCCATGCCGCAGTAAGGGTAAGTCCGTAGGTTAAATCGGCAAGCGGCTTGCCTATCATAGTCTTGTCCGCCTCATCTATGACTCCTTCTTCATCTCCACTGAGGTTCTTCAGCACAGGAACACCGTTCTCATCCATATGATCCAGCTGATAACCGCGGAAATACCAGATAGGATAGCCCTTCTCGAATGCGGAAATCGCGCCTACGTGGTTGATAGTGGTCGTACTCATTATTCTACTGTCACTTACGTTTGGATTGAGCCAGGTAACTTTATTGTCTAGAGTCGCCAGGTTTCCGCTTATCGAATAGAAGAACTCTCCGATATGGTCCTTCCAAGACAGTTCAAGTTCGACACCCTGATTACGAATGTTACCGCCGTTTACCGGGGCAGGCTTATTACCAGCCTCGTATGGTACGTTTATACGCTGAATAATGAGGTCTTTTGTGTCCTTTCGGAACCAGTCCAGAGTCAATGCCAGTTTATCACCGAGCAATCTGGCGTCCAGACCCAGGTCAAGTTGCTCGGAGGTCTCCCATTTTAAATCTGGATTATAGAGTTGTGCCGGACGTGCAGAGGTATTGTAAGTAACATCCCCCACAGTGAAGCTATATCCTGTCGAAGAAAGATCGATCGAATTAGAGTATTTGTATCCGGAAAGATTGCTGGTAGATCCATTCTGTCCCCAACTGGCACGAAGTTTCATAAACGAAAAGACGTTCTTTAAGGGAGAAAAGAAGTTTTCACTCGAGAGAACCCATCCGGCCGATGCCGAAGGGAAAAAGCCCCAGCGGTTTGTGGCGGGAAGCACTGAAAGATCAGCTGCGTCTGCGCGCATAGTCGCTTCGAATATGTATTTCTCGGCAAAGTTATAATTTAGTCTTCCGAAATAAGACAGTTTGGCATTCTGAAGTTCATAGCCCTCCAAGGTTTTGTTTGCGCTGCCGGAAGGATAGCTGATATCGGCAAAAAGAGGATCATCCTTGGATGTACTGGTAATCATCAGGTATTCGTAGAGCATACTGCGAACGGACACTGATGTTCCGGCCATAAGCCCTATATTGTGTTTACCAAAAGACCTGGAGTAGTTTGCAAAATTCTCCCACTGATAATAAGTAGTCGAGTTTTCCTTACGGCTCACTTGGCTGCCTCCTGGGTTGTTGAAATAATTGTCACCTCCATAGTACTCATGATAGAACGTATAAGAATGGTCGTCAAACAGTCTGAATCCGAAACGGGAAGTGACAATGAGGCCCTTGAAGGGAGTAAGATTGGCGAACAAGGTGCCAGACAATCGGTTGCCATAGTTCTTCCTTTCTGTGGAAAGGACTGCGACCATAGGGTGAAGGCGGCCGGAGACACTGTAGTAATCACCATTCTCATTCTTATACATATTCCATCCCTGTTCCAGCAATAACTTCTGGTCAGTCGGGAGATGGTCCGGGGAATAGGTGTCAGCCACGTATGGGGGCTGGGCCATGGTGATTGCGAAAAGGTTGGGGTTTCTGATTCCGGCGCCGCTGTATGCGAGGCCGTCGAGTAGAGGCGAAGTCTTGTAGTTTGCAAAATCGAGGTTTGCGCCCACACTGAGCCAGGACTTAATCTTGTAATCCGCATTGAGCGTGACACTCAGGCGCTTGTAGGTATCTTTGTTGAGCCGGACTATACCGTCTTCGTCGAGACTCGAAATCGACATAAAATACGAGCCTTTGTCATTTCCGCCCTTGAGGCCGATGCTGTGGCGGTAGGTGTTACCATTGCCGAAGGCGACGTCTAGCCAGTCCGTACTGAACGAACCATCCCATACGCCATTATCCATCAGCATGAGCTCGTCGGCGTCGGTGAAGGTGGGATCTGACAGTTTTCTCTGAGCCAGATAATCCTTTGCATTGAGAAGCTCAGGTTTGACGGCGAGGGATGTAATTATATACTGGAAATCGTAGGTGACGACCCCCTCTCCCTTCGAGCCTTTCTTGGTGGTAATGAGGATGACACCGTTACCGGCTTGCGCTCCGTAGATGGCAGCCGAGGCGGCGTCCTTGAGCACTTCCATGCTCTCTATGGTATTGGGGTCTATGGATGAAATATCGTCCATCAAGAGTCCGTCTACCACATAAAGCGGATCGGAGGTGCCATTGGAGGCGATTCCCCTCACACGCACCGTCGGCACTGCTCCCGGCTGGGCGGAGGTCGTAATCAACGTTACGCCAGGAGTCTTACCCTGCAGGGCCTGCTCTACGTGGGAAATCGACCTACCCTGGATATCTTCCGCCTTGACGGAAGAAATTGCTCCGGTAAGGTCGCTCTTACGCTGGACGCCGTAACCTACCACAACCACCTCTTCAAGGACTTGGGTGTCCTCTTCCAGAATGATGGTCATCGTCTTCTGGGCGGCGATATCTTTGGAGAGATAGCCGAGACTCGAGACATTCAGGATAGCTCCTTGCGGAACCTGAAGCTCGAAGTTTCCGTCTAAGTCTGTGATAGCTCCGTTGGATGGCGCGCTTTTCTCGACTACGGCAGCGCCGATAATCGCTTGACCGGCGGAGTCCTTCACTATTCCCTTCACTGTGATTATTTGGGCATGCAGAGAAAACGCCGAAAGAATCAGAAGAAGCAACAATGAAATCTTTCTAGTGTTCATAACGATGTGGTTGTTTTTCGTTACTACAAAGTTAGACAATCGCTTTGCGGATTATTTGCCTTTTGGTTCTATTTTTTGTGCTTTGGTTCAAGACCCGTAAAACGAGAAAACAAAAAGTGGAAGCGTTTGTTACCTTTGTCTAAGACCAATCGAACAACGAATGAACCGACTAACCGCATTTTTTATTTGTGTCCTGTCTATTTCAGGATTCGCCTTTAATTCATCAGCCCAGGTCCCCTATTACGATGAGTCCGAGTTGAGAGCTCTTTTCCACGAAAATCCCGGCTTCGCGGGGGGAACCATGAGACAGTATCCTGATCCCGTAGAAGCCAATGCCCCCGTTCCGAAGGGATATAAGGCTATTTATATAAGCCATTATGGGCGCCATGGATCGAGGTTCGAGACAAAATCCGAACCCTATGATGCAGTACACAATTTCCTTTCGACCGCCCACTCCGACAGTGCTCTTACTGCGTTCGGTGAGGAGATTTATGAGCGGTACGAAACCATCTATCCGTCTTTAATGTACACTTACGGGGACCTGACTCTCAAGGGTCAGGCACAACACCGACGCATCGCAAAGAGGATGGTCAAGGGCAACGGCTCTCTCCTAAAGGGCCGCACAAAGGTCTGCGCATCATCATCTATCGTTCCGAGATGCGTCATCAGTATGATGTCTTTCCTTGACGAACTCAGAACCCAGAACCCCAAACTGGAGTTCTCTTTCTCAGCCACAATGCCCGATATGTACTACAATGCCCTGGTCTATCCCGATCGGCTCACAGCTGAAGACAAAGAGAGGATGAAGAAATCGCAGTTCATCTCAGATGCTTACAAATGGGCGCACGCGGATATAGATACTAAACAGTTCTTCCTCCGCCTTTGCAAGAATATCGACTACGTCGAGAGCCATGGCGGTATAAAGGTAGCCGAAGCGTTCTGGCACATTGCCGCCAATGCCCAGTGTCTTGACTCCGATGTCTCCTTCGATGACCTGTACACCGAAGACGAGCGTTTCTACCTATGGCGCAACTCTAATATCGGTTTTGCTCTGATGGTCGGTCGCATCCCCCCCGCAGAGGGCTTGCTGCCGGAAATAGCCCAGAGCCTGCTCGGACAGATTCTCGACCAAGCCGATGAAGACCTCGCATCAGGAGAAGTTGCTGCCCGTCTTCGCTTCGGCCACGACGGAATCATCGCTCCCCTCATGTCGCTTCTTGGAATCGAAGGCTGGACCGAGATCGCCAACTCGCCCGAAGAGATACCCATCAAAATCCACAGTTTCGACGTCCCTATGGCCTCGAACTTCCAGCTTATATTCTACCGCGGGAAAAAGGGTGATATTCTCGTCCGCGCCATGTACAACGAAAGAGATCAGGTTCTCCCTTTGGAGGACCAGAGTCTCGCGCCTTACTACAAGTGGGACGATTTCAAAACTCACTACTCCACCGTATGCGAGAAGGCCCGCGAAACTCTTGGGCTTCCGGACGGATACCCGATTATTCTTTAAGCTTTATTTCTCTTTTGGAATTTATTCATACTACTCTGCGGAAATTCCTGCAGAGTAGTACCAACTTTTGCCTTTTTTGCTCTGAGGAGCTGGGAGGGTAGGATTACACCTTTCCTGAAAGGTAGAGCTGGCGGAGGGATTCGGGAAATTTTTCGATAGCGTAACGGAGGGTGGTGCGGGGCATCGACCGATAGCGGGAAGATGCCCGATTGGAGTCGGGCATGACGCTAATGTCCCCGTCGGGCATGACACCTTTCAAATATGATTCCAGCGCGGCGCGGTCGCGCTTTCCGGCTTCGCGAAGAAGCCAGCCGACCGCTTTGTGGATAAGGTCGTGGGGATGATATAAGAGAATATCGGCGATGGCGAAGGTATCTTCCAACTGGCCTTCGCGGATGAAAGTCATAGTGCTGACGATTCCGATGCGCTGCTCCCAGATGGTGCGTCCGTTGCGGGCGAAATCGTAGAGAAGCGAACGGTCTTTATCCAGAAGCCAGACTCCCAGCAGGGGGTAACAGGAAAGGTCTACAAGATCCCAGTTGTTTATATAGTCGGTGTGGGACAGGTAAAACTGAACACACTGTTCCTTCGAAATACCTGCAACGCCTGGAGCAAGCTTGGGCCCCGACTTGGAGTGCTTGAATATCTCGACCAGGGCGAGCAGGGCGGCGAGCCGGACTTCATGATATTCGCTGGAGATACACTCTTCGAGGTCTTCCATAGTCAGGTCTTTCCAGCACTCCTTTACTGCCTGCCTTGTTCCGGGGACCTTGATCCCCAGGAACTTGTCGCCCTCGCCGTACTGGCCTGGCCCCGTTTTGAAAAAACGCGAAAGGCCGGCCACCTGCGAGGGGTCGGCCAGCCTTTGCATCCGGCTTAGCAGCGGATTCATTTCTTCTTTGCTTTCGCCGCTTCTTCCGCTATTGCGAGATTGTAACACCTGCGGCAGAGAGGCTCGTAGACATCTTTTTCTCCAAGAACAACGAGGTCATCGCTCTTCGACAGACGATGGGAATGATTCGCGAGATCTCCGCACTTCACGCAGATTGCGTGGACCTTACGGACGTCTTCTGCGATAGCCATAAGGGCGGGCATAGGGCCGAAAGGCTTTCCGAGATAATCCGTATCCAGACCTGCGATAATAACCCGGACCCCGCGGTTTGCGAGGGTCTGACACACATCGATCAGTTCATCATTGAAGAACTGGGCTTCGTCTATACCTACTACGTCTATGTCTGAAGGAATCTCCAGCATATGTTTCGGATCGCTGATCGGAGTAGACTTGATGCTGTGGAGGTCGTGGGAGACGACCTCAACATCTGAATACCTGATATCAATGGTAGGCTTGAAGATCGCTATCTTCAGATTTGCGAACTGAGCTCTCTTGAGCCTGCGGATAAGTTCTTCCGTCTTACCGGAAAACATGGAGCCGCAAATGACTTCAATGCAGCCCGATCTTTTGTGGTTTTCAGAAAACATTTGTAGTTTTGTGTTTGTCTTACAAAGATAAAAAACGCGCAGATAAAAATGGAAAAATCGGTCAAAGAAGTTTTCAACGAAATACAAACAACAATCGACGCTCTCCGCGCTCAGCTGGACGAGTTGGAGGATAGACTTCAAGTGATGGTCGCTGAGATCCCCGATCAGGTCGGGGATGACCTCGCAGAGGAGCCGGCCGAACCCGTAGTCGAGCCGGAACCGGAACCCGAACCCATCGAGCCGGCCGTAGAGCCTGAACCGGAACCCGAACCGGTAGAGCCCGAACCCGTCGAGGTGGTGCCGGAGCCGGTGGATGTAGACCTGCCGACCGAGGAGCCGGAACCCGAGCCCGAGCCGGCCGTGGAGCCCGAACCGGCCGTGGAACCCGAGCCGGCCGTGGAACCGGAGCCCGAAATTATCGACCTGTCAATCGATATGGCTTCGCTCGGAGCGAAGACGGTCCCGGATGCGAAGAACTATCAGTGGATGATCGACCTGCCCGGTGGGCCCGTAGCCAATGTTATCAGCGCGATTTCGCTCAACGACCGCGTCCTCTTTATCAATACTCTCTTCAAAGAGGATCCGGCGCTCTTCCAGAACACTATCTCCGAATTCAATAAAATGGAGACTGTCTCCGAAGCGGTGTCTTATGTCATCGCCAATTTCCCGGACTGGAACCTCAATTCGGAGGTGGTCTACCGTCTGATGATGGCCGTCCGCAGAAAACTCAAATAACCCGATGGCAGGCAAGCTCTACATAGTGCCGACTCCAGTCGGCAATCTCGCCGACATTACGCTTCGTGCGCTGGAAGTCCTGAAGGAGGCCGACCTCATCCTCGCCGAGGATACCAGGACAACCGGCGTGCTGCTCGAACACTATCAGATCAAGGGCCGCCTGCTCTCTCACCACAAATTCAACGAACATCAGACCGTAGGGATGATCAAGGAACGCATCCTCGGCGGGCTCAACGTCGCCCTTGTCAGCGACGCCGGGACTCCGGGAATCAGCGACCCTGGCTTTCTGCTCGCGCGCGAGTGCGCTAAGGAAGGGATCGAGGTCCAGACCCTCCCGGGCGCGACCGCCTGCATCCCGGCTATCGTCTCGAGCGGCCTGCCGTGTGACCGTTTCTGCTTCGAGGGCTTCCTCCCG
>JAEESD010000007.1 GCA_016286145.1 Bacteroidales bacterium | reverse complement strand
CGAGGTCCGGGGTAACGAACGAGAGCATCACGTTTCCCCAGTCCGAGTAAACGCAGCCGCCGCCGCTCTTCCTGCGGACCACGACAATATTGTTTTCACGGCAATACTCGAGATTGACTTCGTTTTCGATAACCTGATTACGGCCGCAGATTACGGTCGGGGGCGACTGCCAGGTAAAGAACAATTCTTCTTTCACGCTTTTCGCGAGATACTCTTCCGCGGCGAGGAAGAAAGTAAGCCGGTCCGGAGCGCCGGCGGGAATTACCACCTTTTTCATGACAGACCAGCAAGAAAGAACGAGACCGCATAGACGGGGACATTATCCATCCACTCGCGGCCGAAGTGATTGTCGAGCGAAGCGCGTATTCCTTTTCGCGCGGGGTTCTTTTCGAAAAAGAGCCTCATAGCTTTTGAATTTCCGTTCTGATAGGGCATCACCTCTACCGGTACTATACGCGAAAGCTCCTGGACGATAAAGTCTATAGAGAGGGTAGATCCCTGAACTCCATAGTAGCAGACGGGATCTCCGCGAAAAACGATCTGGTTCAAAACGAGGGTCTGGAGCAGGGCGCCATTGAAACCCTTGAAGGCCTCATCGCCCACCAGAATTCTTGCGGGATCTATATCTGCCAGGGCGGCCGCCATTCCGGGATCGAAAGGGAACAGCTTGAAGCTCCTCGCGTCCTGGAAGAATTCGATGGGCATCGAAACCGTACTTAGTTTATGTACCTTATATATAAGTCCCGCGCGGACGAGCCAGGAAATTGAACTGTCGTAATCCTTCAGGCGGGCGCCATCTTTTAGTTTTGAGAGGTTGAATTTCTGGTTCTCGTCAAGAAGCTGAGGGAACACTGAATTCAGGACAGCGGTAATTTCATCTATGTGGCGCTTAGGAGCAAAACGCAGAATGTCGTTATCCGAGGCAGTAAGAAGGTCTTTCTGTACTGCGCGGACCTGAGAAGGAAGCTGTCCTTCGACAAAGGCCGCTACGGCCTGAGGCATTCCACCGCAAAAAAGATATTCTTTCAGGTACTGATTGTACTTCGGAAGAAGAGAGCCGATAGCGCCCCAGTCGAGACTACGCAGAAGTCCCGCCATATTATCATGGCCGGTGGCGGAGAGGAACTCATCGTAGGAAAAAGGGAAGAGTCTTAGGGTCTCAATAGTCCTTGATTGCTTTAATTCCTCAATCTTTGCCTCTGCCTTAGGGCTTGCGGGAAGAAATCCGCAGACTATAATGTCGAAACCGAAGTCAGACTCTACAAAATCGGGAAGCACACTGAGAGCCTCTGGACAAGACTGAATTTCATCCCATATAAGAAGAGTGTTACCGGGGGTGACATCTATCTTTGAGAGTGATGAAATTTCGCGAAGTACGCGACTGGCTTCAGGCTCGTTCTGAAATACGGTTTTGTAGTCCGGATTCTCCTCAAAATTGAGATAAATTACCTTCTCATACTCCGTTTTTGCGAACTCTTTAAGCAAATAAGTCTTACCTGTTCGTCTTGCGCCATAAACCAGGAGGGGACGGTGGAATTTATTGCTTTTCCAGTGTAAAAGATCCTTATAAGCAGCTCTTTTCATACTTTGATAGTCTTTCAGAACAAATTTACACTTTTTCTAACGACTTTCAAAGAAATCCACACTTTTTTAAAGAAGTTTTATTTTTGAACTCTACGGTTCTGAAAAGGACCTTATTCTTAAATTTCTTAAAGAATAGGTCCGGTGGAAGAAAATCTTATTAAAAAGACGGAGTCTGGCCCCGTTGTGAACTCGGCTCTTAAAGGCCGACTATCTGACCGCTTTATAGGACAAACCGAGGGATTTCAGCTGGGAAAGGAAGTCTGAACACACTGCAACATTGTACTTTTTGGACTTCATCTCCATTGTCCACTTATGCTTCTGGCTGACAAGCACAATAGTAAGAGGAGTAGGGCCCTTATTTCCCTTAATGGCCTTAAGGAAATCTTTTCGGAATTGTGACGTAATTACGTCCTCGTTAACGTAAACTTTCAGAGCTTTCAGGAGCGACTCGTTGACGCTTCCTAGCATAGTAATGTCTATAACACGAAGCTCGAACTCTTCCGGAGACTTGTCGTTCGGATCTTTTTTGCCTCTGAAGCGCGCCTTTACTTCGGCGGTTACGTAAACAGCCTGATGAAGCTCGAGTTTCGGACGGAAAATGTCGACGTTTTTACCATAGAAAGTAAGCGTATACGCGCCCGAATAATCTTCGATCGTTGCTTTAAGTGACGGATTTCCGTTGCGGGTCGTACTGATATCGATGGCTGTGACGATTCCACCCATAGCCAGCTTAGAACCCTTCTGCTCCGCGTTTGCCTTGGCAATTACGTCACTGATACCCGCCAACTCACAGTTTGTAAAGGTCTCCATTTCGAAGGAGTAGCGGTCCAGCGGATGTGACGAAAGAAACATTCCTACTATTTCCTTCTCCTTCTGTAGCAACGGGAGCTGATCTTCATAGGCAGGGGCGGCCGGCATCTCGGGGCGAACCGGTTTCATCTCCTCGGAATCCCCAAATAGCGAGACGCTGTTGTCCAACTTATCGTTCTTATAGAGTTCAGCATAGCGTACGAGCTCGTCTATAAACAGATCTCCGCTGTTTCCGGGAAGGAAGAACTGGGTGCGTTTGTAGCCGAAGGAGTCGAATGCGCCCGCGTAGATGAGCGATTCAAGAGGCTTCCTTCCTACCGGAGCGTTGTTCTTGGGATCCATCCCATTATACTCTGCCATCCTCTCTACAAAATCCCAAACGTCTTTAAACTGGCCGTTCAGGGCTCTCTGCCTTACGATAGTGTCTACGATATTGGAGCCAAAGCCCTTCATTCCGCCAAGTCCAAAGCGTATGTCTCCAGCCTTGTTTACGGTGAAACTGGCCTCAGACTCGTTTATATCAGGGTTAAGAACCTTTATCTTATGGAGCTTGCAGTCTGCCATAATCTTCTTGATCTCGTCCATATCGGAGAGATTGCAGGAGAGATTGGCGGAAAGGAACTCTGCTGTATAGTGACATTTGAGCCATCCTGTCTGATAGCTGACCCAGGCGTAGCAGGTTGCGTGGGACTTGTTGAACGCGTACTGAGCGAATTTCTCCCAGTCTTTCCAGATCTTGTCCAGGACCTTCTCGGGGTGGCCGTTGGCCATACCGCCGCTCATGAACTTCTCCTTAAGGTCCATCATTACGTCCAGCTGCTTCTTACCCATAGCCTTACGGAGGGTATCTGCCTGGCCTTTAGTGAAGTTTGCGAGCTTCTGGGACAGAAGCATAACCTGCTCTTGATAAACCGTAATTCCGTATGTATCAGTAAGATACTCCTCCATCTCGGGGAGATCATACTCGATAGGCTTAAGGCCCTGCTTTCTGTCTACAAAGTCCGGAATATAGTCCATAGGACCCGGACGATACAGGGCGTTCATAGCGATAAGGTCTTCAAAACGCTCCGGGTGGAGCTTCTGGAGCCAGCTTTTCATACCCTCGGACTCGAACTGGAATACTACCGTAGTATCTCCGCGTCCGTAGAGTTCAAAGGTCGGTTTATCGTCGATAGGGATAGCCTCGATGTCGATATCGATACCGTGGCGGGCCTTGATATTGTCAAGAGTTTTGTGGATAATCGAGAGGGTGTTCAGTCCCAGGAAGTCCATCTTGAGCATTCCTACGCTCTCGATATAGTGTCCGTCGTATTGCGAGGTCCAGACGTCCAGTCCCGTTTCCTTATCCTTCGAAAGGCAGATAGGGATATTCTCGGTAAGGTCGCTGGGGCCGATGATGGTAGCGCAGGCGTGCTGGCCGACCTGGCGGATGGTTCCCTCTAGCTGGCTGGCGTACTTGAGCACTTCCCTGTTAAGCTCAGGGCCATTCTCAAGCTCGTTTTTCATATCCGGGACCAGGCGGAAACAGCTGCCGAGAGTAACCTTGACATCCGTATCTTCCTTACCTACCTGGAATATCTTTCCGTCCTTCTCTACCTGCTTAAAACCAGGTTTAAGCTCATCCAGCTTAGGGTTGAAGGGATATTCCTTCTCTATCTTTTCGGAAAGACGGTCGGGGACCATCTTCGTAAGCCTGTTGGATTCGTCTATCGAGACGTGGCTTATTCGGGCAACGTCCTTGATCGCACCCTTGGCGAGCATCGTTCCGAAGGTGATGACGCGCGAGACGTGGTCCGCTCCGTAGGTATGTTCTACGTATTCGTGGGCCGCGGTAAGGTTCTCGAAGTCTACGTCTATATCCGGCATATTGATACGATCCGGATTGAGGAAACGCTCGAACAGGAGCTGGTATTTAATCGGGTCGAGATTGGTAATCCAGAGGCAATAGGCCACTACCGAACCTGCGGCGGAACCTCTTCCAGGGCCTACCAGATAGCCCATCCGGCGCGAAGCTGCGATATAGTCCTGGACGATCAGGAAGTAGTCCGGGAAGCCCATAAACGAGATGGTCTTCAGCTCGAACTCTATTCGGGACTTCTGCTCTTCGGTAAGAGTAGGGCCGTAACGCTTGTGGGCGCCCTCGTAGGTAAGGTGACACAGATACGCTACAGAAGTACAGAAATCATCTCCACGATACTCCTTACTGACTATTTCGCCCGTTTTCTTGTCCTTGACAATCGAATATTTGCCGTTCTCGATTATCTCGGAGTATTTTTCGAGATACTCGTCGCGCCTGGCGAGGAACTCTGGATCGATCTTGAACTTAGGAAGGATAGGCGGACGGTCTATCTTGTACTGCTCAATCTTGGAGGCGACCTCGATCGTATTGTCTATTACTTCGGGGTGTTCCGGGAACAGATCGCGCATCTCGGCCTCGCTCTTAAGATACTCCTGCTGAGTATACCTGATTCGGTTGGGGTCGTCGATGTCATTGTTCATCGTAAGGCAGATGAGGCGGTCGTGGACCGGACCGTCTTCCTTCATCAGGAAGTGGACGTCGTTGGTGGCAATCACCTTCGTCCCCGTCTCCTCTGCCAGCTGGAAAATAGCCTGATTAACTGTAAGCTGTCCTTTGTACACGTCAAGGCTGAGGCTCGGATCCTCGGGTTTATGGAGCATCACCTCCAGGTAATAGTCGTCTCCGAAAACCTTTTTATGCCAGGCTATCGCAGCCCTCGCAGCTTCCATATCCCCCGCCAGGATGCTCTTGGAGACTTCTCCGGCAAGGCAGGCAGAGCTGCAGATAAGGTTTTCGTGGTACTTCTCGACTATTTCGTGGCTTACGCGCGGACGATAGTACATGCCCTCGATGTGGGCCGTGGAGACTATCTTCATCAGGTTTTTATACCCGGCGTAGTTCTTTGCCAGAAGGATGAGGTGATAGTAACGTTTGTGGTCGTTGTCCTTGAGGTGGTGGTCGTAGTGGCGCGTGACGTAGATCTCGCAGCCAATGATGGGCCTTACGATATAATTTCCGTCGGCGTCTTTGTTGCTTTTGTCGTCTGCCCAACGGAAGAACTCCTTCACTCCGAACATGTTGCCGTGGTCTGTGATGGCCAGGGCAGGCATACCCAGCTCCCTCGCGCGCGCGAATAGCTTCTTGATGTTCGTAAGACCGTCAAGAATACTGTACTGGGTGTGGAGATGAAGGTGTACAAAAGCCATATTCTACCAGCCTTGGGCCTTGAGAGGCAGTTCTACCCCTTCCGGGGTAACTAAGACCGCGCCCACTTCCGGCTGGGCGAGATGGCCAATGATATCGAAGGTCTGGAAGTCCTTGCGGAACTGCTCAAACTGAGCGAGCGGCACTACAAACAGGAGGTGATAATCCTCTCCTCCGTTCATGGCCGCCGAGACTGGATCCAGGTTCAATTCCTTCCCAAGGTCGAAGCTACCGCCCTCGAAAGGGATCTTATCAGCATATACCTTTACGCCGAAACCGCTGTCCCGCTGGAGGCGAAGCAGGGCATCTGCAAGGCCGTGTGTGACGAAATAACCGTACGAGGCAGCGAGGCTGACGGGCTCAAGCTCGGGCTTCAAATAGGCCGCGACCAGCATCTTATAGCGCTCCAGGGCCTCCCGGTTATGGGTTCCCTTGTCGAAGTTGCTTTTCTCGCGCTGGAGGGCTTGCAGGCCGAGATAGGCCGCGCCCAGCGGGCCGGAGACGCAGACAAGGTCCTTGCTCTGCGCCTTCGGACGGGCCGCAGAGACCGCGGCGCTGTGTCGGCCTGTAGCAGCCAGCGCGATCGTAAGACCGTTTTTCGAAGGCTGAAGCTCAAGGCTGAGGCTGCGGTAGCCATGGTCCTTTGCGGCGGAGACTATTCCGCTCCAGAGCTCTTTTATCTGGGGAAAATCCAGTTTTGCGGAGATTCCGAGCTGGATACTCAGCGACTCGGGCTGGGCCATCACGGCATAGAGCTCGCCAGTGACCTTAAGGACTGCCTTGCGGCCGAGGTGAGGAAGGGGAAAATAAACCAGATCGAAGTCTACGCCCTCCGACATCAGGCCGGACGCTGTAGTGATGCATTCCTGCTGGCCGGCTGTCAGCCAAAGCGGCTCTCCGAAGGGCTCGAAACCGGTCCCTTCGAAAAGCTGGCGGATAGCCTCTACCCTGCCGAGTTCTGCAAAATTCTGAGCCATTAGAGATTGCGCAGGAGGTTATTGAGGTTGACCTTGCTGTCTATAAGAGCGCGGAGCTCTGCGATAGGGACGCGCTGCTGCTCCATCGTGTCGCGATCGCGTACGGTGACGCAGTTGTCGTTAAGTGATTCGTGGTCTACGGTAATGCAGAACGGGGTTCCGATCGCATCCTGACGGCGATAGCGCTTGCCGATCGAGTCTTTCTCCTCGTACTGGCAGTTGAAATCGAACTTCAGGTCGTCCATAATCTTCTGGGCAAGCTCGGGAAGGCCGTCTTTCTTTACTAGCGGAAGGACAGCAGCCTTTACAGGAGCAAGAGGAGCGGGGATGCTGAGGACAACGCGGGTCTCGCCATTTCCGAGGTCTTCCTCCTTGTAGGAGTGGCTCAGGACTGCGAGAACCATACGGTCTACGCCGATCGAGGTCTCGACTACGTAAGGCGTGTAAGCCCTGTTCTCGTCCGGATCGAAGTATTCGATCTTCTTGCCGGAGAATTTCTGATGGTTGCCGAGGTCGAAGTCTGTACGGCTGTGGATACCCTCAAGCTCCTTGAAACCGAACGGGAAGTTGAATTCGATATCGGTCGCGGCATTGGCGTAGTGGGCAAGCTTTTCGTGGTCGTGGAAGCGGTAGTTCTCCGCGCCCATTCCAAGGTTGACATGCCACTTCATACGCTGTTCCTTCCATTTTGCGAACCAGTCAAGCTCGGTTCCGGGCTTGATGAAGAACTGCATTTCCATCTGCTCGAACTCCCTCATACGGAAGATGAACTGACGGGCGACGATCTCATTACGGAAGGCCTTACCGATCTGAGCGATTCCGAAAGGAATCTTCATACGGCCGGTTTTCTGGACGTTGAGATAGTTGACGAAGATACCCTGGGCGGTCTCAGGACGCAGGTAGATAGTATTGCTTGCGTCTGCGGTACTACCCATCGAGGTCTTGAACATAAGGTTGAACTGACGGACGTCTGTCCAGTTGCAGGTACCGCTGATAGGGCAAACGATGTTGTTGTCAACTATGATGTTCCTGTACTCCTCCAGGTCGTTTTCATTCTCTGCCTTTACATAGCGCTCGTGGACGGCATCGTACTTTGCTTTCTCGCGAAGGACGTTGGGGTTTGTTGCCCTGAACTGGGCTTCGTCGAAGCTGTCTCCGAACTTCTTGCGGCCCTTTTCGACCTCCTTATTGATCTTTTCTTCGATCTTTGCGAGGAAGTCCTCGATAAGGACGTCTGCGCGATAGCGCTTCTTACTGTCTTTATTGTCGATCAGAGGGTCGTTGAAGGCGCTTACGTGGCCCGAGGCTTCCCAGATTCTGGGGTGCATGAAAATACATGAGTCGATACCCACAATATTTTCATTCAGACGGGTCATGGCGTTCCACCAATACTGTTTGATGTTGTTCTTAAGCTCCGATCCCATCTGGCCGTAATCGTAAACAGCCGCGAGACCGTCGTAGATCTCGCTGGAAGGGAAAATAAAACCGTACTCTTTGCAGTGTGCGACGAGCACTTTGAAAACTTCTTCCTGAGTCATATTGCTTGTTTAATTTGTTTCTTGAAGGGCTACAAATTTAGCAAATGCCGAGTATTTCCCCAAGGGGAACCATCACAAAATCTCTTTCTTTCATCAAGGGATGAGGGACCTTCAGTTCGGGTGTGTCTACGGTTTCGTCACCAATCAGCAGAACGTCGATATCAATTATTCTCGAATGATAAATTCTTCGTCCCTCTGAGTCCAGCTCAATACCTTTCTGGGGCCGCCCCATCTCAGCCTCGACCTCCTTACATGCCCGAAGGATCTGAAGGGGGTCCATGTCCAGGTCATACCGGACTGCGGCGTTTATAAAGTCGGGGCCGTCGAAGCCCTCTGCCCCTGATTCATAAAGACCGGACAGGGCCATATGCGGCCCGAAACGAGAATCCAATCTTCTGACCGCCTCGAGTATGTTCTGCTTACGGTCGCCAAGATTGGATCCCAGAGCTAAATATACCGGCCTACGTTCCACCCTAGTCCTCCATTTCTACGTCCATACCCAATTCCAGACGGGCTTCGTCCGACAGAAGGCTCTGGTCCCACGCCGGCTCAAATACCAGATTGATCGTACATGAGTTGATTCCCGGGGTCTGTTCTACGGCATGTTTGACCTCGGCCATCACCTCGTCTGCCATAGGGCAGTTGGGAGCGGTGAAGGTCATCGTTATAGAGACGTCGTGGTTCTGGTCTATATGAAGCTCATAGATAAGCCCCAGGTCGTAGATATTAACAGGAATCTCCGGGTCGTAGACCTGCTTGAGCGCAAGAACTACGGCGTCGTAGAGCGGAGTCAATTCCTTTACCGCTTCCGGGGTAAGAACGTTACTGTCCTGCATAATCGCTTGCTGTCTTCTTAATTGTAGCTATCATCGATGAAAGGCCGTTTGCCCTGGTAGGAGAAAGGTTCTCACTGAGACCTATCTCATTAACGAAGGCGAAATCATCCTCCGCGATTTCCTTTGCCGTACGGCCCGAATAAACGCTTATCAGAAGGGAAATGATGCCCTTGGTGATAATGGCGTCGCTGTCTGCGGTAAACCAGAGTTTTCCGTCTCTCGGCTCGCAATCCAACCAAACCCTTGACTGGCAGCCGCTTATCAATCTGTCCTCTGTCTTTTTCTCCTCCGGAAATGCCTCCAGATTCTTCCCAAGGCCGATTATATACTCGTATTTATCCAGCCATTCGTCGAACATCGCGAAATCATCGACCACAGCCTGTTTTGCTTCTTGTAATGTCATTTATCTGCTATGTTTCAAATAGCGTAATGCTCTCCTTCGGACCTTCGCTTCGCTCATCCCACCAAACGCGCTTCGCGCTAGTGGTCCCCCCGCTATCGGCCGCGGGTGGCCAGGGTCCTCAGGAGAGCATCACGCTATTTCATATTCATCGTCATTTAAGCCAACATGTTTATAGCCTTATCAAGCGCGCGGATAAAGCATTTTGCTTCTTCAAGCGTATTATACGGCGCAAAGGAAGCCCTGAGCATTCCGGTGACGCCGAAGCGCTTCATGAGGGGCTGCGCACACATATGGCCGGAGCGCACAGCAATTCCCATTTTATCCAGAACTAGAGCAAGATCCTCGTGATGGACGCCCTTTACGCTGAATGAAAAGAGCGGCACCTTTTCCTCAAGATTTTCCGTTGTTCCACGTAGAACAATTCGCTCATCAGAGGAAAGGGCGTCGTATACGTATTTCTTTATCTCAGCTATCTCCAGGGCTGTTTCTGAGGCCCAAATGTCTTCCAGTAAATTGATTGCTGGGACGAAAGTAGGGACAGAATTTATGTTGGGTGTTCCTGCCTCAAACTTGTATGGAACATCGGCATAGGTTGATCCTTCCCAGCTTACGTCGCCTATCATCTCCCCGCCTCCCATATACGGAGGCATCTGCTCGAGGATAGCCTTCTTGGCGTACAGGACTCCGATTCCGGTTGCCGCATACATCTTATGTCCGGAGAAAGCATAGAAGTCGCAGTCCAGATCCTTAACGGAAATCTTCTGGTGGACCACTCCCTGGGCGCCGTCGACGAGGATTGGAACGCCTTGTGAATGGGCTATGGAGATTATCTCCGAAAGGGGGTTGATAAGCCCCAGGACGTTGGAGACCTGAGCTACGCAGACGAGCTTTGTTTTCGCGTTGATAAGTCCTTTCAGGGCATCCACGCGCAGTTTACCGGAATCTTCTACCGGGAGAACTACTATTTTGAAGCCCTTGCGCTCAGATAGAAGTTGCCAGGGAATAATGTCTGAATGATGCTCAGACTCGGCTATGATTATTTCGTCACCGGGGCCGATGAATTTACCGCCGAACGATGAAGCGACAAGGTTGATGGAGGCGGTTGTTCCTGAGGTAAAGACTATCTCCTCGGGAGAAGACGCGCCGATGAACTTAGCAACGCGCTCGCGAGCGCTCTCGTACGCGCGCGTGGCCTCGGCCGCCAGCGCATAGACGCTGCGGTGTGTATTGCCGTTATGATGGGCGGCGGAGTCTGCCTGGGCATCTATGGCTCCAAGACAACGCTGCGAGGTTGCTGCATTATCCAGATAGATAAGAGGCTTTCCATAAACCTCCCTATCAAGCCCGGGGAATTGTTTTCTTAACTCTTTTACCGTCATAGCATTTGAAGGGCAGCCTTGATAATCTCTTCCACTTTAGCGGTAGGATGTTGCTTAAGGATAGCCTGAACAGCCTTTGCGACATTGGGTTTAGTGAAGCCCAGCATAACGAGAGCGGTAGTAGCCTCTTCCGCCGCTGCGTTGGACTCTGCGATAAAGAGAGCATCCGAAGCGCTTCCCTCTCCCTTAACTATCTTATCCTTAAGCTCAAGGATCATCCTCTGAGCCGTCTTAAGGCCGATACCCTTGACGCTCTTTATGGTATTTACATTCTCGGAAAGAATGGCTGTTCTGAGCTCGTCTGCGCTCAGCGAAGACAGAATAATTCTGGCGGTATTCACTCCCACCCCAGAAACACTGATAAGGGTTTCGAAAAGCGCTCTTTCGTCTTTAGAGGAAAAGCCGTAGAACAATTCGGTATCGGAATTGGACTGGAGATGATGATATACATAAACCTTGGCTGCCTCCTTCCCTTCCAGCGCGGCATAAGTCTGAACGGAAATCTCCATGGAATACCCTATACCCTGGTTGTCTATCACCACTCTGGTAGGTGTCAGCTCGGCTACTTTTCCTGAAATATAATCTATCATAACGACTCTTTATTATCTTCCGAAATATACTAAAAGTACGGAAATATCCGAAGGGGAAACGCCCGAAATACGAGAAGCCCGAGCTATCGTATCCGGTTTATAACGCTCCAGTTTTTGACGACACTCGATACTGAGGCCGGAAACCTTTGAGAAATCAAATCCTTCAGGGATACGAAGGTTCTCAAGGTGATTGATTTTCTCCGCGTTGCTTCTTTCCCTGTCTATGTAACCCTTGTACCTGATCGAGATTTCTACAGACTCGATAACCTCGGCCGGATACTGTGTTCCACGTGGAACAAAACTGAGCAACTCGGCCAGGTTCACCTCAGGACGGGCGGCTATATCTGCTATTTTCTTGGACTCCGTCAAAGGAGCTGAGCCCTTGGATTCCAAATAAGAGTTGACCTTGTCTGCTCTGAGATTATGGGTATAGCAGAACTCTTCCAACTGCCGGACCGCCTTATATTTCTCCTCACAAGCCTCAAAGCGCTCGCGCGAAGCCAGTCCGATCTGATAACTGAGCGGAGTAAGTCTCTGGTCCGCATTATCCTGTCTTAGAAGAATACGGTACTCGGCACGAGAGGTGAACATGCGGTAAGGCTCGTCTACTCCCTTGGTGATAAGGTCGTCTATCAAGACCCCGATATAGGCGTCGTCCCTGCGGAGAATAAAAGGATCTTTCCCGTTCACCTTAAGGTGGGCATTGATTCCTGCCATCAACCCCTGGGCGGCAGCCTCCTCGTATCCGGTAGTTCCGTTGACCTGGCCGGCGAAGAAAAGACCGTCGAAATCCTTGAGTTCGAGGGTAGCTTTCAACTGGGTAGGATCGAAGTAATCGTACTCGACCGCATAGGCAGGTCTGTAGATTCTGGCATTCTCCATGCCCTCGATACGGTGAAGCGCCTTAAGCTGGACTTCCATAGGAAGCGAGGAGGAGAATCCCTGGAGATAATACTCGTTTGTGTTCTCCCCTTCCGGTTCGAGGAAAAGCTGATGATTGTCCTTGTCCGGGAAAACGCGGAGCTTATCCTCGATACTCGGGCAGTAACGCGGACCGCGTCCGGAGATGATACCCGTAAAAAGGGGCGAATCTTTGAAACCCTCCCTTAGGGCGTCATGGACACTTTCGTTGGTATGGAGGATATAGCAGGGCTTTTGCTTGCCTTCTTTCTGAACCTTGGATTCGACCGGCAGGAAAGAGAAACGCTCGGGAGATTCGTCTCCAAACTGAAGGGTAAGGACCGAGGTGTTGACCGAAGTAATGTCGATTCTCGGAGGAGTACCAGTCTTCATCCTGTCTGTCCGAACCCCAAGACTCTTGAGCTGTTCGGTAAGACCATACGAAGCTTCTTCACCGATTCGGCCTCCTATCAACTGATTCCTTCCGACGAAAAGCTTACCTCCAAGGAAGGTCCCGGCTGTAAGAATAACCGCCTGAGAGTAAAAAATCTCTCCAGTTTTAGTCTTGACTCCCTGGATTTTTGAACCCTGGAAGATAAAACCTACTGCTGTATCTTCGTAAATACTTAATAATGAAGAACTTAGAAGTTTAGCGCGCCAATTTTCAGAAAAGGCTATTTTATCACACTGCGCCCTGGGGCTCCACATAGCCGGGCCCTTCGAGCGGTTTAGCATCCTAAACTGAAGGGTAGACTCGTCGGTAACTATTCCAGACCATCCGCCAAGCGCGTCGATCTCCCTTACGATCTGGCCTTTCGCTATTCCGCCGACTGCCGGGTTGCAGGACATCTTCGCAAAGGCGAGGGTGTCCATCGAAATGAGAAGCACGGAAGACCCAAGCCCCGAAGCCGCCATCGCAGCCTCGCAGCCGGCATGTCCCCCGCCGACGACAATTATGTCATACTCCCTTCTCATCCAATCTGCTTTCTGAGGTCGAGATAGTAGTTTTCTTTGGAACGCATAGTCTTGATGTCCTCCTCAGTATGATCGTCATAACCGATGAGATGGAGGACGCCGTGGACCATTACCCTGTTCAATTCTTCAGGGAACTCTGTTCCGTAGAAGAGGGCATTCTCCCGTACGCTGTCTATACTGATGAACAGGTCTCCGCTCAGAATATCCTTTTCGCAGTAGTCGAAGGTAATGATATCTGTGAAGTAGTCGTGTTGCAGATACTTCATATTCACGTCGAGTATATAGTTATCAGAACAGAAGATTATGTTAATATCCCCTATCTTTCTTAACTCACTCGCCGCGACCATCTTCAACCACTTGTTGTTAAGCGCTTTATCCTTGAGTTTAAATGAAATGTCCTCGCAATAATACCTGATCATAGTTTTTCAGCTGAAAAAAGACGCACAAATCTACAACTATTAAATCTAAAAATTGGATTAAAACAGAATAATTTTTACCTTTGAAGGAAATCCGTAAAAAAGTAAACTGAGATATGGAAGTTAAGAAAACACCAAAAGCAAGCCTTGAGAACAAGCGGCTTCTTTTCGTGGAGTTGGGTTTGGTCGTTACCCTTGGAATAGTGTACGGAGCGTTCTCGTTCGGTACCGCAGACAAGCAGACCTCCCTTCTCGACGCGGGCCCTCAGCAGGTTATCGAGGAAGAGATTATCCCTATTACCCAGGAAACTCCTCCCCCGCCGCCCGAGACCCCGAAAGTTCCTGTCCTTTCAGACCAGATCGATATTATCGATGACGATATCCAGGTAGACGACAATATCCTCAACCTCGAGGATGACGACGACCTCGGAGTAGAAATCATGGAATATGTCGAGGGACCGGAAGAAGAGGAAATCGAAGAAGAAGCTATTCCGTTCCAGCTCGTAGAGACTAAACCGTCTTTCCGTGGAGGCGACGCTAACCAGTTCAGCAAGTGGGTCAACGAAAGACTCGTTTACCCTGAAATTGCTAAGGAAAACGGTGTTCAGGGAAAGGTTATGCTTCAGTTCACTGTAGAATCAGACGGTAGGGTGACCAACGTCCGCGTTCTCCGTGGAGTAGATCCTTCGATCGACAAGGAAGCTGTCCGCGTTGTTTCCAGCTCTCCTAAATGGAGCCCTGGAAAGCAGAGGGACCGCGCAGTCCGAGTGACTTACACCTTCCCTGTTATCTTCCAGCTCAGATAACACGCGATTTAGTTAAAACAAGAGGCTGTCCGCAGAGGACGGCCTTTTTTCAATCCGAATAATGAACGAACAGCAGACAGAGAAAGCCGTATTTGTCGGAATAATCAGACCGACAGACGACGAAAGAAGAGTAAAGGAATACCTCGACGAACTTGAATTTCTGGCAGAGACTGCCGGAGCGGTGGGCGATAAAAAGTTCGTCCAGAGGGTAGACCGTCCGGATAATGCAACCTATATCAGAAGCGGAAAACTCGAAGAAATAGCTTCATACTGCGAGGAAAACCACATAACCTACGTTATATTCGATGATGAACTGTCCGGAATGCAGCAGCGCAACATCGAAAAGGTAATCAAATGCAGCTCAGTAATAGACAGAACCAGCCTTATCCTTGAAATCTTCGCCCAGAGAGCAAAGTCGTCCTACGCAAAAATGCAGGTCGAACTTGCCCGCTACAACTACATGCTCCCCCGTCTGGCGGGAATGTGGACCCACCTCGAAAGGCAGCGCGGCGGTCGCGGTACCCGAGGCGGAATGGGTGAGACCCAGATAGAGGTAGACCGCCGTATCGTAAAAGAGCGTATTACAAAACTCAAGGAAGACCTTAAGAAGGTAGACCGTCAGATGGCTACCCAGCGCTCCAATCGAGGCAGTATGGTAAGGCTCGCCCTGGTAGGCTATACCAATGTAGGAAAATCTACTCTGATGAACGTTCTGGCTAAGTCTGACGTCTTTGCTGAGAACAAACTCTTTGCTACTCTGGATACTACTGTAAGGAAAGTAGTTATCGAAAACGTACCTTTTCTTCTAAGCGATACTGTAGGATTTATCCGTAAACTCCCTACTCAGCTCGTAGAGGCCTTCAAGAGTACCCTTGACGAGGTCAGGGAGGCAGATATCCTGGTCCACGTAGTAGATATCTCCGCCCCGGACTTCGAAGATCAGATGAAAACTGTAGAACAGACTCTTCGCGACATAGGCGCGGCAAACAAACCTGTCTATGTAGTTTTCAACAAGATAGACGCCTACACCTTCGAACCATACGATGAGTTCTCCCTGGAACCTAAATCAAAGGAAAACAGGACTCTTGAAGAACTTAAGAACAGCTGGATAGCAGGAGAAAAGGCGCCTTGTATCTTTATATCTGCAATCAACAAAACGGGTATAGAAAAACTCCGCAACGACATCTACAAGATGGTTGCGGAGATTCATGCCGGGCGCTACCCGTTCAATAATTTCTTATGGTAAAGGATCCCCGGACAAGCCGGGGATGACAGTTACTCAGAGAATTTAGCTTTAAGGAACTCGCGGTTCAGGCGGGCGATGTGGGCTACTGTAATACCCTTAGGACACTCGAGCTCGCAGGCGCGGGTGTTGGTACAGTTACCGAAGCCGAGTTCGTCCATCTTCGCGACCATAGCCTCAGCCCTGCGCTTAGCCTCGGGACGTCCCTGAGGAAGCAGAGCGAGAGAGCTGACGCGGGCAGCGACGAACAGCATCGCAGATCCGTTCTTACAGGTAGCAACGCAAGCGCCGCAACCTACGCAGGCTGCCGCATCCATACTCTCCTCAGCTTTATCGTGGGGAATGAGCATTACGTTGGCATCCTGAGCTGAACCGGTACGTACGGAGATAAAGCCTCCAGCCTGGAGTATCTTATCGAACGCACGACGATCGACTACGAGATCCTTGATAACGGGGAATGCGGCACTGCGGAAAGGCTCTACCGTAATAGTAGCACCGTCCTTGAAGTGGCGCATAAAGAGCTGACAGGTTGTGACGTGGTCGTCCGGACCGTGGGCACGGCCGTCGATATACAGCGAACAAGCTCCGCAGATACCCTCACGGCAGTCGTGGTCGAACGAAACAGGACCGCTGCTCTTGCATCCTCTCTCTACAGCTACAGGGTCGCAACCTTCCCTGATAAGCTGCTCATTGAGGATATCGAGCATCTCGAGGAAAGAGGCGTCCTCCTCGATACCGCTGATGTGGTAGGTCTCGAAATGGCCTTTTGCCTTGGCGTTTTTCTGACGCCATATCTTAAGATTGAATTCCATCGTACTTAGTCTTTGTAGTTTCTGGTCTTAACCTCGATAAATTCGTAGTTGAGAGGCTCTTTGTGGAGAACGGGATCTTTTCCTTCACCCTTATACTCCCAGGCCGCTACATACATGAAGTTCTTGTCATCGCGCTTAGCCTCGCCTTCCTCGGTCTGGCTCTCAACGCGGAAGTGTCCTCCACAGGATTCGTGGCGATTCAGAGCGTCCTGAGCCATCAGAATACCTGTGTCGAAGAAGTCTTCGAGACGGAGAGCCTTCTCGAGTTCCTGGTTGAACTCGTACTGATCTCCGGGGACATTGACAGATTTATAGAATTCTTCCTTAAGGGCTTTGATCTCTTCGATAGCCTTCTTAAGTCCAGCCTCATCGCGGGCCATTCCAACATACTCCCACATAATGTTTCCGAGTCTCTTGTGGATAGAATCTACGGTCTCGGTTCCCTTGATGGAGAAGAGTCTGTCTATACGGGCCTGAACTGCCTTTTCAGCCTCGATGAATTCCTTGGAATTTACATCGGTCTTAGGCTCGGCGAACTTATTGGAAAGATAATCACTGATAGTTACCGGAACAACGAAATAACCGTCTGCCAGACCCTGCATAAGAGCAGAAGCACCAAGACGGTTTCCGCCGTGGTCGGAGAAGTTGGCCTCACCGATCGCATACAGACCAGGGATAGTAGTCTGGAGATCGTAGTCGACCCAGATACCACCCATCGTGTAGTGAATAGCCGGATAAATCATCATAGGCTCTTCCCAAGGCGAGGAAGCGGTAATCTTCTCATACATTTCGAAGAGGTTACCATAACGCTCTGCAACTCTCTGATGTCCGAGACGCTGGATAGCCTCCGAGAAATCAAGGAACACGGCCTTACCGGTCTCATTTACACCGAAGCCAGCGTCGCAGCGCTCCTTAGCTGCCCTGGAAGCAACGTCGCGGGGAACGAGGTTTCCGAAAGCGGGATAACGGCGCTCGAGATAGTAATCGCGGTCTTCTTCAGGAATCTGAGAAGGCTTGATTTCGTGTTTACGAAGTTTCTCTACATCCTCAAGTTTCTTAGGTACCCAGATGCGGCCGTCGTTACGGAGCGACTCAGACATAAGGGTGAGCTTACACTGCTGGTCGCCGTGGACCGGGATACAGGTAGGGTGGATCTGTGCGAAGCAAGGATTTGCGAAGAATGCGCCCTTGCGCCAGCACTGCATAGCCGCCGAACCGTTGCTGTTCATAGCGTTGGTTGAGAGGAAATAGGTATTTCCATAACCACCGGTAGCGATGATGACTGCGTGGGCTCCGAAGCGCTCGAGCTGGCCGGTAACGAGGTTGCGGGCGATTATACCCTTGGCCTGGCCGTTAACGAGGACGAGGTCGAGCATCTCGTAGCGCGGGTAACTCTTTACTGTTCCGGCTGCGATCTGACGGTTGAGAGCGGCATAAGCTCCGAGGAGCAGCTGCTGGCCGGTTTGACCGCGGGCATAGAAGGTACGGCTTACCTGAACACCGCCGAACGAGCGGTTTGCAAGGTATCCGCCGTACTCGCGGGCGAACGGAACACCCTGAGCCACACACTGATCGATGATGGCTGCACTTACTTCAGCAAGACGGTAGACGTTTGCTTCACGGCTGCGGTAGTCTCCTCCCTTGATAGTGTCATAGAAAAGACGGTAAACCGAGTCGTTGTCGTTCTGATAGTTCTTCGCAGCATTGATACCTCCCTGAGCAGCGATGGAGTGTGCTCTACGAGGAGAGTCGCTGATACAGAATACCTTGACGTTGTAGCCCAACTCGCCGAGGGTAGCAGCTGCAGATGCGCCGCCGAGTCCTGTACCGACTACGATAACCTCGAGTTTTCTGCGGTTGTTGGGGCTGACAAGATGGATTTCGGACTTACGCTTGGTCCATTTTTCGGCAAGCGGGCCATCCGGAATTTTTGAGATGAGTTTATCTGCCATTTGTTTATGAATTGAGTTAATTACTATTCTCCAAATAAAGTGTCGGAAGAAACCCTGTTGGGGTTGACTCCAAGGTGTTTATAGGCCAGGTCAGTAGCGATTCGGCCTCTCTGAGTACGAACTATAAATCCTTCCTTGATAAGGAAAGGCTCATATACTTCCTCGAAGGTTCCCTGATCCTCTCCTATAGCGGTAGCTATGGTATTGGCTCCTACAGGACCTCCCTTGAAAGTATTGATGATAGTACTCAGAATCTTATTGTCTATAGCGTCAAGTCCGCGAGTATCTATCTTTAGTTTATCAAGAGCATACTTCGCTATCTTTATATCTATCTTTCCGTCTCCCATCACCTGGGCAAAATCACGCACTCGGCGAAGCAAAGCATTTGAGATACGAGGCGTACCGCGGCTTCTCATTGCTATTTCGTGGGCTGCCTGATCGTCTATGTCAACCTTAAGGATAGCTGCACTGCGTTTTACAATTCGCTTGAGATCCTCAACATCATAATATTCCAGGGCGCAGGTAATGCCGAAACGGGCCCTTAGAGGAGCTGTGAGAAGACCGCTTCTGGTAGTAGCTCCTACCAGAGTAAACGGGTTAAGTGAAATTCTGACCGAACGGGCTCCGGGGCCTTTGTCGATCATAATATCTATTACGAAATCCTCCATTGCGGAATACAGATATTCCTCAACTTCAGGAGAAAGACGATGAATTTCATCAATGAAAAGGACATCTCCCGGCTCAAGCGAAGTAAGAAGGCCGGCAAGATCTCCGGGTTTATCGAGAACAGGACCGGATGTGATTTTCATATTCACACCCATCTCGTTTGCGATGATGTGGGCCAGAGTTGTTTTACCCAGACCGGGAGGGCCGTGGAAAAGGGTGTGGTCCAAAGACTCGCCCCTGAGTTTTGCGGCCTGGATGTAGATATGGAGATTGGACACAATCTCCCGCTGACCCGTGAAATCTTCAAGGTCCTGCGGTCGGATAATTCCGTCCAAATCCTTATCTTTGTCCTCGATACTGCGGTGAGGGTCGAAATCTGACATTTCCCCTGGCTGGTTAATTGGTCTACAAATATAATCTTTATTTCTTGATTTTTTGTTGATTTTATTACTGCTGTGGAAATGTTGATAAACATAAAACCCTGCTGAGTATCAATTTATTAGGTACACAAGGCGTTTTTAATTACTTGTTGGAAACTTTGTAAAACCGTTGTGGATAACTCATCACCCTGTTTTATCCACAGTTTTATACACCGGTTTTCCACAAGCTTTTACACATCAGGATGCAGGTTAATTCTGCCGCCAGCGCTCTTTTGAAAAGCAGGATAGTTTCCTCAAAGGAAATATTCTGCCGGGGATTATTTCTCTCCGCCCGGTGGTTTGTCTTTTCAAACTGTGCCGAGAAGGGTCTCCATCTTATAGTGCTTCCTAACAGCGAGGCCGCGGAATACTGCGCCAACGATCTCTATAACCTGATCGAAGGAGATAGGGTATTCTTCCTCCCCGCTTCAGGCGCCGGGGTTGAGCGCAGCAACTATAAATCATCTCTCAGCGTCCAGCGAACCTCGGCAGTTCAGAGTATTCTCTCCTCAAACAAAGAAGACCTTACCGTAATAGTTACTTTCCCCGAGGCCCTCGAGGAACTTATTCCGCTCAGCAACAATATTACGGCTTCCGCCTTTGAACTGAAAAAGGGCCAGGAAATATCCCATTCTGAAATAATTGAAAAGCTATCCGACCTGGGCTTTGAAAGAGTAGACTTCGTCTCATCCCCCGGACAGTTCGCGGTAAGAGGAAGCATCATCGATCTTTTCTCATACTCAGACAGTGAGGCCGTCCGTGTTTCTTTCTGGGGCGATGAAATAGAATACATCCACACCTTCAACTGCAACACCCAGCTTTCCGGAGAAGAAATTCCGGAAGTAAGGATAATCTCCGATATGGTGTGTAATCCGGGGGGCGCATCGCAAAACATACTCGAGGCCCTGTCCGCCGATTCTGTAATCTGGCTGGACTCCTCAGATATGTACAAGGACAGGGAATTCTTCAGCCTTACCTCTAGCTACAAAAGGGTCTTTCTCGAAATTCCTATCGACCGAAAAGAAGCAGATGCCGTTCAGTTCAGCGTCTCTCCCCAGCCGGTTTTCAATAAAAACTTCGAACTCTTTACAGCCGATATCCGAACAAAAACCGAAACCGGCTACAAGGTTTACATCTACGGCGAAAAGCAGACTCAGACCGACAGGCTCCGCTCCATCCTCGAAGAAGAGCGCTGTCCCCTGCCCGAGTTTATAACGGGCAAGAGCATCCACAACGGCTTTATCGACGAGCAAGACAAAACCTGTCACTATACAGACCACGAAATCTTCGACCGCTTCCACCGCGTCTCGATCCGCCGTTCGGTTGAAAAGACCGAGCAACTCACCCTCAACGACCTCGCCTCGTTCAACATAGGCGACTATATAGTCCATATCGACCACGGCGTAGGCGTCTTCGGCGGCCTGGTCAGGGTCAAGGACGACTATGGACGTATGAAGGAGGTCGTCAAGCTGACTTACAAAGACGGCGATGTCGTCTTCGTTTCGGTCCACGCCCTCCATAAGATCTCGCGCTTCCGCCCGGCCGACGGTGAGACCCCGCGCATCAACAAGCTCGGCTCCAAATCGTGGATCGCCCTTAAAAACGGGGCCAAGAGTAAGGTTAAAGACATAGCGAAGGAGCTTATCCAACTCTACGCGAAACGCCGGGCCTCGAAGGGCTTCGCCTATTCGGCGGACTCATACCTTCAGACCGAGCTCGAATCGTCGTTTATGTACGAGGACACCCCGGACCAGGAAGAGGCAACCCGCGCGGTCAAGCGCGATATGGAAGAGAGCTTCCCGATGGACCGCCTGATCTGCGGCGACGTGGGCTTTGGCAAGACGGAAATAGCCATCCGCGCCGCGTTCAAGGCCGCTACGGACGGCAAGCAGGTCGCCGTGCTTGTTCCGACCACGATCCTCGCCCTGCAACACTATACCACCTTCAGCTCGCGCCTGGCCTCCTTCCCGGTCAAGGTAGACTATGTCAGCCGCCTGCGTACCCCGAAGGAACTTGCGGAGATAAAAAAAGCCCTCGCCTCCGGCCAGATAGACATAATCATCGGCACCCACAAAATGCTCGGCGACGGCTTCGAATTCAAGGACCTGGGCCTGCTCATAATAGACGAGGAACAGAAATTCGGCGTCACGGCCAAGGAAAAGCTGCGCCAGCTGCGGGCTGAGGTGGATACCCTCACCCTTACGGCGACCCCTATCCCGCGGACGCTTCAGTTTTCGCTGCTCGGCGCGCGCGATCTCAGCATCATCGCTACCCCGCCGGCCAACCGTATCCCTATCCAGACCGAGATCATCCTCTTCGACGAGAAAGAGATAAAGTCCATAATCGAGTACGAACTCAAGCGCGGAGGCCAGGTTTTCTTCCTCCACAACAACGTAGAGCAGCTATCCGCCATCGGCGAGATCCTCCACCGGCTCGTGCCGGATATGAGGATATGTATCGCCCACGGCCAGATGGCGGCAAAGGAACTCGAGGACAAGATGCTCGATTTCATCCGCGGAGACTACGACCTGCTGCTCTGCACCACCATCATCGAAAACGGCCTCGACATCCCCAACGCCAACACGATAATCATCAACCACGCCCAGAACATAGGCCTCAGTGATCTTCACCAGCTCAGGGGCAGGGTAGGCCGTTCGAACAGGAAGGCGTTCTGCTACCTCATAGTTCCGCCGCTGGTAAGCATCACGGACGATGCCCGAAAGCGCCTCAAGGCGATCGAGGAGTTCTCCGACCTGGGCAGCGGCTTCAACATCGCTATGCAGGACCTCGACATCCGCGGCGCGGGCAACCTGCTCGGCGCGGAGCAGAGCGGATTCATTATGGATATGGGCTACGAGACTTATCAGAAGATACTGGCCGAGGCGATGGAGGAGCTGGGAATAGAGACGGGCGGAGCTGTCGGCGGCCGGGCAGAGGCCCGCTTCAGCGCGGACTGCACGGTCGAGACCGACCAGCCGGCCTACATTCCTGATGACTATATAGACATTACCGCCGAAAAGATACGTATCTACAAACAGCTGGATTCGATGAAGTCAGAGAAAGAAATAGACCGCTTCCACTCCCAGCTGGCAGACCGTTTCGGAGAAACTCCGCCGGAGGTCGACAATCTTTTCAACGTGGTGAAAATCAGAAATCTGGGAGGTTCGCTCGGCTTTGAGAAGGTGATTATTAAGAACGGTATGTTTATCTGCTTCTTTATCTCCAACGCCCTGTCTCCTTACTACAAGAGCGATCAGTTCAGCGAACTCCTCGTGAGGATAGGAAACAACTCCCCCTTCACCCTGAAGCAGACCGAAGGCAAGTTGAAGATCATCACCAGGGGTATAGATTCTACAGAAGCGGCGCTCAATACCTTGAAGAAGTTGCAATAATTTCTTAAATTTGTCGGCTTGTAAATATGGCGAACCTGCTGATAGAGATTGGAAACACGGCGCTGAAGGCTGCCTGGGCTGAGGGTAGAACCCTCGGAAAAACAGTGCGTTACCAGGGAGAAAGGCTTCACGGTTTCCTTCTCGGAACTCTCCTTGCAAAGGAGAAGCCCGATGTCCTGGTTCTGGCTTCAGTGCGCGATATACCCGAGGAGGATATAAGCGAAATACGCGAAAGGTGTGGGCAGCTGGTCCTTATAGACCGCAATCACCCCGCGATTCTGAGGGCCTATGGCCTTCCTGAGTACCTGTCGCCTTCGCGTGCCGCCTCGATAATCGCGGCAAGGGAACTTTTCAAGGGTAAGCCCTGCCTGGTTTTCGATTTCGGAACCGTGCTCTCTATCGATTCCGTCTCTGCGGAGGGGACTTATCAGAGTGGAAACCTTTCGCTCGGATGCCGGACTCGCTTCAAGGCGCTGAACCGCTATTCAAGGACTCTGCCGCTGGTAGATACGCCCGAAAACCCGCCCGCAATAGGGACATCGGAAACATCGGGAATAGAGGCCGGAGTTATTTCGGGCATAGTCTTTGAGGTTGACAACTACATCGCTGGGGCCCCCGGCAGTGTAGTAGTGTTTACCGGAGGGGATGCCAGCTACTTTGCAAGACAGACTAAAAACTCGATATTTGTGGTCTCCAATCTGGTTTTGATGGGGCTCGCGACTATCTCGGAAGATTATGACAGGAAGTAGGGTTAAAATGTTTATTCTGGCGGCGCTGCTGCTGCCCGTTCTCAGTTTGAAAGCCGAGGACGGCGGCTCCTATGCCGGTTATACCCCGTATTCCGTTTTTGGAATAGGGGAGTTGATGACCCCCGGTACAGCGTACAACAAGACGATGGGAGGAGTAGGAATCGCTTCGCGCAACGCCCGATTTATCAACATCTTGAACCCGGCCGCCGTTACCGCCCGCGACTCCCTGTCCTTTATGTCTGATTTTTCGATTTACGAAACAAACAAGATACTCCGTCAGGACGGTAGGGTTTCGGCCAACAACCTGTTCAATATCAATAACTTCATCATTTCGTTCCCGCTGTTCTACTCTAAGCCGGCAGACGTCTCGATGATGCTTGGTATTAAGCCCTACAGCTCTACCGGTTACTCCTACGGATACTACGAGACCAATCCAACAACCATCGCTACGGTAGGAAATGTAGCGCACTCTTACAGTGGTCTTGGAAGCCTTTATCAGGCTTTTGCTACAGTCGGAGTGGATCTGTTCAAAAAAGTTTCCGTCGGCGCGGAGTTCACACACTACTTCGGAAATATAAAGAAAACCTATACTGAGACTCTTTCGGATCCGGCAGCAGTAGGTCTTACCAAGACAAACGAGATGCAGCTGAATGCCAATTCCGCAAGGTTCGGCCTTCAGTACGAACAGCCTATCGGCGACAAACTCCGCATCGGGGTGGGAGCCGTCTACGGACTGGACGCCCGTCTTGGGGGCCGCCTGATCAATACTACGACCAGCGGCATCGAGAAAAAGGATACCGTCCAGATAGGAGGCGCTTCGTCCCGGCTTTACCTTGCCGGCGAAGCGGGAGTCGGCCTCAGCGTGGTTTATGGCCCTAAATTTAGGGCCGAAATAGATTTCGTCCGTTCGGACTGGACAAACACCGGATTCAGCTCGGTAAGCGGTTTTGCGGTTAATGGCGCAGCCGGCCCGATCTTCACTACCGGAGTTTCGCAGTCGCTTCGTGCGGGAGTGGAATACATCCCCAACCCTACGGACATCCGCTACTACTACAAACTCATCGCCTACAGGGCGGGAGTGTACTACACAAAGGAATATTTTGGTGTCTCAGGCAACGAAATCTACTCTCGAGGCATCACTTTAGGAGCAACTCTCCCGGTGTTCCGCTGGAACAACGGCCTTACTTTCGGTATGGAAATTGGTCAGAGAGGATCGCTGAAAAACAGTATGGTTCGCGAAACCTATGTCGGCTTCAGCCTTGGAGTCAATCTCTTCGACATATGGTTCCAGCAGCCCAGGTATGAATAAACAAACAACAAGGATATGAAAAGACTGATTATCGCAATTCTGGCTGTCGCCACTCTCAGCGCGACTAGCGTATTTGCACAGGGCAAGTATGGCGCAGACAGCGCCGAGTGCATCAAGTACCTTTCTTACTACAAAGAGTACTTTAAGCAGAAAAACTACGACTCCGCTACCCCCAACTGGCGTGAGGCGTTCCGGATCTGCCCTCCTACCGCAAACCAGACTATGCTGGTAGACGGTACGGCCCTGATGCGCAAGCTCATCTCCAAGAACGCCAAGAATCCTGTTTATAAGGCTCAGCTCGTCGACTCTCTGATGATGATCCACGACGTACGTATCGAGTACTATCCGAAGTACGGAGTTACCGCCCGCAACAACAAGGGCCTCGATATGGCAAACTACATCAAGGACGACAACAAGCGCCTCTACGAGGGCCTCAACGAAATAATCGAATTCAACGAGAGAGACACTAAGCCCAGCCTCTATATCTTCAACCTCAACGCCGCTATCGAGCTCTGCAAGATCGGCCTTATCGATGAAGAAGAGGTAATCGGTATCTATGAGCGTAACTCAGGTCTCCTCGATAACGCAGAGGCCAAGACCGCGACAGATAAAGAAGCGAACGAGAAAGTCCGTACTGATCTCGATAATCTGTTCGTAGCCAGCAAGCTCGCAGACTGCGACAAGATCATCTCCCTGTACGGCCCCCGCTTCGAGGCTAATCCTTCGGATGCCGAATTCGCCGCAAAGGTCGTCAGGATTATGTCTTCCGCCGAGGATTGTATGGACAACAACCTGTTCATCGCCGCCGCGACTACCGTCTACAACGACAACCCCAGCGCTGCCGCAGCAAAGATGCTCTATCAGCTGAATGCCGCCCAGGGCAAGGTAGATCTCGCGGTCAAGTATATGGAAGAGGCTATTGCAGCCCCCGACTCCGACACCGAGGCAGATGCAGACCTTTACTATGAGCTTGCGGTCTACGCATACAAGTCCGGCCGCCCTCAGCTTGCTGAAAGCTCAGCCAAGCGTTCGGTCGCAATGACCTCGAAGAGCGAACTCAAGGGTAAGAACTATATGCTTCTTGCTACCGTTTGGGGCAACGTCCGCTGCGAAGGCAATGAAATCGCAGTCCGCGCTCCTTACTGGGTTGCAGTAGACTTCCTCGAGAAAGCAAAGCGCGCAGATTCTTCCCTCACAGATGAGGCCAACAAGATGATCGCGCAGTTCCGCCAGTACTATCCTACCGCCGCAGACGCCTTTATGTATGACGTCAAGGATGGCGACTCTTACACCGTCAGCTGCGGAGCCTTCCGCGAGACGACAACCGTCAAGACGCAGAAGTAGAGTTGAGGACCTGGCCGCATATCAAGACTAAGGCAACCGCTTTTATCGCGGTTGCTTTTGTCGTTTTCGGGTGTGGCGGGAAACTCAAGGAAGCAGACAAGATAAACCTGGCAGAGACCCCTACTCAGGTGGTTAACGACATGTTTGCGGTCAATACCGCAGACGGCCTCGTCAAGCAGCGCTTCGAGTCTCCGGTGATGCTGAAGTTCGTTACCGACTCTATCGACTACGACCTCTTCCCGAACGGTCTCCACGTCTTCGGCTATACCGAGGAAGGCCTTCTCGAGACAATCATTATGGCGGACAAGGCTAAGCACGTCGCGTCCGGGAAGCGCTCTTCCGGCGAACTCTGGGAGGCGACCGGCAATGTGATAGTCTCAAACGTCATCAAGAAGGAGACGATGGAAACCGACACCTTGTACTGGGACCGCAAGAAAGAAGAGATCTATACAGACGCCTACGTAAAACTGTATTCCGAAGACGGAATGATGCAGGGATACGGAATGCGTTCAGACGACCGCGCTCGTAACGCTATCCTTCTGAGGCCTTTCGACAGCTACGGCTATTCGCAGTCAGATTCGACCGTCGTGAAGATAGATTCGGTCAACTTCATCGGACCTTTGCTCAAATAAAGAATTATTACTATCTTCGCAGCCCAATTTCGATAATTTTAAAGAAAAAACTATCATATGGCAGTACTACAAAAGATGCGCAACAAGTTCGGAGTAGCTATCTCCGTAATCATCGCGCTTTCCCTCCTGTACTTCATCGCCCCTATGGACGACCTGATGAATCTTTTCGGCAGGCCTGAGAATGTAGGTGAGATCAATGGTACAGGTATCTCGTATGAGGATTTCACCGCCGAGGTGGGAACCTTCACAACGATCAACGAAATTACTACAGGCTCCAGCGCTCAGACTGAGCAGGCCCACCAGCAGATCCGCAACGCGGCGTGGCAGTCCCTTATGGACCGCTATATGTTCTTCAAGAACTGCGAGGCCGCCGGAATCAAGGTAGGTGACGCCGAGGTCGCAGACCTCATCGCCGGAAACCACCTCAGCCCCATCATCGAGCAGAACCCTCTGTTCGCCGCTGAGGACGGAACTTTCTCTGTAGAGAGAGTCCGCGAGATCAACCGCCAGGCCGAGACAGACGAGACTCTCAAGCTTTACTGGAACTATCTGAAGCAGACTATCCGTACCCAGCAGTTCTATGCCAAGTATGGCTCACTCTTCAGCCTTAGTTCTATCGAGAGCCCTCTGACCCTTAAGCAGGCAGTTGAGGAAGGCAACACTACCGCCGACATCGAGCTCGTTACCATCCCTTACGGATTCGCAGTAGATACTACTGTAAGTGTCAGCTCCAAGGAGATCAAGGCCTACTACAATGCCCATCAGGACGAATACAAGCAGAAGGCCAGCCGCGACGTAGAGTATGTCGTTTTCGAGGTTAAACCTTCGGATTCAGACGTAGCCGCTACAGAGAAGGCAATGGATGAGGTTCTTGGCGAGTTTGCCTCGACAGACAACCTCAAGAACTTCCTTCTCAAGAACTCAGACAGGTCCCTTTCCAACCGCTGGTACAAGAAGGGCGAGCTTGCAACTGTATCTGCAGACATCGACAAGTTCGTATTCTCCGGCAATAAGGGTATTTCGCCCGTTGTCAAGGAAGGCGATTCTTTCTTCTCTGCCCGTGTAATTGAAAGCGCAAACGTTCCGGATTCTGTTTATGTAAAGCATATCCTCCTTCAGGGAGCCGGTGCGGCCAAGAAAGCAGACAGCCTCGTCGCCGTCGTTGCCAAGGCCCCCGCACGCTTTGCTGAACTCGTTCTCGAACACTCCGCCGATCAGGGTTCGGCCGACGACGGCCAGCTCGGAAACATCGGCTGGATGACTCAGAGCTATATGATTCCCGGTTTCGAGTCCGTGATGACCGCAAAGGTTGGAAAGCCTTTCGTCATCAAGACCCAGTACGGCAGCCACGTAGTAGTTGTTACAAAGACCACCAAGCCCATCGCCAAGAAGCAGGTTGCGATTCTTGAGAAGTCTGTCCTTGCAAGCAAGGAGACCTTCAACGGTTTCTATAACGAAGCCAACAAGTTCGCCACCATCGCCGGCGGTACCCTCGAGGGTTACCTCAAGGCCGTAGATTCTCTCGGAGTCTACTCCCACAAGCAGAATCGTGTTCTCGAGAGTACCTCAACCTTCGGATCGGTAGACCAGGCCAGGGAAGTCACCCGCTGGATCTTTGACGACAAGACAAAGAAAGGCAAGGCTTCCGGCATCATCACCGTGAACAACAACTTCTTCTTTATCGCAGCCGTCAAGGAAGTCCGCAAGGACGGAGTTGCCGAGCTCAAGGAAGTTGCAAGCCAGATTCAGAGCAAGCTCTATAACGAAAAGCGCAATGCCAACAAGGCCGCTCAGGTAGCCCAGACCCTCGCCGGTAATCCTACCCTTGAGGCTATTGCAGAGGCTAACGGAACAACCGTTACCACCCGCAGCGACATCAGCTTCTCGCCTATGAGCGCAGGTGTTCTGGAGCCGGCTCTTCTCGGTGCTATCCTTAAGGCTGAGCTTGGTGAGGTCTGCGGACCCGTCCAGGGTATGAACGCCGTCTATGTCTTCAAGGTCAATCGCCGCGAAGCCGGTCAGTTCTACACCGAGCAGGATGCGAAGAACTTCGCTTCTCAGAAAGCCCAGTACTCTTCGCAGATGATCCTCCCCGTGATGCAGGAAGCTGCAAACGTGGTCGACAACCGCGCCCGCTACTTCTAGCGGTCCCGAAATCAGATATCGGAGCATACCCTCGGCAGAATAGCCGGGGGTATGTGCGTTTAGAGGGAAAATCGTTATATTTGTATTCGCCTCGAAACTAAAACCAATACGATATGAAATCAAAGATTCAGAACAAATTCAAGACTCTCTTCGGAGAGGGGGGAAACCTCTTTGCCAGCGCAGGCCGTATTAACCTTATCGGCGAACATACGGATTACAACGGCGGTTATGTTTTCCCCGGCGCAATCGACAAGGGTATTATGGCCCAGATTAAGCTCAACGGCCTCAATAAGGTGCGCGCTTTCTCGCTGGACTACAACGAGATGGTCGAGTTCGGCCTGAACGAGGAGGATAAGCCGAAACAGCAGTGGGCCTGCTATATCTTCGGCGTTTGCCGTGAGACTATCAAGCGCGGCGGAAAGGTAGCCGCCTTCGATACGGTCTTCGCGGGCGACGTTCCCCTCGGCGCCGGTCTTTCCTCATCGGCCGCCCTCGAGAGCTGCTTCGCATTCGCAATCAACGAGCTCAACGGCAACAACATCGACAAGTTCGAGCTCGCAAAGATAGGCCAGAGTACTGAACATAATTACTGCGGCGTTATGTGCGGAATTATGGACCAGTTCGCTTCCTGCTTCGGAAAGCAGGGCTGCCTTATTCGCCTCAACTGCAAGACCCTCGAGTATAAGTATTTCCCCTTCGATCCCGAGGCTGCAGGCTATAAACTCGTTCTGATCGATGCCTGTGTCAAACACGAACTCGCCTCTTCTGCCTACAATAAGCGCCGCGCTTCCTGCGAAAACGCTGCGGCAGCAATCCGTAAGTACCATCCGGAGGTTGAGTTCCTCAGCGACGCAAAACGAGTCTGGCTCGAAGAGGTACGCGCAGAGATTCCCGAGGAGGACTTCCTCCGTGCGGAATACGTCATCGGCGAAGTCCAGAGGGTTCTCGATGTTTGCGACGCCCTTGAAAGGGGAGATTTCGAGACCGCTGGCGAGATGATGTATCAGACCCATTTCGGAATGAGCCGCCTCTACGAAGTCAGCTGCGAAGAGCTCGACTTCCTCAACAAACTGGCCCGCAAGATGGACGTCACCGGATCCCGCGTTATGGGCGGAGGCTTCGGCGGATGCACCATCAACCTCGTTAAAGACGAGCTCTACGATGCCTTCATCAGCGAGGCAGTAAGCCGTTTCGCCGAGAAATTCGGCCACGAGCCCAAGGTCTACGACGTCGTCATCAGTGACGGTGCCCGAAAGATAGAATAATGTCATCCAGGCATTTACGCTTTATTTCCTGCTTCGTGCTCGGTCTGTTGGCCGTTTCCTGCGGAAAAACCCCGACGGATAATCCGGGGCCTGTTCCTCCGACGGAAACGCGCCCCGACTGGTCCGGCCTGTCCTTTATGATAGCTAAGATGGACGAACTCCTCGCCCTTGAGGAGGAGCAGCCGTGGTCCGGCTATCCGGACGAGGCTTTCTCCGCCCTGAAAGAGGCCAGGAAAGCCGCCGTCGAAGCCAGGGACAAGGCCCGCTCGGGAGAGATTGCACAGGACAAGATCGATGATGCGGTATCTGCCGCAAGAGCGGCGATAGACGCGTTTCAGGCACAATACCGATATGTCGAAACCCCGTGCGAGATGTATGTACCGGGTGCGACGAACGTCCAGTGCGGCATCTTGCTTGGCAAAGCCGGAGAGTTCGACGGCCTGACCACTTTCACAGCCGAACTCTGGTTCCGGGGCGACAAAGTCCTGCATTATCAGCCGCAGGAGAAGATCATTGGCAATATCAAGGGGGAGAGGCCGTTTGACGGAGGGGGCATGAATCCCTGGGGCACTACCACCGAGCCGGACGATACCCACCCCCGGAAAGGGCCGTACATAATAAGGATGTCGCTTTGCTACAGGGGCGGTGCGCTCCGCGAACCGGGCGTTGCATGGAACGACTACACCGGGTGGCACCATATTGCAGCATCCTTCGATGCGGAGAAAGGCCACACGGTGATATACATCGACGGAGAAATCATCCTCGAGGACACGCATGCCGCAGAATACGCGCCTCCGGCAAAGCCGACGCAGCTCACACTGCTGTGCAACCCGGCAACCACGGGTTCCGGGCGGCACACGATGGGCCTCAGCGCTTCGGTAAAGAAAGTCCGCATCTGGCGTAAAGAACTGACCCAGAGCGAGATCCGCAAATATAAAGACAGCGATGTTTCCGGAAACGAGGACGGCCTTGAGGCCGCATGGGACTTCACCACGTCTCCAGCCGATCCTGCTTCCATCCTTGACAAAACCGGACGTTATTATGCCGACGCCCAGGGACCGATTGAGTGGAGGATAATCAAATGACGCAATCCGTCTGCCCATACTGCCGCTCCGCGCACGAAGTTTCCGCAATAGCGGGAATCAACACTTCCGAAGCCCCCGCGCTTAAGGAAAAAGTCCGCGACGGCAGCCTTTTCATAGCCAGTTGTCCGTCGTGCGGAAAGACATATCTCCTTGATTATCCGTTCCTTTACCACGATCCTGACCTGAAAGTGATGATATGGCTCCAAGGCTCGGGGAACGAAGGTGCGGATGCCCTTAAGGCCCTCGGCGCCGCAGCTTCTTCGCTGGACGGATACATTCTCAGGACCGTCTCCTCCCCCGGAGCCCTAATAGAAAAGATCAACATTTTTGAAACCGGCCTTGACGACAGGGCCATGGAGCTTTGCAAATGGGTCTGCTCCCAGGAAATGGAAAAGGAAGTCCAGGGAATAAGATTCGTCCGCCTCGAAGGCGCCGACAATGAAATCGTGTTCTCGTTCGCCCTGGAGGGCAGGATGATGTCGGCAAAGGCAGGGTTCAATGTTTATGAGGATTGCCGCGCCATACTTGCCCGCAGAGAGGCCGGAGAAGGCGAAGACGGCTTCGTTTCCGTCGACCAGGGGTGGGTTTTGGAGAATTTCCGGTAATTTCCTTATATTTGCATGTTTACGAAAAACCTAAATCCTAATAAGTAATGAGTAATTTAACCAAGAAACTGACGAGCGAAGACTGGATGGCCGTATGGATCGGCTTCATAGTCATCGCCATCGCCTGCGTTGCGGTTCTGACTGGCTGGTTCGACTTCTCCGCTGCCAAGTTCTCGACCTGGCACCTCTGGGAGGGCGTCGCCGAGAAGAAATCCCTCCTCGCCCAGCTGAACGGAGCCTTCTGGGGAAAACTTCTGAGGACTTTCCTCGTGCTCGGAATCCTTTTCGCCT
>JAEESD010000075.1 GCA_016286145.1 Bacteroidales bacterium | reverse complement strand
AAAGAATCCGGGCAAAAAATTAGTATCTTTGTGTTCGAGGCTCCGCGAAGAATGCCGAGTGACGCGTCGCTATATGGATATTAATCAATTGTCCACTCTCGTCAGGAGTCAGATTCTTGGCTCAGACGAGGTCCTGGTACCGGGACTGGGAACCTTCCGCGCGGAGGTGGTCCCGGCTGCTTTCTCAGACAACGGCTTTACGGTTAACCCTCCGTACAGGAAACTTACGTTCGTCTCCGAAGAACTCGAAGGCGCAGCGAAGGTAGAGGCGGAAGGCCTCGCAGAGTGCGTCGAGGAGCTGAAAAAGCAGCTTAATGAAACCCGTTGCGTAGAACTGGCAGGCCTTGGGAAACTGCGCCTGACTAAGTCGGACCAGTATTTCTTTGTCCCTGACGAGGATGCGGATATCTATCCGGACGGCTTCGGCCTGAAGCCCGTATCGCTGAAAAATAAAGATGCAAGGCCGGAGTCGGCCCAGGCAGAAGGGGAGTCCGGCAAACCCGGCAAGCCCCGCAAGACAAAGGCTCCGAAAGAAAAGAAGCCCCGCAACCCTAAGCGCACGGCGATAATAGTCGCAGTCATCATCGTGGACATTATCCTTATCGCGATAGTGGCCCTGAAGGTGCTCGGCGCGGTAGCCCCGGACTTCATCGACAAACTCCTCTACACCGAAGAAGAGCTCGCAATCATCCACAATACCCTATGATCGAGCTTGTCTATCCCCTTGAGCCGGTGCCGCTCCTAGGCCCGCAGGCAGATGCTTCCGAGACCGTCCCGATAGTGGACGAAAACGGCCTTGTCATCGCCCGCGCCGCCCGCGAATACTGCCATCGCTCCGAGGACACTCCTCAGCCCGAGGGCGAGCCTCTTCTCCTGCATCCCGTCGTCCACCTCCAGATCGTAGACCGCTACTCCCGCCTCTTCCTGCAGCATCGCAGCCCCAACAAAGAGACCTATCCCGGCCGCTGGGACACCGCCGTCGGGGGCCATGGCTCCTATGGCGAATACTACGAAGAGGCGCTCTTCCGCGAAGCGGGCGAAGAGCTCGGCCTGTACGATTTCAACCCCCAGTATATGGACAACTACATCGCCGGCGACGAGCTCGACCGCGAGATGGTAGGGATGTACGTGACCGTGGGCTCGTTCGACCTCCATCCCGAAAACTACGAAGTCTCGGAGGGCCGTTATTGGACTCTGGACGAAATCGAGGCGAACCTCGGAAAGGACGTCTTCACCCCCGAGTTCGAAAACGAATACCGTATCTATAAAGATAAAATCCTCGCACTCCTATGACCGACGAGCTAATCAAGTTCATCCAGGACCAGCTCTCCGTCTGGCCGATGGCCTCGGCGAACTTCCGCTCGATGAAAGCGGCCGATGTGCGGGACCTGACCGTGGGCGGTATCCCGGTCAAGGCGCAGCTCAACCCCTGCCGTATCGGCAGCACGACAGCCGTGGTCGATAAGGAGGCGGTCGCAGCCCGGCCGTGTTTCCTGTGCGTGCCCAACCGCCCGAAGGAGCAGTTCCACCTCAAGTTCGACGGCCGAAAGGGGCGCCGCTACAATGTCCAGGTCAACCCGTTCCCGATCTTCCCGAACCACCTGGTCATCGCGCGCGACGTCCACGTCCCCCAGTCCGTGTGGCACAACTTCGTGGACATGATGGACTTCGCACGCTGCTACCCGGAGTTCCTCGTCTTTTACAACGGGCCCCACAGCGGCGCGTCTGCCCCTGACCATATGCACTACCAGGCCATCCCCACCGGCCTGCTGCCCCTTCAGAACGCGATCGACCGCTGGCTGGACGAGGGCCAGACTCCGCTCGCGACCGGCCAGGACGCCAAGCTCTACCATTTCCCGCACTTCTGCCGTGGGGTTTACGCCCTGCGCTCGGATACCCCGAAGTCGCTCGCGAAGCTGTTCTACCGGCTCGTGGACTGCTGCCCGATAATCGGCGACGAACCGGAGCCGCGCCTGAACCTCTTCACCTACTGCTATAAGGAGGAGTACCGCTGCTTCGTGGTGCTCCGCGGCGCGGTGCGCTCACACCACTATTATTCCCAGGGTCCGGACCACCTCACTATGAGCCCGGGCGCCGCGGATATGGCCGGGCTATTTGTCTGCCCGCTGAAAGCGGACTACGACAAACTTTCCGGCCCCCTTCTCGAAGAGATTCTGGACGAAGTATGCATCTCGCCCGAAGACGAGAAGATGGTCGCCTGGCGTATGACCCGCCACCAGTCGAAGGTAGATGTTCCTATCGCGGAAGGCGACGAAATCGTCTTCGAGATGATCTCCGACGGCGCTGGGCCGCAGCGCGTCAGCCTCTCCGAGGGACGCATCTGCTACGGCGGCGCGCTCTACGACGAACTCTATTTCGACAGCGTCACCCGCTCTACCGTCTTCGCCCCGGCTTCGTTCATCATCTATGGCGCCGAACCCCGCCGCTACGCGGGTTCTATTAGGTTTACGGTGGAAGGTGGCACGATTCGTGCAAGTAACCATATCGGTATCGAAAACTACCTGCTGAGCAAGATGTCCGAAGAGTTGAGCCCGGATCTCCCGCTCGAAGAAACGAAAAAAGAAGTGATACGGCGCAGGACCGAAATAATGGCCGAAACCGAACACCAGGAATATAAAGGTTTAACTATTGAAATATTAACCAATGTCCGCCAGGCGGTTGACCTTACCTGGGGACAACAAAACCAATAATATTATGAAACTGTTTAAGCTCACACTCGCAGCTCTCCTCGCAGGCGCACTCGTATGCGGCGTTCCTGCCGCAGCGCAGACGCGCGGAGGAGGTAGCGCAAAATCGACCTCTGCAACCCGCAGTTCGTCTTCGTCTTCGAAGAGTTCGAGTTCTGCATCAAGGAGCTCGTCATCTTCTTCGAAGAGTACTTCAGCGACCAGGGCCTCTTCCTCGTCTTCGAGGAGTAGTAGTTCAGCCGTAAGGTCGTCTTCCTCTTCATCAAGCTCTCCGCAGAGAAAGAGCGCAACGACAACCCGTAGTTCTTCGTCTTCTTCTCAGCAGAAGAGTACTTCAGCAACCCGCAGCTCCTCTTCAAGCAACAAGAGTACTTCTGCAACACGTGCTTCTTCTTCAAGCAGCAAGAGCAGCTCTTCAGTAAGGCAGCCTTCTTCTTCGAGCAGCTCCCAGAGAAAGAGCGCGACTACAATCCGCGATCCTAAGAGCAGCTCCACTACGACTCAGAAGACTCCTGCTCAGAGAGCTTCTTCAGTAACTAAGAGGCCTTCTCAGGACAAGTCGTCGGCTACTACCCGTGCAGACGGTGCAGTCGAGCGCAAGGCCGGCAGCAGCTCGGCTCAGAAGCCTTCAGCCGCTACCCGCAACGCAGCTCCCGCTCTCGAACACAGCAACAGTACCGTTCGCAACAGCAGCCAATCGACCCACAGAACACCCCCTTCCAGCCGTGGACATATAGACTACAACAGGCCTTCACGCTTCTACGATCACGGTTATCACTACTATGGTTATAGAATCCATCGCCTGCCTCCTCGCCACACAGTCTACACTTACTGGGGACGCCGTTACTATTACTACGACGGAATCTACTACTACTACCGCGGAGGTGTCTACTACGTTTGCCGTCCTCCTTTCGGCTACTACTTCGATCCTGGTCTCTACTACTATGAGCCGGTAAGATGCCGTCTAAGGTATTACAGCTACGCAGACCGTCAGTATAGCATCATCAACGACAACTACCGTACGATCGCTGAACAGAACGCTATCATAGCTCAGAACAACGCTACAATAGCTCGCCAGCAGGCAGCAATCCAGGCTCAGCAGACCCAGCAGGTCAGGATGGCTTCCGAATCTTACCAGCTCGCAATGAGGCTCGGTCTGGTTCAGAGCTACGCAGCAGTTGGCCAGGAATACTTCTACGACGACGGTGTATTCTTCGTGATGAATCCCAACGGACGTTACGAGACTATCGTTCCTCCTGCAGGAGCCCTCGTTGAAGAACTCCCTGATGACTACGAAATCGTAACCCTCAGAGACGGTAAAGAGTACTTCAAGGTCGATGAGACTATCTACCGTATGACTGTAAGCGAAGGAAAAGCTTACTTCGAGGTACTCGGTCAGCTCCAGGACTATACCTGGTAAGCCTCTACAGAATTACCGACAGAAGGCGGCGGGCAGTTTCAGACTGTCCGCTGCTTTTTATCGTGATGTCGCCGCGGGCTGGGTCGCTGGGAGAGGAGTGCGGGATTCCGTGGGAGTCGAGAAGGCGCACGAGCTGGCGGGCGGCGGCGGGGGCGGGGTCGATAAAGCGGACGGCGGGCCCGGCCACTCGCTCCAGGACGGGCAGCAGGAACGGATAATGCGTACAGCCGAGCACGACAGTGTCTGCGCCTGCGCGCAGGAGTGGCTCGAGGCTTTCCCTGACGGTCGCCTCGGCCAAAGGGCCATCGAGCTGCAGGCTCTCGACGAGTTCCACGAACCCCCGGCCTACCCGCTCGACTACCTTTACGTCTCCCGCGTAGGTGTCGCGGGTATCGAGGTACTTCGATGCGTGGAGGGTGCCGGCGGTGGCGAGAACGCCGATCACGCCGCTGCGCGTCCCGAGAGCGGCGGGCTTCACCGCCGGCTCCATCCCGATGAAGGGCACTGAGGGCCATTCCTTCCTGAGCTCGGCTATCGCCGCGGCCGTTGCCGTGTTGCAGGCGAGGACTATCGCATCTGCGCCCTGCGCGAGGAAGTCCCCGACTATCTCCCGGCAACGGCCGAGGATAAACTCGGAAGACTTCTCCCCGTAGGGACAATTAGCGTTATCTGAGTAGTAGAGAAACTTATCGGCGGGAAGAAGGCGCAGAATCTCCTTGAGAACGGAAAGTCCTCCGGAGCCTGAATCCATTATGCCGATCGTTGCCATAGCTAGACAAATATACCGATTATTTTCTTTAAATTTGTTCGATATATGACAACTCAGGAGCAGATAAAGGAATTACATGCAAGGGTAGAGACCCTCAGGCGTTGTCTGGATATAGACAATAAACGCTCGGATGTAGCGGCGAAGGAGTCTGAAAGTCAGGCACCTACCTTCTGGGACGACCCGAAAGCGGCCGAGGCTTTCCTGAAAAAACTCAGTTCGCTGAAGGCCTGGGTTGTTCAGTACGACAAAGCGGCTTCGGCGGTAGACGACCTCGATGTCCTCGCAGAATTCGTCGAAGGAGAAGAATCAGAAGAACTTGACGAAGCCTACAAAGAAGCGCTGAAGCTGGTCGAAGACCTGGAGCTTAAGAATATGCTCGGCGGCGAGGGAGACAACCTCGGCGCAGTCCTTACCATCAACTCCGGCGCCGGCGGAACCGAGTCCAACGACTGGTCTGCGATGCTGATGAGGATGTACCTTCGCTGGGGCGAGCGAAACGGCTACAAAATGACCGTGACCGAGAATCAGGAAGGCGACGAAGCCGGAATCAAGAGCGCGACTATCGAGTTCGAAGGCGACTATGCCTACGGCTACCTTAAGGCCGAATCGGGAGTCCACCGCCTCGTCAGGATCTCGCCCTTCAATGCCCAGGGTAAGCGCCAGACTACCTTCAGCAGCGTCTTCGTCTACCCGCTCGTAGACGACTCGATCAACATCGAAATCAACCCTGCCGATATCGAGTGGGACACCTTCCGCTCCGGCGGCCACGGCGGACAGAACGTCAACAAAGTTGAGACCGGAGTCCGTGTACGCCACATCCCTACCGGCATCATGGTCGAGAATACCGAAACCCGCTCCCAGCAGGACAACCGCCAGAACGCCCTCAGGATCCTAAAGTCCCGCCTCTACGACATCGAGCTCCAGAAGCGCCGCGAGAAGCAGGCCGAGCTCGAAGGCCAGAAAAAGAAGATCGAATGGGGCTCGCAGATCCGCTCCTACGTCCTTCATCCTTATAAGCTCGTAAAGGACGTCCGTACCGGCTACGAAACCGCCGACACACAGGGCGTCCTGGACGGCGATCTGAACGCCTTCATGAAAGAATATTTAATGCAAAACTAGTATATGGCAGTAGAATTTAAGTATGCGCCGATGTTTCAGCTCGGCGAAGACAAGACAGAGTATTACAAAATACCCGGTTCAGAGAAACTCGTAAAAACTTCAACCTTCAGCGGCAAGACTATCCTTGAGGTAAGCCCCGAGGCCCTTACGCTGGTAGCTCAGCAGTCTTTCCACGACTGCCCGTTTATGCTCCGCAGGGCCCACAACGAGCAGGTCGCAAAGATCCTCAGCGACCCTGAGGCCTCCGAGAACGACAAGTATGTAGCGCTTCAGTTCCTTCGCAACGCCGAGACTTCCGTTAAGGGAGTTCTTCCGTTCTGCCAGGACACCGGTACCGCTATTATCCACGGCGAAAAAGGCCAGAGGGTATGGACCGACTTCGAAGACGAAGAAGCCCTTTCGGAAGGCGTTTTCAACTGCTACACCCAGGAGAATCTCCGCTACAGCCAGAACGCCCCGCTCGATATGTACAACGAGGTCAACACTAAGTGTAACCTTCCTGCCCAGATCGATATCGAGGCAGTCCAGGGTGACGAATACCGCTTCGTGATGGTCGCCAAGGGCGGCGGCAGCGCCAACAAGACCTATTTCTATCCCATGACCAAGGCCACCATCCAGAATGAAGGTACCCTCCTTCCTTTCCTGGTGGAGAAAATGAAAAGCCTCGGCACGGCGGCCTGCCCGCCCTACCACATCGCCTTCGTAATCGGCGGCACCAGCGCAGAGAAGAACCTGCTGACGGTCAAGCTCGCCAGCATCAAATACTACGATGCCCTCCCCACCACCGGGGATGAGACCGGCCGCGCTTTCCGCGACATCGACCTGGAGGAAAAACTCCTCAAGGAAGCCGCCAAGATCGGCCTCGGTGCCCAGTTCGGCGGCAAGTACCTGGCCCACGACATCCGCGTCGTGCGCCTGCCGCGCCATGGCGCGAGCTGCCCCATCGGGATGGGCGTCAGCTGCTCTGCGGACCGCAATATCAAGAGTAAGATCAACGCCCAGGGCGTCTGGATCGAGAAGATGGACACGAATCCCTCGGAACTCATTCCCGAGGAGTACCGCCGTCCCGGCGAAGGGGCGAAAGGCATCGAAATTGACCTCGACAAGGGCATCGACGCCGTGCGCGCCGAACTCACGAAATACAGCGTCGGAACCCGCGTGAACCTCAAGGGCACGATCATCGTCGCCCGGGACATCGCCCACGCCAAGCTGAAGGCCCGCCTGGACGAGGGTGAGGGGATGCCCGCCTATTTCAAGGACCATCCGATCCTCTATGCCGGCCCGGCCAAGACGCCGGAAGGCTATCCCTGCGGCTCCATGGGCCCCACGACGGCCAACCGCATGG
>JAEESD010000074.1 GCA_016286145.1 Bacteroidales bacterium | reverse complement strand
CGCCTACACGGAATGGTGTCTTTGGAACGGCCTTACCGACGGCGAGAACTTCCAGAGAAACCTCTCTACAGGAGAAGTCGAAGTCGAACCCGGAATACTATACCACAAAACAGAATATAAGGAGCGCCGAAATCACTACGCGTTCTACTATTGCTCCGACCCTAAGGCGTCGTTCGACACCGACCGCGAGAGTTTCGTCGGGCTCTACAATGGGCTCGAGGCTCCGCAGGCCGTCGTGGAAGGCAAATGCCGCAAGTCCATCGCCCATGGTTGGAGTCCTATCGCCGCATTCGAGCTGGAGATCACTCTCCAGCCCGGAGAAAGCGTGACCCGCAGTTTCATGATAGGCTACATCGAGAATCCTGAAAACGAAAAATTCGATCTCGATGCACCCAGGACCGTCTGGAGCCCTACCATCAATAAGAAGCGCGCCCACGCTCTTATCTCTCAGTTCGACTCCCCCGCCAAGATCGAAAAGGCTTTCGCCGAGCTTGGACGCTACTGGGACGACATCCTCGGACGCTTCTGTATAGAGTCCGACAGCCCTGAGCTGGACAGGATGGTCAACATCTGGAATCAGTACCAGTGTATGATTACCTTCTGCTTTTCGCGCTCCGCTTCGTTCTTCGAGAGCGGAATTGGCCGCGGTATGGGCTTCCGCGACTCGAACCAGGATCTGGTAGGCTTTGTCCACCAGATTCCGGCCCGTGCGCGCGAGAGGATACTCGATATCGCCGCTACCCAGTTCCCGGACGGAGGCTGCTACCATCAGTATCAGCCCCTAACTAAGCGCGGCAACAACGATATCGGCGGCGGTTTTGGCGACGATCCGCTCTGGCTTATCTTCGGTACGGTAGCTTACATCAAGGAGACCGGAGATTTCACCATCCTCGATGAGATGGTCCCCTTCGACAATGAGCCCGGCAGCGAGAAAACCCTGCTGGAACACCTCAGGATATCGTTTAACCACGTCGCAGACAATCTCGGTCCCCACGGCCTTCCGCTTATCGGCCGAGCCGACTGGAACGACTGTCTCAACCTCAACTGCTTCTCCAGCGACCCCAACGAGTCTTTCCAGACTACCGAGAACAACTCCGAAGGCAGTAAGGCAGAGTCACTGATGATCGCAGGACAGTTCGTGTTCTGCGGCCGCCAGTACGCCGAGCTGCTCGAGAGGATAGGCCAGCCTGCTGGCCAGGTTCTCGAGCAGGTCCAGGCGATGGTCGCGGCCGTAGAGAAGTACGGCTGGGACGGACGCTGGTTCCTTCGCGCCTATGATTTCCACGGAAATAAGGTCGGCAGCAACGAAAACGAAGAAGGCAAGATCTTCATCGAGAGCCAGGGGTGGTGTACGATGGCCGGAATCGGAGCCGAAAAGGATATGTGTAATAAGGCGCTGGACAGCGCGAAGCAGATGCTCGACTGCGAGTATGGCCTCGTACTGAACAATCCAGCGTTTACACGCTATTATATCGAGTACGGAGAGATTTCTACCTATCCGGCCGGCTACAAGGAGAACGCCGGCATCTTCTGCCACAATAACCCGTGGGTCATTATAGGCGAGGTAGTAGCCGGCCGGCCGGAGGACGCTTGGGACCACTACCGTAAGATTTGCCCCGCTTTCGTAGTAGACCAGGAGCGTCGCAAGGTCGAGCCTTACGTCTACTGCCAGATGGTGGCCGGCAAGGACGCCGCGCTGCCCGGCGAAGGTAAGAACAGCTGGCTCACCGGTACGGCGGCTTGGAACTGGTACACCGCTACGCAGTGGATACTCGGTATCAAGCCCGAATACGACGGCCTGCTCGTAAAGCCCTGCCTGCCCGCTTCGATTAAGAAGGTTACGGTCCGAAAGGCCTGGCGCGACGCCGTCTACAATATCACTATTCTGAACAAAGGCAAAGGCTCATCGGAGTTCATTCCCTACGAACCCGGGGAGCACTCTGTCGCAATTGAAGTATAATCGCTATGCTCGCTGCCCTGCTCTCTCTCTTCCTTCTCAACAACGGATGGAGTTTCCATCTGGGAGACGCCAACTCTATGCAGGCTGATTTCGGCCACGGCACCCAGTATTTCACTCATATGGCGAAGGCTGGCGCCTGGGACGCGATAGACGCTACAAGTCTTGATTTCGTGGAAGATTCGAGCTGGGTATCCGTAAATCTTCCCCATGACTGGGTAGTAGATCTGCCGTTTAGCGGCGAAGCATCCCATAGCCACGGGTATAAGTGCGTGGGATGGAATTATCCTCAGAACTCGATAGGCTGGTACCGCAAGGAGTTCGAGGTCCCCGAGGGAGACAAGGGCAAGGTTATTACAGTAGAGTTCGAGGGAATCTTCCGCTCGAGCGAGGTATATATAAACGGATATTACGTAGGGCACGAACCAAGCGGCTATGCTTCGCGCTGGTACGATCTGAGCGACTATCTCAATTACGGGGGCCGCAACGTTATCGTAGTGAGGGTAGACGCTTCGCTCGAAGAGGGCTGGTACTATGAGGGCGCAGGAATCTACCGCAATGTCTGGCTTCGCGTAAGCGACGGTCCTGCGGCCGTGAAGCCCCATTCGCTGCGAATCAACGGGACCGAGGTGGACTGCGATTATGTCCTGATGCCCGGTTCTGACCCTGAGGCTATCAATCGTAAAGTCAGCTGGTTCGACGCCTCCGGACGCGAGGTTAAGCGCCTCACTCGTCAGTGGAGTCTGGAAGATCCCTATCTGTATACGGTTAAAGTAGATATCTATTATAAGGGCGAGCTAAGCGACTCTATAACAGAGAAATACGGCGTCCGCACCGCAGTTTTCGATCCTGATCAGGGCTTTCTTCTGAACGGGTCGAAGGTGTTCCTTAAGGGCGCCAATGTCCATCTGGATGCGGCGGGAGTAGGCGTAGGTGTACCGGACGAACTCTGGCGTTGGCGCATCGCGCGGCTCAAGGAGTTCGGCTTCAACGCCATCCGCACTGCCCACAACCCCGCCTCCCCTTCTATGCTGCGCATCTGCGATGAGATGGGAGTTCTGGTGTTGGAAGAAGCCCGCCAGTTCGGTTCCCACCCCGAGGCGCTCGAGCTTATCCGAAATATGATCGATCGTGACCGAAACCACCCCTGCGTTATCGCCTGGGGCATCGGAAACGAAGAATGGGGCGGCAGACCGGTCGGAGGACCCGTAGCCCGAAGGGTTGTAGATTATGTCCATGGTCTTGATCCTTCCCGCCCGACTACCTACGGCAATTCAGGCGGCGAGTATATGATCGACGACGAGGTCGATGTGCCGGGCTACAACTACATCAGGCAGAACCGAGTAGACCAGGACCATTCTGAGCACCCTCTGCGTTCCGCTATCGGAACCGAAGAGACTACCGGCGGCGGCGTACGCGGCGCTCGCGGCGAGTTCGATATCGACTTCGTCGCTACCGGATATCAGTTTTACCGCGAGCGCCCCTGGGCCGCCGGCCTTTTCTTCTGGACAGGCTTCGATTACCGCGGAGAGCCCTACCCCAAGGCGTGGCCCAATACGGGTTCGCTTTTCGGTCTGATGGATTACTGTGGCTATCCGAAGGAAGAGATGTGGGAGCTGCGCGGATTGTGGTCCGGAGAGACCAAGCGCGAGCTGAAGGCGGCCCGTAAGGCTGAAGAACCTAAGCTCCGCAATGGTCAGGTAATCCTGAAGCCCCATAAAACCTCGCTGGAACGCGACGGACAGGATGTTATAGTGATCGATGTATTCTCCCTCGCAGCAGAGCTCGAGGTGAGCGTTGAGGGCGCCGAGCTTCTCGGCTGGGGCAACGGCGATCCTCAGTTCCGCCATATCGAGCGCCCCGGTCGCGCAAGTGGCACTCCCGCCCGCGACCCGCAGACGCTGACCATCTATCCCTTCGTAGGACGTGCGCAGCTTATCGTCCGCTCGATCGAAGGCTCAGCCGGTCCGGTCTCCGTCTCCGTCGGCCCGGTTTCTCTGAATTTTTAGTAATTTTACAGCGAATTACAACTTTAGTAGTGTTATGAAGAGATTTATTGTAAGCGCTTTCGCGTTGATGGCGGCTCTATGTCTCCACGCGCAGAACAATCCCCTCGATGTACAGGAGTTCAAACTCTCCAACGGAATGCAGGTATGGGTCAACCAGGACTCTTCCCAGCCTAAGGTCTACGGTGCAGTAGTCGTAAAGGCCGGAGGAAAAGACTGCCCCGATACCGGACTTGCACACTATCTGGAACACCTCCTGTTCAAGGGAACTACGGAACTCGGAACCGTAGATTATGAGGCCGAAAAGGTATGGTTGGATTCTATCGCAGTGTGTTACAACCAGTTAGCCGAGACTCAGAACGACAGCCTCAGGCTTGTAATCCAGAAAGAAATCAACCGCCTCAGCATCAAGGCCGCAGACTACGCCATCCCCAACGAGTTCGATCTTCTGACCGCCCGCTTCGGAGGCACAGGTCTCAATGCCGGAACTTCTTACGACTACACCTTCTACTACAATACTTTCTCTCCTCAGTATATAGCTCAGTGGTGCGAGCTCAACAGCCACCGTATGCTGAATCCTGTTTTCCGCCTCTTCCAGGGCGAATTGGAGACAGTTTATGAGGAGAAAAACAGGGCTGCAGACAACACGATGCAGGCTCCTCTCTTCGAGATGATCAGGACCTTCTCCGACGGCAACCCCTATTCCTATGAGGTAATCGGCAGCACGGAGAATCTGAAGAACCCTCGTCTCGAAGAGATGATGAACTTCTTCAAGAAGTACTACGTAGGCAACAATATGGGCCTCATCCTGTCCGGCGATATCGACGCCGCGACCATCCAGCCGCTGCTCGAGAGCACCTTCGGCCGTCTGCCCGCGGGTGACCCGGCTGTGAAGGAGCCCGTCGCCGTGCCCAATATCCAGGGCGTTCGCGACGTAAAGATCAAGGCCGAGATCCCGCTCATCAAGATCGCTGTCTACGGCTTCAACGGTCCGAAAGACGGCGAGCCGGACGCAATCGCGCTCGACCTTGCGTCTTCCCTGCTTACCAACAGCTTCTCGTCCGGTCTGCTCGACTCGCTGACTACCAACCACAAAGTCCTCGCGGCTGCAGCCGGCCGGGTGCCGATGTTCAATGAGATGGGAATCGTGGGCTACCTGGTTATCCCGTCCATCCCTTTCGGCAAGCTCCCGAAGGCAGAGAAGCTCGTCCGTGAGCAGGTCCAGAAAATCAAGGACGGCAAGTTCGCAGATGCCGATCTCGAGGCACTTAAGCTTGAGGCAGCAAGGGGCGCGATGCAGCGCCTCGAGACTATCAGCTCCCGTTCGGACGCGATGGTCGAAGTGATGGCCCAAAACCGCAGCTGGGCCGACTACCTGGCCGAGGTCGAGGCTATCCAGTCCATCACCCGTGAGGACGTCATCCGTGTCGCGAACAAGTACTTCGGCGAGGATTACATCCGCTTCGAGAAGGTCAACGGCACCTATCCCAAGGATAAGGTCGCGGCTCCGAAGTTCGACCCGATCATCCCCAAACACGCCGGCGAGAAATCGGAATACGCAAAGAAGCTCGAAGCTATGCCCGTCGCGGCATACGAGCCCAAACTGCTCGATTTCGAGGGCGATGTCCAGCGAGTAAAGCTCAGCGACAAAGTCACCCTCTTCTATAAGCCGAACGAGGTTAACGACATCTTCAGCCTGAGCATCCAGGTCGACGAAGGATTCAACGAAGATCCCGTCATCCCCCACGTCGCATCTTTCCTGAACACCATCGGTACCGATTCTCTCTCTATCCAGCAGCTTTCGAAGGCGTGGCAGAACCTTGGCACCAGCTTCTCGGTCAGCAGCGACAACCACCGCTTCAACCTCGGCATCACCGGCTTCGACAGCCGCTTCGTCCCCTCTGTCCAGTTGCTCCGTCATTTCGAGGACCACGCCAAGGCAGACAAAGAGAGTTTCAAAGAACTCAAGCAGGGCGTCAACCTCGAGAAGAAGACCTTCCTTACCGGAGGCACTTCCAACATAATGCAGGCTACTTCCCAGCGCGTGTTCTACGGCGCTAACGCCCCTAAACTCAGGGCTTTGAACGGCAAGGAACTCGGAAAGATCGGCCCTGACGGACTCCTTAATAAGTTCAGCCAGCTGCTCGACAAAGAGTGCGCAATATTCTACTGCGGAACCTTGCCTATTGAGGAGGTGGCCGCGGTTTTAAAGGCTGAGTTGGATTTGGAGCGCGTTACTGTTGCGACTTCTCAGAAGTATCTGCCGTATCTGATCTACGACAAACCCACTGTATTCTTCTACAACCTGAAGAATTCCCGTCAGGCCCAGATTATGACTTACCAGACTCCTGCGGCCCCCGCCGACGAGCTTCAGGCTACCTTGTTGGAGGTGCTCGGAGAGTATATCGGTGGAGGAATGTATTCGCTTATGTTCCAGGAAGTTCGCGAGTTCCGCGCGATGGCCTATTCAGCCCACGGCTACGTCACAAGCCCTATGCCGGTAGAGAAAGAAAAGAGCGCAGCGCTCGTCACTTCTCTCGGCACTCAGGCCGACAAGAGCCTCGCAGCGCTTCAGCTGGTAGATTCTCTGCTTAGGGTCCTTCCTTTGAAGGAATCCACCTTCACAGCTTCGGTTCAGTCGCTTGCCGCCCAGGCAAACAACGGCTACCCGACCTTCCGCGGAGTCGCATCCTCTATCCACAACTGCGAGATCAAGGGCTACACTGAAGACCCCAACAAGGCTATCGTAGACCATCTCGACGAAGTAAGTCTGGAAGCGATGAAGCAGTACTACGACGCGTTCGTAGCCCCTTCTCCCCGCTGCCTTATCATAGTCGGCGATCGCGAGAAGCTCCCGATGGACAAAATAGCCGAGTTCGGCGAAATAGTCGAACTGACCCAGAAAGATATCTACAAGTAGTTCGGTACCCTCATCACCTTTAATACTTGTTTAAGCGCAGTCTCCCTGCTTCTATTAGGCAGGGAGACTCCGTTTTGGTGCGTTTTTGCGGTCTGCCTGCCGAAATTTTGCAGGGAGACTTCAGCAACGGCGCCGAATTAGGCGTTTTTGGCGCGGAAAGGCAGGTTTTTCCGTTCGGCGGCGCCATTTTCGGGTATTTTGGCGCCGAGGACCTACCGAGGCTGCGCCGGGGCGGGAGGGAAAGCGCGAATGGTTAAAAGGTTGGTACGATTTTGTCGAAGTCTCTTCCTGAGGTCGCTCGCCTGGGCGTTCGCGACCTCTTTCAACCCTTCGAAAAAATCGTCCCCGACTTTTTAGCCCGCGCGGGCTCGGCTTTACTGCAAACAATGAGGCGCTACCCCTCGCGACAACATCCCTGCCGGGGGCTAACAAATATATATTCGGGCGGGAGTAGAAGGGGAAGAGCCGGAGGAGCGGGGACTCCCTCGAGCGGGCGTGGCCACCCGCGGCCACGGGGAGCGGGGAGGCGTCCGTTGATAGCGAGTTCGAGCGAAGCGA
>JAEESD010000073.1 GCA_016286145.1 Bacteroidales bacterium | reverse complement strand
TTATGGGGCTCGAAGTGAGTAAGAGCCGGGTAGTTGTAGGCGCACCCTTCACCGCCTCGATCAGGCTCTATCAGAGAGTGAATATCGCCGGTTACGAAGACTTCAGGCTCCCGTCATTCGACGGTTTCTGGAGTCAGGTGGTAGCGGCCCCTCAGGAGATTCAGTTCCAGAGGGAAACCGTGGGTGAGGAAATCTACAATGTCGCTACTATCCGTAGCTATACCCTCATCCCTCAACAGAGCGGAGACCTCGTAATCGACCCGTCCGAGCTGGTCTGCGTCCTCCGCGTCCGCAGCCGTTCTACCGCCGGCAGCATCTTCGACAGCTTTTTCCAGGACGACTACAACACTATCCGCAAGCGCGTTTCGACCAAACCCGTCACAATTCGCGTGGCCGCGCTGCCTCAGCCCCAGCCTGAATCATTCTGCGGGGGCGTGGGCAAGTTCTCGATCAGGACCATGGTCACACGCGATTCGCTCGCGACCCACGATGCCGCTTCGCTGGTAGTCACCGTCTCGGGCAAGGGCAACCTCGCCCTCATCCAGGCCCCGAAGGTCAACTTCCCGCCGGATTTCGAGGCTTATGATGTAAAAACAACGGATAAGGACGGCTCGAAAGTATTCGAATATCCCTTCATCCCGCGCCACTACGGCGATTTCGTGATCCCGCCGGTAGAATTCAGTTACTATGATATTTCGGCAGGCAAATACGTAACGGTAAGCGGAGAGCCTCTTCCCGTAAAGGTAAGCCGTACGGAAGGCGATCTTCAGCCCTCGGGCGGATCATCCCAGGTATTCTCGGGAGTAGCCGGAAGGGATGTACGTAATCTCGGAACTGATATCAGGTACATAGCTACCGGAGATCCTTCTCTCAAGAAGGCGGGAGCATTCTTCGTCTGCTCTACTCCGTTCTTTGTGATACTCGCTGTCCTGATTCTTGGAGCGCTGGCTATATGGGTGGGATTCAGGAAGATAGCCGCCCGCAGGGCGGACGTCGCCGGCGAGCGCAAGCGCGGCGCATCGAAGATGGCGCGCGGACGCCTTGCCAAGGCCGGCGCCTTCCTCAAAGACAACCTCTACACTGCATTCTATGAGGAATTACACCGTGCCCTGCTCGGTTTTGTCGCCGACAAATTCGGCATCGAAGCCTCGGGTCAGGACAAGGAAACTATCTCCGAGAGGCTTCTGGAGTCGGGAGTTGCGCAGGCAGACGTCGATGAGTTTATCGGCCTTCTGGATGCCTGCGAGTTTGCCCGCTATGCGCCCGACGCTGGCTTCGAGGCGATGGACGCACACTATAAATCAGCTCTCGAACTTATCTCCGCAATAGATGAATCGATGAAGAAGAAAAAGAGTAAACACTCTGCTCGCGGCGCAGCGGCCCTGCTCGCTTTGTTGCTTATTCCTACATCGCTGTTTGCCGATAACTGGCAGGATGGGGTAGAAGCATATAAGAAAGGGGAGTGGTCCGAAGCGCGTGCCGCTTGGGAAGCGGTCCTTGCCGAAGGGCAGGAGAGCGCCGCTCTTCTAACCAATATCGGCTCCGCTTGTTTCAAAGAGGGTGACCTTGCCCACGCTATTCTTTACTTCGAGAAAGCTCTGAAGGTAGACCCTTCATATGATGATGCAAAATACGATCTGGAATTCGCTCAGACCTTCCTGAAAGACAGGATTGAAAGCGTCCCGGAGTTCTTTGTAAAAGGCTGGATCAGGTCGCTTCGCTGCAGCCTGTCTAGCAATGTCTGGGCTGTCATCTTCCTGGTACTTCTTGCAGTCACCCTCGGACTTACATTGATGTTCCTTTTGGGTCGCAGTTCTGCTGCCAGAAAGACAGGCTTCTTTACCGGACTGGTCGCTCTTCTGCTGAGTTTGATGTGTCTGGGATTTTCGCTCAGGCTTCGCGCAGAATACTCTGCCAATACATCCGCAATAGTAGTTTCACCCGTCACGGTCGCCCGCAGCGCCCCTGACAACAATTCCGGTACAGACTTGTTCATCCTACACGAAGGCACTAAAGTGAAGGTGCTGGATTCGGTCGGTTCCTGGAACAATATTGAGCTGTCTGACGGACGTCAGGGGTGGATTTTGACAAATGAGTTGGAAATAATTTGACAATTCAAAAAAACTAGTTAACTTTGCGGTTCGATAAGGTAGTGTATTTATTGAACGGAAATAATTAACAAATCAATAGTACTTATGAAAATTAAAGCTTTTCTTTTCGCAGCCCTCCTGATGGCAGGCGTTTCCGCATTTGCACAGGAGGCAGAGAGTGCTCCGGCAACTAAGGGCCCTTTCATCACCAATTCATTCGGTGATAACTGGTTCATTGGCGGTGGCATCGGTTGGAACCACTCAGCAGATGGTTTCAAGAAGGTCCTGAAAGGTCAGGGCTGGCTTGATGTAGGCGGCGGTATCGCAGCAGACTTCAACTTCGGTAAGTGGATCGACCCTATGTGGGGAATCCGCGCCGGCTTCAACGGCATCCTCAACAGCCAGGCAGCTGGTACTGGTGATGAGTATCCTTTCCTCTTCGTCCACGGCGACGTTATGTGGAATGTTACCAACCAGACTAAGGGTTATCAGAAGGATCGTACCTATCAGTTCATCCCTTACCTCTCCGCTGGTGCTTACTTCCCCTTCGGTGGTGGAAATCACTTCAACTTCGGTGTTGGTCTCGGTTTCCTGAACAAGATCCGTCTTACCGACAGACTTGATCTCGACCTCGACGCCCTCGGAATCATCATCAAGGATTCTTCTCTCGAAGGCAACAATACCGCTACCGGTCTTGCTCTCCTCGGAATCGCAACAGTAGGTGTTTCCTACAAGCTCGGTGTCCACGATTGGGAGACTAAGGAAGAGGCCCTCATGCCTGCTACTGTTGCAGCAGCAGAGGCAGCAGCCGCTCTCGCAGCCGTTCAGGCAGAGAAAGAGCAGCTCGCAGCTGAGAAGGAAGAGGCCGAAGCCGCACAGGAAGAGGCTGCAAAGGAGAACGAGGCTCTCAAGGAAGAACTCTCCAGCAACGCAGCTCAGAACGAGGCTATCGTCAAGAACCTCATGGAGACCCCTGCAGTCGCATACTTCGAGATCGGCCAGGCTACCCTCTCCGTCAAGGAGCTCGAGCACTTCGATCGCATCGTGAAGACTATGCTCTCACAGGATAAGGAGATCAAGTTCACCCTCACCGGACTTACCGATCACAATACCGGTTCCGCTCGTCGCAACAAGCAGCTCCAGAAGCAGCGCGCGAACTACATCCAGAAGCTCCTCACCGACAAGTACGGTCTTGAGAAGGATCAGTTCGAGGTTGTTATCGACGAGAGCGCTCAGAACAGGTACACCACCATCGAGCTCAACCGTGCCGTCGTCATCGAGGCAGCTAAAGCCGAGGAAGCAGCAGAAGAGCCCGCAGAAGCACCTGCAGAGTAATAACTCAACACTCAATAAAAAGCCGACTCAATTCGAGCCGGCTTTTTTTGTCATTTGCGGTCAGCAGTTGCCCCTGTCGGAACTCAGTCGCCTTCGGCTCCTTCGGCCCCTCCCACTTCGTGGGCCCCTCCCCCTGCCCGCGTCCGGGGGTGGACACGTCCGACAGGGGCAAACTACTGACCGCTTATTTTATTATTTCGGCAACGACGAAGGTGCTGCCGCCTACATAGATTAGCGTATCGGGGGAGGCGAGGGAGAGAGCCAGATCAAGAGCATCGCGCACCGATGGGGCGGTTTGGAGATTTAGGTCAGGTCTCAGTGCGCTCAATCTGGAATATAAGCTGGCGACCGGGAGGGCGCGGGCAGAGTCGGGGGCGCAGAGGATGTATCGGGCCCGGGCCGGCATCAGCGGAGCTATGTCGTCAAGGGCCTTGTCGGCCATGATGCCGTAGACTATGATCAGCGGGCGGCCGGACTCTTCGAGCTGGCGGAAATTCCAGGCCAGCGCCGGGGGATTATGGCCTATGTCGCAGATGATCGTGGGCTTTTCGCGAAGGATTTCCCAGCGCCCGCGAAGACCTGTGATACGGGCCGTGTGGCGCAGTGCCTCGAGCTCGGGCTCAACCTTCAGAAGCTTGAGGGCGGCGAGGGTAGTCCTGACATTGAGGTCCTGGTACTCGCCCGTAAGGTCCATCCCTTCAAGATGGACGGGATCTATAATCTCATCTGCGAAATGAAGGTCGGCCCCGATCTTTTTCGCATAATCTATGAATACTTTATCTGTTTCAGGGTCGTGGCCCCAGACCAGCGCTGGAACGCCCGGCTTGAAGATTCCGGCCTTCTCGAGGGCGATTTCCGCCCTGGTGTCGCCCAGCATCGCGCAATGGTCCAGACCGATGCTCGTAACTACCGATAATTCCGGAGTCAAAACATTCGTACTATCAAGTCTTCCTCCAAGTCCTACCTCTATAACCGCAACATCTACAGCCTTCCGTGCGAACCACCAGAACGCCATCCCCGTCGTTATCTCAAAAAACGACAGATTCTCTATCTCCTTCTCATACCTCTCCAAAAACTCCATCACATCCTCTTTGCTGATTAAGGTCGGATGATACCCCTGTCTCCAGAGACCCTGCCGCCCTCGGCGGGGGAGAGGGGGGACCATGAGCGAAGCGAATGGTGAGGTCGAGTTGCCAGGCCCGTCAGGGCCTCTAAACGAGACGTCTCTGGGGACAGGGGTATCTCCGACTATCTTGATTCGTTCGCGAAAGTCGAGAAGGTGTGGGGAAGTGTAGAGGCCGACGCGAAGGCCGGAGGCGGCGAGGGAGGCGGCGATCATCGAGCTGACCGATCCTTTTCCATTGGTTCCTGCTACGTGTATGCATCTGAAAGCCTTCCAGGGCTGGCCTAGAGCGTTGTCGAAGGCTATCATGCCCTCGATTCCGGACTTGTAGGCCCGGCCGTTGAAACCCGAAACCTGAACGCTCGGATGGCGCTCAAAAATCTCTTCAATCTTTTTTTCGTATTGCATACAACTCAAAAATAACTAATTTTACACGATTTTAGTACATGAAAACGCTATTCGATTCCCGTTTCATAATTGACGGTGTGGCTGAAGAACTTACCCCGGCTCAGATGCTGGGAAGAAACCGGCCCCCGGTAGACGGCGAACCCATAGTCGATGAGACAGTGGATCCCGCTATCTTGTCCTTCGAATTCGACGAAGACAAGATTTCGAGCTATCTGCGTCTGGTTAAGAAAGCCAGACCGGAACTCCAGTTCCCCCTCGCGGCCCAGTATGCGCGCGCCAGGTTGGCCGGCGTGCTGATCGAGGCTATATGGTCCCACGGCCATTTCACGCTGCCCGAGCTGTCGGTAGGCGCTACATGGAGCTGGCACGAGCAGGGGATAGGCAGTATGTCTGCCCTGTATGAGAGCGTCCGTGCGGTCAGCGAGTATGCCGATGTCCTGGATATCGGATTCAGCAGCGTCGCGTGCGAAGACGGCGGGCCGGAAATCGAGATGAAGGTACCTCAGGCGGCGGGCCGCGCTATCCCTGCGACCCTCAACCCCGACCCCGAAAGCTGGATCGTGTACGTCCCCTTCGACACCGAAGAATACCGTCTGGGCGGGTCGCTTCTCGCGCAGGCCCTGGGCCTGAAGGGAGGCGCATGTCCGCAGGTGGATAACCCGGACTACCTGATTGACTGCTACGAAGTGGTCCGTGAGCTCGTAGAGGACAGAATTGCGATAAGCGGAATCAGCGTTGGCCCAGGCGGACTGATGTGCGCCCTGGATAAGATGGCCTACAAGGGGGTTGGGGCAGACCTGGATCTGTCTGACCTTAAGAGGGCGTATCCGGGATCGGACGTTGTCCGTCTGCTTTTCGGCGAGGTCCCGGGAGTGATTTTCCAGATAAGGGACGATGATTTCGATTATCTGGACGCGGAGTTTATCCTGCAGGATGTAATGTATTTCCCGCTGGGCCATCCGAAGAAGGAAAAAGGGATCAACATCAGGTGGACTTCAAAGCCTGCGATAGGCAGCATATTGGAGTCTCTTGTCCGTTAGGTATTTGGTTTTAACCAAATAATTCGTAAATTCGCGAGCCTCAAAAAGAAACTAAAACAACAACATACTAAAACAAATTATGGCAGAAACAAAAAAGAGAGTCTATCGTTTTGGTGGTAAGACCGCCGAAGGCGATGGCGCTATGAGAGAGCTCCTTGGTGGAAAGGGAGCTAACCTTGCTGAGATGAGCAGGCTCGGAATGCCTGTTCCCGCAGGTTTCACCATCACTACAGAGTGCTGCGCAGAGTACTACGCCCTTGGCGGAGGTTACTCTGAGGAACTGAAGGCAGAAGTTGCCGAGGCTCTTGCAGCTACCGAGAAACTTATGGGAATGAAATTCGGTGATCCGAAGAACCCGCTCCTCGTCAGCTGCCGCTCCGGCGCACGCAGCTCGATGCCCGGTATGATGGACACCATCCTCAATATCGGTCTTTGCTCGGCTACTATCCCGGGCCTTATCGAGAAGACCGGAAACCCCCGCTTCGTCTACGATGCGTATCGTCGTCTTATTATGATGTACTCAGACGTCGTGATGGAGAAGGCAGAAGGTATCGAGCCTGAGGACGGACAGGGTATCCGCCAGCAGCTCGACCGTATGATGGCCGACCTCAAGGAAAAGAAAGGTTACAAGCTTGATACAGATATTACCGCAGACGAACTCAAGGAGCTTGCCGAGGCCTTCAAGGTAAGGATCAAGGAAGTTCTTGGTGTTGAATTCCCGGACGATGCGAAGGCCCAGCTTTGGGGCTCGATCGGTGGCGTCTTCAAGAGCTGGAACGGAAAGCGCGCAATCGCTTACCGCCGTATCGAGAAGATTCCTGATGATTGGGGAACAGCAGTCAACGTCCAGTCTATGGTATTCGGTAACATGGGCGCTACCTCCGCAACCGGTGTTGCCTTCAGCCGTAACCCTGCAAACGGAGACAACAAATTCTACGGTGAGTGGCTCATCAACGCCCAGGGCGAGGATGTCGTCGCTGGTATCCGTACTCCTAACCCTCTTAACGAGGCAACAAAAACCGATCACAACAAGCATCTCGAGAGCCTTGAGAAGGCTATGCCCGAGGTCTACGCAGAGCTCGACGGTATCCGCAAGCGTCTGGAGGATCACTTCCACGATATGCAGGACATCGAGTTCACTATCCAGGACAAACACCTCTACATGCTCCAGTGCCGTATCGGCAAGCGTACCGGTATCGCCGCTCTCCAGATGGCGATGGATATGCTCGACGAGGGCATGATCGATGAGAAGACCGCAGTCATGCGCGTTTCTCCCGCCCAGCTCGACGAAATCCTTCACCCTATCCTTGACCCCGCTTCCGAGAAGAAGGCAGCCGTCATCGCCAAGGGTCTTCCCGCATCCCCCGGTGGAGCAGTGGGAACTATCGTCTTCACATCCGAGGCCGCTATGGCAGCCGCAGCGAAGAAGCAGCCCGTCATCCTCATCCGTGAGGAGACCTCTCCCGAGGACATCGAGGGTATGCGCGCTTCTGCCGGTATCCTTACAACCCGCGGAGGTATGACCTCCCACGCCGCACTCGTCGCCCGTGGTTGGGGTAAGTGCTGCATCGTAGGTTGCGAGGCTATGAAGATCGACTTCGAGAACAAGACCGTCAGCTTCGAAGGCTCAGACACCGTCTACAAGGAGGGCGAGTGGCTTTCACTCAACGGCGCAAAGGGCGCAGTCTACGCAGCCA